>JAMORG010000052.1 GCA_027063745.1 Sulfurimonas sp.
TAAAGTCAACAACACCCATAACATCACTACCTTGTGATGCTTGCATTAAGTAACGACCAATCTCTTTACCTTCATTTTCAAAACCGTCATGTAGGATTTTACCAATATTTGGAATATCACCAACAATCGGATAGTTAGGTTTAGAGTAGTCTACAATGTAAACATGCCCTGCATCTTTAAGTGCAAAAGCGATATATGGTCCATATGGAGTATCATATACACCAGCAACACGACTTGAGCCGATATCACCATCCATATTGATTACACTTGAAGTAGGGTAAACTTTAAGAGGTTCTAGTGTCATAGCATCCATAAGCACTGCACCACCTGGTACGTAGTTACCAGCCATAAGGTATTTACCATCTGGTGAAACTGCTAGACCACGTGACTCAGATCCAACTTGACACTCAGCAATTTTTTGTTGTCCCGGAGTATTAAGGTCAAACATAGTTACAAGACCTGAACGGCTGATAGAGTAAGCATAACGAGGTTGACGTTTATTTGTAACTGTTACGTGAACTGCAAAACCAGCAGGGTGGCGAGAAAGTACTTTTCCAGTTGTTCCGTCAAGAAAAACAACACGAGCTGCATCACGTTCTGTAACGAAACAGATATCAGTATTGTGTTTTACATCGGCAGGATGAGGATATTCTTTTAAGAACTTCATTCTGTCATTAAGTTTTTTCCAACCTTTTTTGACATTCTCTAAAGTAAGAACTTCAACTTTCTTACCTTTGAAATGTTGTAGATAATCAACCATTTTATCTGCGTCAGCTTTTGTGAATTTTTCTTTAAACTGTGGCATTGCAGTACCAGGACGACCATTTAAGATAGTCTCAGCCAGCATATATGCATTTTTCTTTGCAATGACTTTTGGACGTAAGTCAGATCCAACACCACCTTCATGGTTTGGTCCGTGACATCCTTGACACTCTTTTTCAAAAACTTTTTCCACATTCATACTTGATGTACCAGCAAAAAGACCTGAACTAACAACTGCTAATGCCGCAACTGACATTACTAATTTATTTAATCTCATTTTATTTCTCCTTCAATAAGATAAAAAAAAAGGCCATATAGGCCTTTTTTTAATTCTCTTCTTCTAAACGCTTTTTCTCTTGGAAATAGATCCAAATCATAGGTAAAATAATTACCGTATGCAGAAAGAGTGTTAATGTTAATGGCCCTTGATTGAGCCAGCCGAAAAAGCTAGGCACAACATCTGTAAATGGTTCAAACATTTTATCTCTCCTTATCTTTCATGAACTGGATTTTTTCCAGTTGTAAGTAAATCTTTAGCAAGGAAAATGAAACCTGTGAATGTTACAACACCCATAACAAGTCTCCAATCCATTGCCTGTGTAAACCACAGACCACTTTGTCCATCAAAGTATGCAGCCCATGTTGCACCCATTTGTGCACGAGATACAAGAACCTGTACATAGCCTGCAATTGTAAGTGCAACTGTCATACCGACAACACCACCAGTAATCATACTTACAGCCCAGATAGAAGCTTTTGTATGTTTCATTACTTTAATGCCGTTTGTACCCTGTACAGCTATATACATCATACCAATAAGAATTGTAGCATATGCTCCAAAGAAAGCCAAGTGCCCGTGAGCCGATGTAAACTGTGTACCGTGAGTATAAAGGTTTACTTGTGGCAGTGTATGGAAGAATCCCCAGATACCAGCACCCAAGAAGTTACCAAATGCATTAAGAACAAACCATGTAAATGCTGGTTTATTATTGATAACTGATTTAACATTATCTTCATCTGTATGCTCATTCGCCATTTCAGCACCTTGAGTTTTACCCCAGTCATAAAGTACATGGATAAACATAGCAACAAGTGGTAATGGTTCTAGTGCACTAAATAGCGCTCCAATTTCCCACCAGTATTCAGGTGTACCGATCCAGAAGTAGTGGTGACCAAGACCTAAGATACCTGAACCAAAGAGCATTGCAACTTCGATCCATAACCACATCTCAACTACTTTACGGTGTGCACCGATCATAGTAATAAGTCCGTATGCGGCAATTGCTCCAACATAAACTTCCCATGTAGCTTCAACCCATAAGTGGATTACCCACCACCACCAGTATTGATCAATAGAGATATTATCTGTAAAGAACATACCAGCTAAATAAAGACCGGCAAAAGCAATCATATCTGCCATAAGTACAGTTACAATTCCTGTTTGTCTGCCTTTGATTCCTGTTAGGAAAAGGTTTGCAACAAAACCGAGTGCTACAACAACAATACCCCAGTCAGCCCAGCGTGGCGCTTCAATATATTCACGACCTTCTGTAATAAACCAGATAGTTGTTTCATCGGCTGGTCCTACTTGAATAAATAGGTACACAAGTACAACTACAACAATTGCAGCTGCAAATATCCAAAATAATAATTTACCAATTTTAATACCAATTGTTTCTATGCCTGTTTCATCAGGTAGTAACCAGTAAACAGCACCGAACATTGCAAAAACCATCCATACAACAAGTGCATTGATGTGTAAAATTCTGGCAATTGAAAAGTCAAGAATTCCATATAAAAAACCTGGCATTACATATTGGATTGCAGCAACGAGACCAAATAGTAGTTGAGCACCAAATAAAATGGCAGCAAAGGTAAAGTACCACGTTGCCAACTGTTTTGATTCTGATGTTAAATGATTATTTGCCATTTACTGCTCCTTGCATACGTCCAAAGTTTCTAGGGAAACCATTTGTATCTATTGATGACATATGTTTTAAAAATGCAACCAAACCAATTGCTTCTTCTTTTGTAATACCAAGATCTGGCATCATACGAGCATGTGTTGCAAATTGATCTGGATGTTGTAAAAATTCAGCCATTGCTTCTTCTTTTGTCTCTTTTCCAGTCAATGCTTGCATAGCTCCATCTGGACCCCATGCAGGATCAAGCCAAGCTTTTGTTAAGTCTGGTGCATAATATGCGCCATTTCCAAGTAGTGTATGGCAATCCATACAGTTTTTTGCTTGAGAAGCCAATTTCCCTAAGTGAAGTAGTTTCCCCGCTTCCTCTTCACTCCAGTCATCACGACCGAAAAATTTCTCTTTTTCTTGAAAGAGTGAGTTTCCTTCTCCGTCATTTCCACCGATTACCGGTACTTCATGACCACGTTTTGAACTCATTTCATAACTAATCTTGTAGTTTATTACTGTCGGTCCTGGAACCCGTTTAACTACACCATCTTTTAGATCTTGATCATTCCCCATTGCAATTTGTGCTGACGTGTCAAACGTAAGCCAAATTAACAGTACTGATGCAAAACCTGTAACCCATGTTGCTGACCGACGCCAGAAACGATTGTCACTCCAAACAGATTTATTTGCCACTCTGTCCTCCTATAAATTTGTCACTATGCTCTTTCAGTGTTCATTTTCTTCATGAACCTGATGTTGCATATAGTAAACTGCAAATGGAAGTAAAAAAAGACCAATTGCAGCGACAACTAAAGCTTTAGCAGTAAAATCGCCAACATGAATCAAACTACCCATAAGGTAGAGACAATAGGCAGTCAATGCCCAAAACGAATAGGCTACAACCATAGCCCACGGTTTTAAGAGTTTGACCTTTACTGCTGTATATATACCAACATAAACCCCTCCAAAAACTAACACAAGTGCAGACGATACAAAGATAGGTAAAAAATCATTTACTGCTATCTCCGGTCTGATGACTGATGGGTCTATCATAACAACTCCCTTAAACTTTTGTTAGATTTTAGAATCATAGGTAGTTTATAAGTTTTAGCAAGAAAATATATTGATATAAATCAATTATTAGGAATTTATAATAAAATTTGTTTGATTTTTAACAGATATGTTACCAAGACAAAAATTATTTGTCTTGAAGATATGTAGAAATTGTGTGGATAAGAGTTGTAAGTTCAGTTGTGTACATTTGTAAGAGGGAGTCAATATTCTCTTGCTTGTTATTAAGAGCATTTTTTAGCTGCTGTGTAATTTGCGTAAGCTTCGTTGCTCCGATATTGGCTGTTACCCCAATCATATCAAGCAGCATCTTATCAGCTTCTTGCATTTTGTTATTTTGTATAAGTTTTGTAAGCTTTTGTGCACTGTTTTCGTAGTTGGTGACAAACTCTTGAAGGATCTCTTTATAGAAGTTTTCATCTTCACCGCAAATATAGAGTCCCTCTTCAGTATCAAGCGATGGATTGTTCTGAGTAGTATTTATATTTGTGTATGCATATAAAATATCATAAAGGGCATCCATTTTCAATGGTTTTTCAAGATGTTCTATCATACCTGCATCTTGCATTTTACGTATATCATCAGCAGCGGTGTCTCCACTTAAAGCTATAACAGGAATATGGTTGTACTCTGGATTCATACGAATTGTTTTCGTTGTTGCAAATCCATCAAGACGTGGCATATGTGCATCCATTAAAATAAGTGAGAAGTCGCTGTCGTGTTCTAAAACTTCCAATGCTTCTATACCATCATCTGCCATAACGATTTCAATACCGCTTTCTGCCAGTAAGCCCTGTATGACTTTTTGGTTAATGACATTATCTTCAGCTATAAGGATACGAGTGCCTTTGAACTCTTTAAAATCTTCTTTGATGATTTTCTGATGAGATGGAACATCTCTTCTTTTGTAGCCTTCTCTTATAGTTGGCGATGTTTTTGTAGAATCTTCTTTCGTAACATCAAAGTCACCCTCTTGAGTTCCTTCAAGAATAATCTCTTCTTGCTCTATCTCTTGTGAATCTTGTTGACCTTGTTCTTCTTGTTGAACATCTTTTATACTTAAGGATAGAGTATCTTCTTGTTGCAGTGTAGGTACTTCTTCTTTTTGCTTTTTTTTGTTACGTTTTATAAGAACAAGTACAAGGTATAAAAATAAAAAGAGAACAAGGAGTCCGATAAGTTCATTTTGATAGTGTATAAATAGTTCCATAGCTTCTCTTTTTATTCATTTATGATATATATTGCTTAATCATACAGTATAAAAAATTAAACCTAAATCAAATTTGGGGTATAATCACTAAAAAATTTATAAAGGCTGTTTTTGCAAGAAGTTCCACATATTCCGGTTTTATACAGAGAAGTTACTGATACATTTGAAGGTATTGATGATGGTATCATAATAGATTGTACAATGGGATATGGCGGGCACTCTTCTATGATTTTAGAATCCAATCCAAATATTAAGCTTATTGGGATAGATCAAGATCAGACTGCCATTGATTTTTCTACAAAGCGACTTGAGAAGTTTGGTGATAGAGTAGAGATAAGAAAAGGGCGTTTTTCAAAAGTCATTCAAGATATATTGCGTGAGTATGACAAGAGCTCTATAAAAGGAATACTTGCAGATATAGGTGTCTCTTCTTTGCAGCTTGATCAAAAAGAGAGAGGCTTTTCGTATGAAAGTGATACTCTCGATATGCGTATGGACAAAGAGGCAGATAAAGATGCTGCAAGTGTTGTAAACAACTACTCTCAAAATGAGCTTGAAGATATTTTAAGAGAGTATGGAGAGTTACGTAACTATAAACAGGTCGCTGCAAAAATAGTACAAAACAGACCTTTTACATCGGCAAAAGAGCTAGCTGAAAAGTTGAAACCTTTTTTACCAAGAGGCAAAAAGATTCATCCAGCGACACTGCTGATGCAGGCTATCCGTATAGAAGTAAATGATGAGCTCGGTGAGTTGCGTGAGCTTTTAGGTGCCATAGAAGAGGCAAAACTGCCTCACGCAAAGGTTGCTGTTATATCATTTCATTCATTGGAAGACAGAATTGTAAAGCAGACTTTTGCACGTTGGGCAAAGTCATGTATCTGTCCTGCGGAAGCTTTTCGTTGTGAATGTGGCAACAATCATAATATAGGCAAGATCATTACACGTAAACCAATTACTGCAAAAGATGATGAACTCAAAGAAAATGCAAGAAGTCGCAGTGCAAAGATGCGTATTTTTGAGATGGATAACGAGGAGTAGAAGGTGAGTGCAAAACATGAGCTTTTAGATGAGATAGAGAGTGTCGTCTCACGTAAAAAGCGTCTTGATTTTAACTACTTTCTTTATATGCTGCTCATACTGCTTTTTGTTGGGATGTTCGCTTTTCCAAAGATATATATCACACAGCAGATTTACTACAAAAGCAGAGATATTGCCAAACTGAAAATAGAGTATGAAACGCTCAAAGAAGAAAACAAGCTAATAGCAGCATCGGTAGAGTCTATTAAGTTTAAAAATCAAATACTTGATACGATGTTTGATTAAAGTAAGATGAGGAAAAGAATTGATTCGTAAATTTATAGAGTTTGCCATCGACAAACCACTGTTAAATCATATATTACTGATTTTTATCTTTTTACTCTCTATTTTTGCCTATATCAATATACCAAAAGAGATCTTCCCTCCGATGAATATGGACAAGATCACGATAAAAGGTGGCTATGTAGGGACATCTGCTGATATTTTGGACAAAATGGCAGTACAAAATATTGAAGATGGATTACAAAATATTGACGCACTCAAAGAGATCACCAGTACCATAAAAAACGGCTCTTTTATCATTAGTGCGGATATCAAAGAGGGTTCAGACAACATCATCGTTTTAAATGATGTCAAAGATGTTGTCAGCACTATTAAAAAAGATCTGCCGGCAGATATGAATGAGCCTGTTGCAAAGATAAAAACCCATGCTTTTCCTCTGGTTCTTATCGCACTCTCAGGGGATGTTTCTAAAGAAGAGCTCTTAGTGCGAGCTGATGAGTTAAAGCGAGAGCTCTCAAAGTTTAAAGAACTCAGTGACATCACCATTCGTGGTGATGCAGAAGAGGAGCTCGATATTACTCTGAACTATCAAAAGATAGAAGCGTACGGGCTGCGTAGTTCTGATGTTGTGAGTGCCATCAGTAACATAAGCTCAATCTTTCCCATAGGAACGATCAAACAAAAAGCAAAACATCTCTATATCTCGACATACAATGGTGAAAAAACTGCGAAAAAAGTAGCAGATACCATCATTCACGTAGGTAATCAAAGTATTCGTATAGGGGATATTGCAGAGGTTGCTTTTAAACTTAGTGATGAGGTGGAACTCTCACACTATAACGGTGTTCGAAATGTATCTATCAATGTAACCAAAAGTAAAAGCGGAAATGCTATTGCTTTGGTAAAAGAGATACGCAAACTCCTAAAAGAGCAAAAAAAGAAGTATCCGGAGTTGAATTATGATATCTATACAGATACTTCTGTATGGATTAAAAATCGTCTTAATGTTGTTTTTTCCAACATAGCTTTTGGTCTGATGCTTGTCTTTTTGGCAATGCTTATCTTTATAAATCGAGGGATTGCCTTTGTTGTAGCACTGGGAATTCCTGTGAGTTTTATGATAGGTCTTATTGCTACTGAGCTTTTGGGAGACTCACTTAATATGCTCTCACTGCTTGGTGCGCTTATAGCTCTTGGTATGCTTGTAGATGAGGCTATCGTTGTTGCTGAAAATATCTACAGACACCTAGAAGAGGGGATGGAGCGAAGAGAAGCTGTTATTGTTGGAGCTGTTGAGATGTTTCCGGCAGTTTTGACTGCTACATTGACAACTGTTTTTGCATTTTTGCCTATGCTTTTAATGACAGGTGAGATGGGGATGTTTATAAAGATTATTCCTATTATGATTACAGTACTGCTGCTCTCTTCTTTGTTTGAGGCATTTTATTTTCTGCCACTTCATGCGTATGACTTTTTAAAAGTCTCTAAAGAGGGGAGTTTTACAAAAGAGTTTTGGAATAAAATGTACAGATGGTATTCAAAGGTGCTGCACTTTTTCTTTGCAAGAAAGCTGCTCTCTTTGGCTCTCATTACTGTAGTTATTCTTGGTGCTGAGTTTATAATGCTTAAACACTCAAAGTTTCAACTCTTTCCTGATTTTGACAATACTCAGATATATATCTATGGAAAAGTTAACATTAATAACGAGCTAGAAGATACTGAAAAAATTGTTACGCTCCTTGAAAATAAAGTTTTAGCCAATATTAATAAAGATGATGTCTCTTCTGTTACCTCTGTTATTGGTTTTAAAATGGATGCAAAGAACAGAGCCGAACTTGGTGAGAATATGTTTCATATCTTTGTCGATCTGCATGAGCGAGCACCTGCAAATCTTTTTGATAAATATATAAGTCCATACCTATCTATAGAGTATGATCCAAAGGTGCAAACACGTACACATGACTCTAAAGATATTGCAAAGTATCTTAAAAAAGTACTTGAGCCAATGTATAAGCTAAAAGATGAAAATGGTAAAGAGCTTTTTGAAGAGCTTGTTGTCAAAGTTCCTGGGGCTGGAGTTATAGCTCATGATGTAGAGATAGGTCTGAGTTCCAAAGATGGCAAAAATGTTGTACCATATCTTAAAGAGTTAGAAAAAGAGCTTGCTGCTATCAAAGGTGTCTATAACATTGCCGATGATGCTACTTTGGGAGAAAAAGAGCTAAAACTAAGAGTAAACAAATATGGTGAAGAGTTAGGTTTTAATGAAGGAGTTATCTCTAATATTTTACGGGCTTATTATCTTAAGGGTGAGTATGGAAAGCTCTTTAAAGCAAGTGGCCTTGTGCGCATTAGACTAGAGAGTAATTTAGATAAAACCATTGACTCTTTATCTCAAATATCACTCAATGTACCAGGAACGACAGAGTTTGTTGCACTCAAAGATATCTGTGACTTTGCGTATAAACAGAGCTATGTGACGATAAAAAAAGAAAACGGTAAAAGACTCAAAACACTCTATGCCTCTTTAGATAAAAAGCTAATCACTTCATCTGAATTGATGCAAAAAATTCAACCACTACTTGAGAACTTGAAAAAAGAAGGAATTATTGTAGATATAAAAGGAGAAGAAAAAGAGAATAATAAGAATAAAAGAGAGATGATGCAGTCTGCTGTTATTGCTATCTTTTTGATCTTTATAACACTGGTGTGGTTATTTGACTCTATTAAAAAGTCTTTGATTGTCATTAGTACTATACCTCTTGTTCTCTTGGGTGTTCTTGTCGGACATGAGATAATGGGACTGCATTTAACCATGCCGGGGCTCATTGGTGTAGTAGGTCTTGCCGGGGTTGTCGTAAATGATGGGCTAATAATGGTTGACTTTATAAAAAATGCTAAAAATACAGAAGATCTGATGTGTAGAGCACAGACGCGTCTTCGTCCGATTCTACTGACATCACTAACAACTGTTCTGGGGCTGCTCACGCTGATATTTTTTGCATCAGGACAGGCTAAAATTTTACAGCCAATGGCAGTCTCTCTTGGTTTTGGTATAGCATGGGCTACAGTGTTAAATCTTTTATATGTTCCATTATTATATGCTGTTGCTTTTAGAATAAAAGAAGTTAAAGTATGAAGCTCTTAAAGCTGGTTAAAGTAAGTAGTTTATAAGGATTGTATGAGTATAATTCCGACCTACCAACATAAGTGGGTCCTTAGCTCAGTTGGTTAGAGCTCTCGGCTCATAACCGAGCGGTCCCGTGTTCGAGTCACGGAGGACCCACCACTTAATAAAACTCCCCTTCAAAATATATTATAATATACTCCATAATTTACTCATTAAGAGGCAAAAAGCAAAGGCTCCCTATGAGAAATATCTACTTGATTATTGCAAAACAGATTGTTGAAGAGGCCGGAAAAATTATCAAAGAGGCGCGTGAGACAAATACCTTCTCATATGAATTTAAAGATGATGAAACCCCTATAAGTAACATTGACCAGCAGGTTCAAGACTATATGGCCAAGCGCCTTAGAGATAGTTTTGATATCCAGGTAATGGGTGAAGAACAGTGTGGAGAGGTGGATACTTCCAAACCATACTGGGCAATTGATCCAATTGATGGTACGTGGGCTTTTATTACTCATGAAAATACAGCTGCTATTAATCTTTCACTGATTGAAAACAATGAAGTTATTGTAGGTATTGTCTATAATCCTTTTACAAACGAATTTTTTCAGACAGAAAAGGGTGCGCGTTCATACATAGGCATGCTAACACTCCCTTTGCGTGAAAACAAAACTGTAGCTGTTGTAAACTTTAAACCGGAGCGTTATCACCCAATCGTAAAAAGTCTTAATCAACTCTTTAAAGAAGATAAGGTTAAAAAACTGACATCTATAGGCGGGAGTATTACATACTCGATGTGTATGGTAGCAAAAGGTGCATACAGTAACTATATAGCATATTTTCCAAAATCTGCAAATCCGTGGGATCTCTCTGCTGCATGTTTGATTATTAGAAATGCGGGAGGCTTTGTGACTGATCTTGAAGGGTGTGAGATTGACCCTATAGGTCATCAAGGCTACATTGTTGCAAGTGCAAATGAAAAAGCCCGTGATGATTTTTTAGCGATGATCAATCCGCTTTTGGAAGGCCAAACTTCTGAGTGATAAGTTCACCTTCATCATTAAAAAAGAGATAATAGAGCAGATCTTTTTTGACTGAAAGTTCTGCGAGGTAACGAAGTGCCAAATTGGCCTGTAGTGAGGCTATGTGCATAACAATGGGAGCAGCAATGCCAGCAGGTGTCTTTTGGATGATTTTAAAATTATCAGAAAAAGAAGACTCTTCGATAAAAGCGACCTGACCATGAAATGCTTCAACACTGCCATATACCCATGGAGTCTTATTCTTTTTTGCATAGGTATTTATCTGTGCACGTGTGGGAAGATTATCCGTAGCATCTAAAATCAGATCGACATCAATACCTTTTTTCGCCCAGCTCTCAAAGTCACATTCATGTGCTATAGCTTTTGTAAAAGGGCAGCGCTGCTCAATAATGCGAGCATTGATAACTGCTTTGTTTTTGCCTTCATCACCTGTTTTAAAAGCGATTTGTCTATGGATGTTATGTAAACTCACTTCATCAAAATCCACCATATGTATCTCACCAATTCCTGTCGCACCCAATGCAAAGGCCAACGATGAGCCAAGTCCACCTGAACCGATGATAACTATCTTTTTATTTTGTAATAACTGTTGTGTCTCTTCACCCCAGAGCTGGATTTGTCGTTGGAAATAGTGCATCATGAATTTTTCCTTTTATTTATAGCCTCTTTAAATCCCCATCTTTTTCTTGCTTGCAGTACTTCACTGTGTTGCATATCTACTATCATAAGTTCTTCACTGTTTCCAAGATGCGTGAGCAGCTCACCATTTGGATCTACAAGGATAGAATCTCCATAAAACTGCCAGGTATATTGTTTTTCTTGATACTCTCCAATACGATTTGCACGAAGGATATAAAAATTATGTGTAAAGGCACGCATTGAAATAAGAGACTTCCATCGATCGTACGAGTCAAATGTAGAGACAGAAGGAACTAGTAAACAATCAATATTTTTTGTATCGAGTTGTTCAAAGAGTGTATCGAAGTGGAGTTCAAAGCCATTCATAACGGCAAATTTAAAACCATCTATTTTAAAAACAAGAGGGGTGTGTATCGGCTCGAGAGGGTTTGCAAAGAACCTCTCTTCATTCCAGTGCGGATAATTGATAAGAATCTGTTGATTATAGTATGCTGTGGATGCCGGTGCAAACTTTGCAACACTCTTATAAACTTCTTTCTTTTTAACAAGAACTATGGGTGCTATAATAGTTATCTTATATGTTGCAGCTAAATCTTTGAGAATCTTTATCTGATGTTGGGCCTGTTCTTTAATCATTCCAGGAGCCATTTTTTCAAGCTCTTTAAAAAAAGGGTTTAATATATACTCCCCAAGAACCAGAACTTTAACATCTTTTTTGTGTGCGATACGGACATAGTTGTAGAGTTTTGTAGAACTCATACCCTGAGAGCTGAGTTGAAGGACTGCTGCACGCATTAGGAAGCTTTTATCTCTTGTATTTTTAGTTGTGCTTCTTCAAGCATTTTTTGTGCATTTTGAAGCTCACGCATACCCTCTTCATATGCTTTTACACTCTCTTCGAGTGTGACTTCCGGTTTCATAAGTGTTTCGAGTATCTTTTTTGCATTTTCGAGTTTTTTTTCAAAGTTCTCTTTAGCCATTGAGTGCATCCTTTATGTAAGTGTCAAATTTATCAAGTTCGACTAAAAAAGCATCGTGCCCGTAGTCACTTGCAATATCTATGTAGTCATAGTTCGTTTTTTTGAGTTTTTCAAGCTCATCTGCTATCTCTTTCATCTCAAAGTTTTTAAAGAGTATGTCATTTTCAAAACTGATAAGATAAAGTTCTGCACTAATGCGACTCAGTGCTTCACTAAGTGAATCAAATCCACGTGAGATATCGTAGATATTGATCGCTTTTGTTATATAGAGATATGTTAAAGGATCAAACCACTTTGTGAAATTATAGCCGTTGTACTCAAGATACGACTCTACCTGGAACTTTCCAAAAAGTTCATACAAACCATCTGTAAGTTTATAGTCACGTCCAAACTTTCTGCGCATAGACTCTGGAGATAAGAAGCTGATATGTCCTGCCATACGACCTATGGCCATACCGGCGAGACCTTGCTCTTTAATAATGTCGGGATCATAATAGCCCTGTTTAAAATCAGGATCTTTTAAAATCGCCTCCTGTGCTACTTTATTGAAAGCAATAGCCCATGGCTGTGTTGCGTGAGTAGTGGCAAGTGCTATGATTTTGTTGGCAAAGTTAGGGTAGTGAATACCAAACTGAAGTGCCTGCATACCACCCATACTTCCGCCAATGATAGCATGAACTCTGTGAATGTCGAGTCTGTCAAAAAGAATACGTTGTGCTTTTACCATGTCTTTGATACTAATGACAGGAAACTTGTAACGGTAAGGCTCTTGATAAGGGTGTGAAGGGCTCATGGGACCCGTTGAACCAAAACAGCTTCCTATTACATTGGAGCAGATGACAAAGTATTTGTCTGTGTCAATGGCTTTTCTGCTACCGATGAGTCCATCCCACCAACCAGGCTTGTTTTCACCTTCATAGGTACCTGCAGCATGGTGGCTTCCTGTAAGTGCATGACAAACTACAACAACATTGCTTTTGTCTTCATTGAGTTCTCCATATGTCTCATACACTATGTCATAAGGCTCTAAAATACGACCACTCTCTAAGTAGAGTGGGTTAGTAAAGTGTTGGGTATGTGTCTGCAGGTTTAAATTCATAATGCAATTTTAGCAAAAATGGCTTAAATTAGGCGTCAAGTGCTTGTGCAATATCTGCAATTAAATCTTTTGCACTCTCCAAACCTACAGATATACGAATAAGACCTTCTGGAACTCCACAGGCTACTAGCTCTTCGTGAGAGAGTTGCTGATGAGTTGTTGAAGCAGGATGTGTGATTATTGACTTTGAATCACCGATATTTACAACCAGTGAGTAGAGTTTTGTTGCATTGACAATTTTTTCTGCTTCTTCTAAGGTAGAAACCTCAAAACTAAGCAGTCCGCTGCAAAGACCATCAGTAAAGTATTTTTGTGCATTATCAAAATTTGTATTACTTTTGAGTCCAGGATAGTTTACTTTTTTCACCTTTGGGTGAGACTCTAAAAACTCGGCAAGTATCAATGCATTGCGAGAGTGCTCTCTCATACGAAGGGAGAGATGTTCCATACCTTGAATAAAGAGCCATGCATTAAATGGTGAGAGTGCAGCACCAAGATCACGAAGCAGAGCAAGTCTGGCTCTGAGAGTAAATGCCGGCAGACCTGTATCTGTATAAATAAGACCGTGATAAGAGGCATCTGGTTCGTTAAAATGTAGATAGCGAGGATTATTTTTGAGTTTTTCATTTAACTCTTTTCTCTCTACAACAATACCACCTATGGCAAGTCCTTGTCCTGTTGTGTATTTGCTTGCACTGTGTACAGTAATGTCTGCACCCCACTCAAAAGGACGACAAAGTATAGGTGTTGCTACTGTATTGTCAACAACCGTTAAAATGTTGTGCGCATTGGCAATGGCAGTAATGGCTTCAATATCAGCAACATCAATGCTCGGATTTGTAAGGCTTTCAAAAAAGATGACTTTTGTTTTCTCATCAATGAGAGATTCAAGTTCTATCATATTATGTACATCGAAAAAACGTGCTTCAATACCAAAGCGTTTAAGTGTATGTGCAGTCTGCGTGAGGCTACCACCATAGAGTTGTTTGGCACAGACGATGTTGTCTCCTGCTTCTGCCGCATTTACAAGCGCAAAGAAGATCGCACTCATTCCACTGGCTGTTGCGAGAGCTGCTTCTCCACCCTCTAAGCTTGCAAAGCGCTTCTCAAAAACTTCGGTTGTCGGATTATTGAGTCGTGTGTAGATATTACCAAGCTCTTTGAGTGCAAAGAGATTTGCTGCATGTTCTACATCTCGAAATTCATAAGCTGTAGTTTGATAGATAGGTACTGCCATAGTACCTTGTGCATCTTTATTGTATCCGGCATGGAGCGCTAATGTCTGTAAATCCATAATATTCCTTTATTGTCGAAGAGTCTCTTCTTTGAGTTTTGCTAAAAATTCTAAAATATTTTTTTGATAATAGAAAGTATCATCATCTTTTGTAAAGGCTAAAAATGTTTCAAGATCTTCTATATTTATCTTGTTCGCATAGCGAGGTACAATTTTAAGCTCTTTTTGAATACTTTCTATAAGGTAATCAAGATTGAGATTATTGTTTTTTTTAACTTTTTCAACAAGCTCTTTTGTTGTCAAGAGTAAAAGATTTGCCCTGTCTTCATCATTGTTGTAAATTTTAAGAGCCAGCTCTTTTACTTTTATAAAGTTGTTAATACTCGGTTTTTCATTTGCTGCAATGATAAGTGCAAAAAGTTTTGCACGAAACTCCAGTGAACCATGATGGTGTACAAAAATCTCTCTAAAAGCATTAAAAAAATGGTGTTTTATTCTAAAAGCTAAATTCATTTTCTTTCCTCACACAATATTATACCAATAAGTCGATAAAATGGTATAATTGCAAAAAAATTATACAGGACAATTTTTATGGGTAGAGCATTTGAATATAGAAAAGCATCAAAATTAAAAAGATGGGGAGCAATGTCGAAGCTGTTTCCTAAATTAGGCAAAGTTATTACAATGGCAGCAAAAGAGGGTGGAATGGATCCAGACCTTAACCCTAAACTCCGTACGGCAATACTCAATGCAAAAGCAGAAAATATGCCAAAAGATAACATTGAAGCAGCTATTAAGCGTGCAGCAGCAAAAGACAGTGCTGATATGAAAGAGGTAAACTTTGAAGGAAAAGCACCACACGGTGTACTTCTTTTTATAGAGTGTGCAACAGATAATAACACGCGTACAGTTGCAAATGTAAAGAGTATCTTAAATAAAAATGGCGGAGAGATGCTTACAAACGGTTCTTTGGAGTTTATGTTCTCACGCAAAGCACTTTTTGAGTTTGAACTCAAAGATGATATGGATTTAGAAGAGCTGGAACTAGAGCTGATTGATGCCGGGCTTGAAGAGATTGAAGAAGAAGATGGACTTGTATTGGTAACTGCAGATTTTACATCTTTTGGTACTATGAATGAAGCACTTGAAGGTATGGGTGTTGAGATCAAAAAAGCAACACTAGAACGTATAGCAAATACTCCTATTACAATTAGCGAAGAGCAACAAACTGATATTGATAAGATTTTAGAGCGTTTAGAAGATGATGAGGATGTACAAAAAGTTTATACTAACTTAGCATAAACATCAATGTATTACATTAAAGAACATTATACAGATACTTTAGAGGTGAAGCAATCGAAGTTTATTGCTCACCTCGTTCCCTACACTGATTATGAATCTACATTAAACAAACTACAGCAAGAACATCCAAAAGCACGACACTTTGTTACAGCATACAGATACTTAAATGAGTATGGTCAGATCGTAGAGTCATCAAGTGATGACGGTGAACCAAAGGGCACTTCGGGAAAACCATCTTTAATGGTACTGCAGGGTAAAGCGTTAATCAATACCGCTGTGATAATAGTACGTTATTTTGGCGGAACCAAACTTGGTACCGGTGGCTTGGTACGAGCTTACAGTGA
Organism: Sulfurimonas sp.; assembly: GCA_027063745.1. Lineage (GTDB taxonomy): Bacteria > Campylobacterota > Campylobacteria > Campylobacterales > Sulfurimonadaceae > Sulfurimonas. The sequence goes on from JAMORG010000052.1 coordinate 16,051, forward strand.
TGCTGTGAATTTGGTTATAGAAAAAGCAGAACTTTTCCCTTATAAAGAGTTAGTGGAGAAAAATATCTCATGTGACTACACTGACGTAGGAAAAGTAGAGTATGCGTGCAGAAGTGAAGATGTTCTTATAAAAGAGAAGATTTTTGACTCAAAAGTTACTTTTATTATTGAAGCCCCAAAAAAGCAGATAGAAAGTTTATTGCAAGATCTCGATAGAATTGTTGCTGTAAAGGAATAAAATAACAGCCAAAGGAATGTTTTTACATTCCTCCGTTGACTGCATTTCCAAGATCCCACATAGGTAAGAAGATACCAAGTGCCAGTAAGATAACCATACCTGCCAAGATAAGAAGCATAATAGGCTCAATAGCCTCACTTAGACCGTCAATAATACCATCAAACTTCATTTTGTAATACTCTGCAACTTTCTTGATCATAGTTGAGAGTGTACCACTATCTTCACCGGCTCTTACCATTTGGATAATCATATTTTCAAAAAGACCTGTCTCTTCTAGACCTCTATAAAGTGTATCACCTTTTTGAACAGCACCACGAACAGTCATAAGTTTTTGTTTTAGTGGTAAGTTGTCAATCATACCAATAGCTGTGTCAAGTGCTTCTGCAATAGGAATACCTGCTCGAATAAGCTCTGCAAAGACAAGGGTAAAGCGACTGAGAGTAGAGTACATAATGATGTTTTTAATAAGATATGTTTTTAAAAGTAGTTGATGCCATTTATAGCGGAACTCTTCACTGCTTTCAAGCATATATTTAAATACAAAGTAAAAAACTCCTATACCTGCTACTATATATAGTCCATAATTGTTAAACAGATATTCCAAGTAGAGAAGTATTTGGGTAGGTAATGGAAGGGTTGCATGGAGGTCTTCAAAAATCTTTTTAAATTGTGGTACAACATATACAATGAGAATTGTAAATGCAACAGCCATAGCAATCATAACATTTCTAGGGTAGGCCATAGCTTTTTTAAATTTGATAATATTTGCACGAATCTCTTCAAGCATATTTGCCAGAGAGTAGAGTGCTTCATCGAGCTGACCCGTTTGTTCTCCAAGAGACACCATTGCAATAGTGAGATTACCGACTTCAAAGCGGAAGTTTTCAAGTGCTTTTGAGAGTGAATTACCTGCATTGATATCTTCTGCAACTTTTGAAAATACGGTTTTGAGCGCCGGGTCTGTAGTTGCTTCTGCAATTTCTGCAAGTGATTCATTAATTGAAATTCCTGCATTTGTCATTACTGCCAGTTGTCGAATAGCGGCAATCAGTGCATCTGGTTTTATCTTTTTCTTTTTGAGATTTTTTAAAAAGTTGTCTTTAAGACGTTTTATGCGATCTTCCAGTGGTTCTGCAGCTTCAACAACTTTGATAATAATACTGCCTTGGCCATGCTTTAGGCGTACATATTTTTTTGCCGCTTGTTTGTCTTCAGCATAGAGCCCAACTTCTGTTTTCTTCCCTTGTTTCATTATTGTTGCTACAAAGTACTTCATCCTTTTGCCACCTTTAATACCTCTTCAATACTAGTTACTCCATCAATGGCTTTTTGTAATCCATTTTGAAAAATAGGAATAAAGCCTTCTTTTTTTGCTTGTTCAAGCATAGCCTCTTTAGATGCACCTTTTGCTATGAGTGTTGAGAGTTCTTCTGAAATGTTGAGTACTTCACAAATCATCTCTCTACCCATATAGCCTGTTCCTGCGCACTCTTTACATCCTTTACCTTTGTAAAAGACTGTTCCTTCTGGAACACTTTCAGATATCTCTTCAAGTACTGAAGCTGAGAGTGTATCAACCTCTTTACAGTGTACACAGATCTTTCTTACAAGTCTTTGTGCCTGTATAGCAACAAGAGCACCACTGATAAGATAGTGCTCAATTCCCATATCTGCCATACGAGGAACTGCACTGATTGAGTCATTTGTGTGGAGTGTTGAGATTACCAGGTGACCGGTAAGGGCTGCTTTAATAGCGATTTCCAATGTCTCTTGATCACGAATCTCACCAATCATAATTTTATCGGGATCCTGTCTTAAGATAGAACGCAATGCATCAGCAAACGAGAGACCCACTTTTGGATTGACCTGTACCTGTTGAATGAGGTTCATTCTATACTCAACTGGATCTTCAACAGTAATTACTTTGTCTTCTACATTTCTAAGTTCATTTAAAGCGCCGTAGAGTGTAGTTGTTTTACCAGAACCGGTTGGTCCAGTTACAAGAATAATACCGTATGGAGCCTGCAATCCTTTGATGAATTTTTGATAGCTTTGTGCATCCATACCGGCTTCTTCAAGTTTTACAAGTGCTTTTTGTTTGTCAAGTACACGCATAACGATTGACTCACCATAAAGAATCGGCAGTGTAGAGATACGAAAATCATATTCGCGTGAGCCGACAGAAGTAGAAAAACGTCCATCTTGTGGTTTTCTTTTTTCTGCAATATCAAGATTTGAGAGTAGTTTAAGACGTGATGCGAGTGGTGGATATATATCTTTTTCAAAGATAAACATCTCTGTGAGTTTCCCATCAACACGACCACGAACGACACAGTTTCTCTCCGTCGGCTCTATGTGAATATCACTTGCACGACTGTTGATACATGTCTTTAAAATTACATCAATAAGTTGTAAAATAGAAGAAGCTTCTTGTTGCTCTTCAAGAGTAGTTATGGAGTTTAGCTCATCACGGATTCTTCCTATTAAATCTTTAACACTGTCTTTTAAGGCAATTTTATAAAGATATGAAGAGATCTGTTTTTTTGTAGCAAGTGCAATTTTTAATATTTTTTTTGGAAAAAGTCTTTGTATTGCTTCTTGTGCATCAATATCAAAAGGGTCATTTACCGCAACAGTAATACTCATATCATCCATTGAGATAGGAATGGCATTATATTTTTGAAGCTGGGAAAGAGGAACTTTACTAATGAGTTTATAGTTCATATCAATGGAATCAAGATCTACAAATTTAAGATCTAACTCTTGGGCAAGTTTTTTTAAAACTGCACTCTCTTGAATATAGTCATAATTATCAATGATATCTAAGCTATACTCTCCTTCACGTACCTTTTGAACAATAAAACGAATTAATCGATCCATTGTCATAAATCCAGAGAGTGTAATATCTCGTAAAATAAGGTTCTCAGCAATACCTTTGGCCAAAAGTCTTTCAACCTGGCCTTTCATAATGGAGCCGTTTTCCAGTAGGTCAGTTGTTATTCTATCCACAAGTGCTCCTTACCAGTATATATGTCGTTTTATCATCATTGTATCATAAAACTCTTCAATAACCATTTTCGTTATATAGTTCTCTTTTACAAGATAAAGTTTATAGCTCAGCTTTGAATCTGTCTTATCTTTGAAAATATAATATTGACGTTTTTCCTGCTTTTGTACTTTAGTATAGAGATCAAACACCTTTGACAAAACATAATCCGTTGATGGGACTTTTAACGAAGAGATGTCATTATTATCAATCAGGGCATGATAAAGAAGTTTTTTCTGCATCAAAATTACTGAAAAATATGCAGCATTGGCTCGTGCTTCTTTGGAATGTTTAAGAGAAGTTGTCGGAATTGCCAATCTGTCTATATAGTCTGCATATAAACAGGAAAAACCGTAAAGAGAGACAAATGATTCATCTTTTTTATGTTGTGAAAAATTCTTGAATCCAAGTCTACAAGCCTCTTTGAATTTTTTATTTTGATAAAGGGTAAACATGTCTTCTTTAATATTTGCATAAATATTAGTAACTAAAAATAGTAGCAGTAGGTATTTCATTGAAACTTTCCTCTTTGGATCTCATCGAAAAGAACTTGAGCATTTGAAGAGTGAGAATATTTAATATATTCGTGAAGTGTCTTTAGTGCTTGCTCTTTTTTACCTAATTTAACCAGGGATTTTGCAAAGATTAGCCAGCTCTCTTCTATATCATTGTTTATTTTGTTTGTTACAAGTGCATAATTATAAGCTTGTTTATAGTTGCCAAGTTCATAGTATTTCTTCGCTGCAAAAAGACTTAGAGCTGGATTGTTGTTTTTTTGAAAACGTTTTATAACCTCTTTAATGTCATTTTCAGATTCTCTTCTTTTTATAGTTATTTGCACTTTTTGCTCTTGGGGAGCTTTTTCTTTTATTTCTTGGATAGGTTTTTGTGCCTCTATTTCAATGTACTCTTCTTTTGGAACCTTTTGTTTTGAGACTTCTTTACGTTTTTTAACAACTTTTTTTTCTGTTTTCTTTTTAGTTGGTATAGAAGTTGGGTGATAGCTGTCTGGCGTTGATGTATGGAGCTTTTTCATAAAATCCATGGAAGGTTTAAGTATTACATTATTTTGAGTAGAAGATATTTGAGGTGCTGGCTCTTTTTTGTCTTCTTTTGTTTGATAGATAGGTTTGTTCGCTATAGCAGTTTGTACTTTAGTTTGTACTGGTTTTGTTTTTTCTTCTTGTTTTTCTAAAGAAGTTTGTTCTGTTCTTTGAACAGAATTATTTTTGACTTTATTACTATCTTCTTGAGAATCATTCATAAAGAAAACAACAGCTGTAAGAATAAAAATGAGTGTTAAAACAAGAACAAGATAAGGAATATATGATTTTATTTTATATTGTAACCATCGCTTTTCAAGGTCATGAGTATTAAGCATCTATAAGTCCTGTATGAATTGCAGCCATTTCAATAAGTTTTGGTGAGATTTGATTCACTGTTACTTTGTGAAGTTGTTGATTTTTTTCATATGTTTCATAAAGTGCAAAAAGAGTATATAAAAGTTTATTTGTTTCTCTATAATTGCCTTGCGTGAGCTTATGAATTTTATTTACTACCTTAGTGTTAAACATACTTGCTGTGTCAAAGCAGTTGGCTTTCATGAGCTTTTTTTGAATATAGATTTTCAGTTCTGATTTTGAAGAGTTTTCAAGTTCGATACTTTCCCATATTCTTGTTTGAAAATGCTCTTTTGCGATAAGATCTTCTTTTTCTGTTTTATGCAGTGCAATAACAAACTTTATTTTTCTTGTATCAGAAAGCAGACGAATCTTTTCCATTAAAGCATCAGAATAGAGTTGTGCTTCATCTAAAAGAACAACAGGGACTTCTTCAAAGTTTTTATCTTCAAGAATTTTCATAAATTGTGTAAAATTCAACTCTTCGTCAATAGAGACATCACAAACATCTTTTGCTAGAGTTCTATAAAATTCTGACTCATCAATAATGGGTGTTTGATAAAGAAAGATAGGACGTACTTCATGTAGATCATCATATAGTTTTGTTAAAAACATACTTTTACCAGTACCTGGTTTTCCATACAGAAGAATCATTTTAAGGGCTCTCTGTATGGAGGCTTGTAAAGATTGGTAAATTGTTGAAACTCTGTCTAACTGTACATAATCTTTTGGATTGACAGTATCTAAAAAAACATTTTTTGAGTTTACAAAGATACTATTCTCATCCATTAATTAAGACTCCTTTTACTTTTTCGTTGTTTTGTTTAAAAGTATTTTTGTGTTTTTTGATGCAGATTCGAGTTCAAGTAAATCATTACTCAAGCCTTCATAGCCTAGATCAGAAAGTGAAACACTGTTTGTTTCTTTATGAATGATATGAGGCTCAATTATAATAACGAGTTCTTGTGTCTCTTTAATAGTTTCTTCATAACTAAAAAGATAGCTAAGAACCGGAATGTCACCTAAAATAGGAATTTTGTTTGAATCTTTTGAGTTTTTAGTATTGATAAGTCCACCTAAAATAATTCTATTTCCATCTTTTACAGTAACTACTGATGAAAGTTGACGACGTGTTAAGTCAGGTGGCATTTCACGGCCTGTATTTGGAATCAGAGACATATTTGTTGTTGTTTCTGAGAGTGAAGGATTTATTTTAAGTGTAATTGTTTTATCATCAGCAATCTCAGGTGTTATCGTTAAAAGAACTCCTGCAAAAACAGATTGAACATTTTCGTTTTGTGTTGTAGCTGCAACACCACCACCAGTTCCTTGTTGATTCGTTTCAGATTTTATTTTATAAAAATACTCTGTTCCTGCAGTAATGAGTGCTGGTTGATTGTTAAGTGTTAAGACTTTCGGATTTGAAATAGCATTAACATCACCTTGTGTTTTTAAGAATTTAATAACTTCATTTAAAGAAGCATTCGCTTTTATGTTAAGAATACCAGCAGAATAAAATCCATTCTTTGCTATGGCTGAAATATCAGAAGCAGGTTTGTCACCCTCATAGGTATCTACATTTTTTGTATTTATAAGATTCCCGCCAATTTGTACATTTTGTAGTGCATAAAGCTGCTTCCAGTCAATACCTGTAGTTTTTCCTTCTCTCATAGTAACAGCGAGTAATTGTACATCTATGAGAACTTGCAGTTGTACTTTGTCTTGCATCTTTTTAAGATACTTTTCAAAACGCTCTAGCTGTTTTGTCGTGGCTGTAACAGTAATAAGTCCTGCATTTTTATTAATAATTGGATCTGGTGCTTCATATGAATCAGTTGGGCGATTAAGAATACTTTTAAATTCACTGTCAAGCTGTTCCCAGAATTTTACTTCATCAGTGCTTTCAATTTTAATGCCGGTATCTGCACTTGAATTGCTACCACTTGAAGCATTTTGTTGCGAACCTGTATTTCCGCCACCTTGTCCACTATTTTGTGATGATGAAGATGAACTAAGTGTGACATCAGTACTGCCACTACTTTTTCTTTGTGAAAGAATATAGTCGATGTTAAAGACTCTAGTTTGCAAATAAGAAATTTTAAGTAGGTTATTTTCAAGTGTATAGGCTAAATTATTCTCTTTTAGAATAATATCAAGTACTTCATCAATTGTAAGGTTTTTTAGATTTGTTTTGTTGAGCTTCTTTTGGAGATATTTCTCAGCTGCAGGATCAGTAATAATGATACTAAAACCACATTCGTCACTTAAATGTTCAACAAAATCCATGATTTTAGTATTTTTTGAAGAGCTGATACTAAAGAGTTCATAGGAACAGTCTGCAAAACTACTTGTTGAGATCATTGTCGTTAAAAGCGCTGCACAAAGCGATGTTTTTATAAATTTCATGTTACTTCCTACTTCTTGTTAAATTTAAGATTTTTTTTCTTGCTGATTGTTGATAAAGTGATTTTCTTGCTGCCTTTTGTAAGAATTACTTTATTGCGATCAACATTAGTTATTTTATAACCATAGATATAAGTACCTTCTTTGTACCATTTACCATTTATTAAAGCAGATTTGTTCATAATTGCTTCTAGAGAAAAATGGTATGAACGTTTATGTACTTTCTTGGTATAGTTATATCTTGAATGTTTTTTTTCTTTTTTTGCTACTGTTTTTTTATCTTCTTTCTTTTCTACAAGAAGAATAAACGGGTCTTTTAGCTGGTTTATCTCTTTTGGTGACAAGCCGACACGAGGAGGTTTAATAGCTTCTATCTGTTCATCAACCCATGTTAATTCATTATTGTTGGAGAATAGACATGTAGCGGTTACAATAAGTGTAAGTGTAAACTTTTTCATTAGTATCTAATCCCCCATACAGAAATTTGCAGTTTTGATTCTAAAGCATCTTGTGCTTTTAAATCAAAGTCATGAATGTCAACTACCAGATCACTCTGTTCTAAAGAGTTGATGAACTTAAGAGTGTTTTTGAAGTTACCTTCTGTTTCAACTGAAATATCTAGTATATGTCCAAAAGAACTTTCAGTTTTAGCATATTCATTGGTTAAGTTTAGGAGCTTGATATTGTATTTTTGAGCATTTGTCGATATAGAGTCTAGATATTCACCCCAAGCTCTTTCATCATAGATTAAAGCTGAAATAGTTTCTATTTTGCTTTTAATATATGCATTTGTATCTTTAAAATCAATAATTTGAGTATTAATATTTTTGATTTCATTGTCAAGTTGCACAATCTTCGTTTGAGGATTCATTTGCAAAAAGCGTTTATCTGCTGCAATTTGCTGTTGCAGTGATGCAACTTCCTTGCGAGTTCGTTCAAATTTTTCAAACGAACTATCCCAAAAGAGGAGATAAGCAAATGCAAAAATAGCTACGACAATCATGATATATGTCATATAGATTTCTCGTTGTTCTTTACCCTTAAAGGCAGTGTCAATCTTATGGAGGTAGTCTTCTATATTTATTTTCATAACAGAGTTACCTTTAATTCAGCAAGATATGTTTTAAATTTATCATCATATTTGATTTCATTCAAATCAAATCTATACTTCCCTTCATGAATTTTTGTAATATATTCTACTAGTTTTGTTATTTGTCTGTCCGTCGGTGCAACAAGATGCATTGATAGTGTTTGTTTTTCATCTTTTTCTGTATAGAAAGCCTCTTCAATATTTACATTGAATTTATTTAAATCTTTTGTAAATAATGCAAGTAGTTTTGCCTTCATAGGATAGTCCACTTTGACTTTATGAATTTTCATTAAGGTGTTTTTCTTCTCAATATACTCTTTCTTTTCAGCTTCTAAAAGTTTGAGTGCTTTTTGTTTGTCAGCCTGACGACTTCGAATCATTGCTTCTCTTGTTATTTTGAGGTTGTGCACTTCTTTGAACTCTTGTCGTAAGAGATCTTTTTGTAACTGTTGTGCATACGTAAGCACCCAGTACGTAATTGGGTATGCAAATGCAAGAGCAAATACTGCTAATATTAAGATGATAAGCTTACCACTTTCTCTTTTTATGAATTTTGGCGGGCGTTTGTACACAGTGAAGTTGCACTCATATTTTTCATCTGAAGGTAAGAGTGTATAAAGCTGCATTAATGCATGCATTTGATCTACATAATAGTTTTCACTGAGTTCAAAACCATAATTGAATTCAAAAGGACTAGAAGGAATATTGAGTTCAAATTCAAGTATTTCATATAATTCTGTTTTTGTTTTTTCTTGAGAACCAATATAAATATGCTCAAGCTTGTCTATTTCAAATGCTCTTTTTGCATAAGTTAAAATATCATTAATATTAGAGATAAGCTCTTTATAGAGTTTTATAAAGTACTCTTTATAATCGCTTTGTGTTGTTTTTAAGTCTGCATTTTGGTAGAAGTCTAAAAAATCATCGTAAGGAATACGTTCACCATAAAGGTCACAAAATCTTTCATGCAGATCTATAAGGGAGAATTTTAGTGATTTCGTATAAACAAAATCCTGGTTTCTGTATATGGTAAGTGATGCATCATTTTCCTGAATATATATAAAACAGTGTACATCACTGTTTTCAATCAGTTCTTTTGAATAAAGTGATTTTATTAAAAGTGGAGCAGGTATTATTACATCAATATATTTGACTTTTTCAACAACATTTTTAAAGCGTTCTTGAAGATCATTGGGATCAACAATAAAAACATGAAAGTGACGGTTCTCTTCATCTAAAGTGTCAAATGTTTCAATAGAGTGAATATTGTATTCAATCGCCTGATCAAGTGCAAGTTCATCATATGCTTTTGAATTGATAGCATCATATAAATCTTCTTCAGGAATATTTTTACTAATTTCAATTTGTGCTGTAATAAAATCTCTTGTATTTAAATATGAAATTACAAATTGATCTTTTGCATATGCGGGACTTTTCGTTTCTGTCAAAAAGCTTGAAACACCACTACAATAGGTATCTTTATAAGGATTAACAGATAGTACAGAAGAAAACGAGTTAGATGATGATGTACTCATTAATTACAATCCTATTTGAATTTTGCCATAATCATTGAACAAAATTCATCATTTTTATAAAATTCAACCCTGTAAACTTTGTTCTTGGTATCAACAGCATAGTGCTTGTTTAGTTGCTTGAGTGAGATCGTCTCTTCACTCTCATCCGCTTTTTTACTGTGATAACCAATAATATTTACACGATAATCTTTTTCTTTAATAACTTTAAAATCGTCATTTACTTGAAAAGTTGAAGCTTTTTGTATAAAAACTTTTTTTCCATCTATCTCAAAAGGATAGCTTTCTTTACATTTTGAAGCAATTTTAAAGTATTGAGGTCGTAGTGAAGTGACTTTGATATTTCCAATATATATGTCAAAAATCCCACTAGACCGTTTCTTTACAGCTCCCAATGGGTGGGAGAAGTTAAATTCATTACTTTTCGATTTTATCGGAATATAGCTTAAAGATTTTTTGATATTGTTTAAATTTAACAAAATATTGTGATTTATTGCCAAAGTTCCATAATTTTTTATTATTTTTGCGACATTTTTCTCATTTAAGTCAAAATCCCTACTGTATTTAATTTGCATTATTTTCATAAACTCTTCAATTGCCAGAAGTTGATAAAAGACCTTTTGAGAAAGTGATGAGAGATTTTTACTTGTTTCAATTGCAAAGGCAGGTTTGTTGTGTGTAACTGCAAAGTATGTTAGTGAAAGTTGCATTGCTTCATCTTCATATTTTGTTTTTGTATTTTTAACATTAAAACTGTGATGTTTTTTTAAAAGGCGTTTATTGACATTGAGGCGTACTTCTTCTGCAATTTTATTAAGATCATTAAATGGCTGTTTTAATTTGAGCTTACACTGATCGATGACGCATGTTTGTCCCCATGCATTTGGATTAAAAATGCTTCCTTGATTTTTTTTTCTGTAAAATCCATGTCCGTCATGTAAGTTTAGAACTAAAGAGACTTTTGGCTCAAGAATGATTTTTTTAACTGCTTCAACTGTCTGTTTATCTTTATCATTTTTTTTTATTTTTGCAAATTTTCTATTCATATCTCCATAAACACCACGTTTATATTGAATAATACTCTCTTTGTTAAGATTAGGTATGATCCACAGATTTTTAGAAAGTATAGTGTAGTGAGATGCTAAAATGGCAGGTGCAAAATATCCACCTGGCTCATTTCCATGAATGCCGCCTATAACTAAAAGTGTTGTATTTGAGTCAGGATTTTCTTTTTTTATAAGGTTTAGATTTTGTGTAGCATAAAGAGTTATATACAGAGATAGAAGAGCAATAACTAATTTCATAATTACTGCTCCGTTAAGATACTGATTTTGTTATCAATACGTTTTACAATAAGAACTTTTTCTCCTGAAAAACTAAAACTGTCTGATTTATAATCTTCATGGAAAGTAAGTTTATAAAGATTCTTTTTCCCGGGGTAGGGGATGAGATTTATATCTGTAAAACGAATACGTTTTTGCTCATTTTTAGAAAAAATACGTTTTTTATATTGTTTAAAACGTTCAATGTCCATACCGTCAAAACGCTTGAAATTAGGATCATAAAAACTGAGATACTCATCAATATTATTATATATCCATGCATATCGCCAGGCAAAAATATTAGAGAGTACTTGTGCTAGGTCATTTTTTGAAATTTTGGTATTTACACTCTTTTCATTTATAATTAAAATAGTTTTATTGATATCAATATTTTTATCAAGACATTCTATACTTTTGTTGTTAATAGCGATGCAACCTTTTGTATACTCATCTCTTTTTTGCTCAATAGGTAGACCGTGTATCCATATTCCCTGTCCGGTTTTGTTTTGATACTTGTCATAAAGATTAGGATATGAAGTAACAAATGCCATCGGACCATAAAAAGAGTCTAGTTTGGTGATTTTTTTGACGATATCATAAACACCAACAGGTGTACGCAGGTCACCCTCTCTTATCTTGTCACCTTTCATTTTCCCGGTATAGGCATTATACTCTTTTTGTAGTTTGAATTTTCCTTTGGCATCTTTTTGATAGACAGTAAGTTTTGATTGCGATTTATCACAAGTCAAAACATTGACATATGATTCTAAAAAACCAAAAGAGGTGTCTCTGTTTTGGAGATACTTTTGCCAATACTCTTGTGAAGAGAGTTTCTTGTCTAATTTTTTCTCGATGTTTACTATGCCATTAACACGGTATTCGGTTAATATATCATGTTCTTTTGCTTGTAATGTTGCAAGGCCTAAAGTAAAAGCCAATGTAGATGTTATTAATCTATTTATTAGGGTCATATCCGATCTCTTGTAGAAAATTTTTATCTTTTGTCCAACCTTTTTTTACAGTGACCTGAAGATTAAGGTAGGCTTTTTTGCCACTTAGGCGTTCTATTTTTTGACGAGCAGACTTACCTATACGTTTGATGGCTTCGCCTTTTTTACCGATGATGATTCCTTTTTGGGACTCTTTTTCGATGATGATTGTTGCATAGATTCTGTCGATTCCATCATCTTCTTCAATAGAGTCAATAAGAACGTCTGACTCATAAGGCACTTCATCACTGATATTTTCAAAAATTGCCTCACGGATAAAGCCTGCATAGATATCACGAAGATACTCACTTGTCAAATCTTCAGGATCATACAAATATGGAGATTCTGGAAGATATTTTGCAATAGTGTCAAGCAGGTCTTTGTGTCCTACTTTTCTAGGAATTGCTATAGGGATAAGTGCTTTAAAGTAGTCTGAATATTTATTATACTGACCGATTTTTTTAAGTAGTTTTTCTTGAGATACCTGGTCTATTTTGGAGAGGGCAATAATATGAGGAATATTCTTTTTATTTAGCTCTAAAAATCGCTCATAATGTTTAAGATCATCTGTAACGGGAGCAAGATAGACGATAAGATCACAATCTCCCATCGCTTTAAGTGCTTCATCAAGCATGTACTGATTGAGCACTTTTTCTTTCTCATGAAGTCCCGGAGTATCTACAAAGATAATCTGTGTATCTCCATGCATTACAATTGCATTGGAGCGTTTTCTTGTTGCATTGGCCTTTTGGCTGACCATTGCTATCTTCTCTCCCAAAAGAGAGTTCATTAGTGTACTTTTTCCTGCATTAGGACGTCCTATTAAAGAGACGAATCCAGCTTTTGTCATCTGTTTTTACCTTTTTTTGTTTTACAGAGACAAAGCCTCTAAGTCTGTTTGAGAGACTATCTCTGCATTGTTTTTTAATTATTATAAAATGTAGCGTGAGAGGTCATCATCTTCGACAACTTCATCGAGTTTCTCATGCACAAGCTCTTTTGTCACAACAAACTCTTTACCCTTATACTCATCAGCATCAAAACTGATATCTTCAAGAATTCTCTCCAATACAGTATGTAAGCGTCTAGCCCCGATATCTTCTGCTGTCTCATTTGCGCGATGTGCAAGTTTCGCTATTGTTTTGACTGCTTCATCATCAAAAACAAGTTTCATTCCCTCAACACTTAAAAGTGCCTCATACTGTTTTAGCAGTGAGTTTTCAGTTTGCGTGAGGATGGCATAGAGAGTTTCCTCAGTAAGTGATTCAAGCTCAACTCTGAGTGGAAAACGACCTTGCAGTTCAGGAATCAAGTCACTTGGTTTACTGACATGAAATGCACCTGCTGCAATAAAGAGAATATGGTCAGTGTTAATTGTTCCATACTTTGTTGACACACTGCTTCCCTCTACGATTGGTAGAAGATCACGTTGCACACCCTCTTTTGAAGGGTCATTGCGACCATTTGATTTTTCACTGAGTGCAATTTTATCTATCTCATCCAAAAAGATGATGCCACCATTCTCAGCACGGCGAAGAGCTTCTGCTGTAATACTTGTCATATCAAGCAGTTTTGCACTTGCCTCTTGACGAAGGAGCATTTTTGCATCTTTTACCGTGACTTCTCTTTTGTTGTCCTCTTTAGAGAGTGTAGAGAAGACTTTAGAAAAGCTCTCTTGAACTTTTGCCATTTCCGGTGGAAGATTTGTATCGTTAAACTCAACAGAAGCAGACTTTTCTATATCTATCTCTATTGTTTTATCATCCATCTCACCAGATTCTACGCGCTTCTCCATTGCTTCAAGCAGGCGCTGATAATCATCTTTTTTACTCTCACTAGCTCCCGGAGGAAGAGGAGGTACCAGTTTGTCTGTGATACGATTGATAATGTAGTTTTCAATTTTTTGGTGATTTTCTTCTTCTTTCTCCGCTTTTACAATGGAGATAGAGTTTACTACCAAGTCACGAATCATAGACTCTACATCACGCCCGACAAAACCAACCTCAGTATATTTTGATGCTTCTACTTTGATGAATGGAACTTTCATCATCTTTGCAAGTCTGCGTGAGATCTCTGTTTTACCAACACCTGTTGAGCCTATCATCAGAATGTTTTTTGGTTTTATCTCCTGTTGCATCTCAGCATCAAGCTGCATACGACGGTATCTTGTACGAAGTGCAAGTGCTATGGTCTTTTTGGCATTTTTTTGTCCTATGACATATTTGTCAAGATAGTTTACTATCTCTTTTGGTGTCATATTCATTATCTGTCATCCTCTAAGATTAGTGTTTTGATATTATGATTTGTGTAGATACATAAGTCAGCTGCGATAGAGAGAGACTCTTTTACAAGCTCTTCTTCATCCATCTTCGCATGTTTTTTGAGTGCGCGTGCAGCAGAGATGGCAAAGTTGCCACCACTACCGATGGAAGCTATCTCACCATCTTCAGGCTCAACGACATCTCCGTTTCCTGTAAGAATGAAGATATGATCGTTGTTAAGTACAATCATCATTGCTTCAAGACGGCGCAGTACTTTATCTTTTCTCCAAGCCTTAGAGAACTCGACAACGGACTTTAAAATATCCCCTTTTTTATTCTCTAAAAACTCTTCAAACATATCAAAAAGATTAAATGCATCAGCAGTACTTCCGGCAAATCCTGCAAGGATCTTACCGTGATGAAGTCTGCGGATCTTTGTTGCATTGCCCTTTAAAACACTGTTTCCAAAAGTAACCTGACCGTCACCACCGATGACAGCCTTGTTTTTTCCTTTGTATGCCAGTATAGTAGTAGCATCAAACATTATTCGCCTTGCACATCAACGTGAAGTGTCGCATGAATACCATGGCCTAGTTTAAGGTCAACTTCATGCTCACCGACACTTTTGATAACTTTTTTATCTGTAATATGCTTTTTGTCAATCTCAATACCATGCTGTTCTTTGAGTGCGTGAGCAATCTCATCTTTTGTAACAGCGCCAAAAAGGTGACCATTTTGACCAAGTTTTTTTGTAATGACTATCTCTAACTTGTCAAGTTTTTCTGCCATCTCTTTAAGACGTGCAAGCTCTGCAGCTTCTTCTTCGGCTTTTCGTTTGAGCTGTGCTTCATGTTCAGCGATGATCTCAGGTGTAGCAGGTTTTGCAAATCCTTTTTTTATAAGAAAGTTTTGACCATAACCCGGTTTTACCTCTTTTACTTCACCAGCACTACCCAAACTTTTTACATCTTTTATAAGAAGTACTTTCATTCTTATCTCCTTATCTTTCTATTTCACCAGGATATGCAACAATTCCGTTTGTTAAGTTCCCAATTTTTGTATATCCGTTATCTACTAAAATTCTTGCAACATGTGCAGAACGACTACCCACATGACAGTAGAGGATGATATTGTCATCTTTGCCAAGTTTTGCTTCTTCCCATGTTTGAAAGAATGATGAAGTAGGTACAAGTTTGTCAGCGCCTTTGATATGACCCATTTGCCACTCCATGTATTCACGAACATCTACAAGAGTGAACTTTACCATACCAAGCTCACGCGCTTCAAGAAGTGAAACAAGCTCATCACCGTCTAGCTCATCTTTGTTTACAAGAATTTCGCACTCCTCTTTGGTAAGACCGCGTGAGTGGTTGTGAACTACCTCTTCCATACCAAGCTCAATTCTTTTTTTCTCTGCAAACTCCGGTGTACAGAAGATTCCACAGTGACAAACACCATTTTCAGGAATCTCTTTTTCAATTGCCGGTTTACAAGGGCAGATACGATCATCTACTGATTTTGGTTTACCGTTCTCTTCTACAACCATAAAACATGGGCAAAATCTTTTTTTGTACATTATCTTGTTGCGTGCCAGCCCCATCTGTACGCCTTCATTTACCTCTTCTTGTGGGTTATATACCCATCCAAATTGTGCATTTACTTTATCCGTAAATTTTATTGTTTTTTCAAGCTCTGCCTGAAATTCAGGTGAGTTCATATCAATTTTAATCATACTCATACTATTTTCCCCTTATTTTTTGTTCTGTCTTGCTTTACCCTCTATGATAAAACGTAATGCGTTTAGTTTAATAAAACCTTCGGCATCTTTTTGGTTATATACTTCATCTTCTTCAAAAGTTGAATATTCTGGGTTAAAAAGTGACACATCAGACCATCTTCCAACCACTGTTACATTTCCTTTGTAGAGTTTGAGTCTTACTGTTCCTTCTACAAATTCCTGTGTCTTGTCAATTGCAGCTTGAAGCATTTCACGCTCTGGTGCAAACCAGAAACCGTTATAGATAAGTTTTGCATATCTTGGCATCATCTCATCTTTAAGGTGTGCAGCCTCACGGTCAAGTGTGATAGACTCCATTGCACGGTGTGCCTTTAGCATAATAGTTCCACCCGGAGTCTCATAACATCCACGAGCTTTCATTCCAACAAAACGGTTCTCAACGATGTCAACACGACCGATGCCATGCTTTCCGCCAAGCTCATTTAGTGTTTTAAGCATAGTAGCTGGACTTAGCTCCTTACCGTTTAGTGCTACTGGGTCACCGTTTTTGTAAGTAAGTTCGATGTACTCTGGCTCATCAGGAGCTTTTTCTGGAGAGTTTGTCCATAACCACATAGACTCTTCAGGTTCAGCTGCAGGGTCTTCTAAAATACCACCTTCATAAGAGATATGTAGAAGGTTTGCATCCATTGAGTATGGAGATTTTTTCCCTTTTTTCTCGATTTGTATGCCGTGCTTTGCAGCATATGCCAAAAGTTTCTCACGTGAGTTTAAGTCCCACTCTCTCCAAGGTGCGATGATAGTAAGTGTAGCATCCTGGCTTAAGTATCCAAGCTCAAAACGTACTTGGTCGTTTCCTTTACCCGTTGCGCCGTGACTTACACCATCAGCTCCTGTGATCTTTGCAATCTCTGCTTGACGTTTTGCAATCAGTGGACGAGCAATAGATGTCCCTAAAAGATATTCACCTTCATAGATTGCGTTTGCTCTAAACATTGGGTAAACAAAATCTCTAACAAACTCTTCACGCAAGTCATCGATGAAAATATTTTCAGGTTTAATTCCTAATTCAAGTGCTTTCTTGCGAGCCGGTTCAAGCTCTTCACCTTGTCCTAAATCTGCGGTAAATGTTACAACTTCACATTTGTACTCATCTTGCAGCCATTTTAAAATAACACTAGTGTCGAGTCCGCCAGAGTAGGCAAGTACTACTTTTTTTACACTTTTTTTCATCACATAAACCTTTTGTTGTAAAATAATTATCGCGATTATAGCTAAAAAGTTGTGATATTTTGCTTATAGGAAAAAAATATATAAGAAGAGATAAGAAATAATAAAGTCTACTCACTGTGTAGAAAAGGAGGAGTAGGCTGATGTTGTAAGTTTGCCTACTTAACCTTTTGAATCGAAAAGAATTCCTGTGACTTCTTGCATTTTTGGTAAGAAATCCTGTGCCTGTTCCGCTGGAAAACGACGAATCATTCTGTTCGTTTTAACATCAATCGCAGCAACATAAAAAACATCATTTTGATCAACACCAAATTTTATGTTTGTATTCAGTGGTGAAATTGCGCTATTGAGTTTTTTAACAAGTTCATCAACATCTTTTTGAGAGTTTATTTTTTTATCGGATGTTGAAGATGCCTCTTGTAGCTGTTTGACCACATCTTGGTTTTTATCTTGAGCACTTTGTTGTGTTTTTAATTGTGTCTGCTCAACTGTACGTCCTTGAGTTTCTTGCGGACTCACTTGTGATTGTTGTTGTCTTGCAACGTTTGCTATGCCATCCATGACCTACTCCTTAAAACTTTGAAAAAAGTATAATTCTTATCATGTATATCGACAGAGTAAATAAATACTTTAGAAAAAAATACAAAAAAATTCATTTTTTTATTTTTACATACTTTTTTATGCTAATCTTCGTTTTATGAAAGAATATACTAAACTTTTAAAAGAAGAAGTCGTCTTACGCAGACTCTCAATTATACAGCTCTTGACATATTTTGGTGCCTGGTTTAGCAATGTAGCCATTTATACACTGCTTATAGAGATGGATGTGTCTGCTGCGATAGTTGGTTTTGTAGCGATGCTGCATTTTGTAGCAGGTGTTATACAGGCTCCATTTTCTGGTGCTGTAATTGACAGATTTTCTCCTAAAAAGTTGATGTTGACACTTATTTTTGTAGAAAGTATTGCTACCTTGCTACTTATATCCATTGACTCTGTTGAGAAGATTCTCTTTTTGTATCTGTTGATTTTTATTAAAATGGCAGCCGCATCTTTTTACTTTACAACTGAGATGTCATTGCTTCCAAAAATACTTCATGGAAAAAAGTTGCAAAAAGCAAATGAGCTGCACTCAATCATCTGGTCACTCTCATATACACTTGGAATGGCTATCAGTGGTTTTGCAGTCTATTTGTTAGGTGTAAAAATCGCTTTTGTATTTGATGCACTGATGTTTCTTTTGGCTTTTTTCTTACTCTTGTCACTTGATATGAAAGTAACAAACAGTGTAGTTCAATCATCACTGTTTCGTATGATGCGTGAGAGTGTGAGTTATATTCGTAAAAATCCAAAGGCACTGCATCTAATGCTGATCCATTCATTTGTCGGACTTACTGCTTTTGATGCACTGGTTGCACTTATGGTTGATAGATATTATGCATCTATTATTGCAACTTCCTTGGCGCTTGGTCTTATGCATGCATCTAGAGCTGTAGGTTTGGTCATAGGTCCTGTTGTTCTTGGAAAGTGGATTAACAACAAACGCTTGCTTTATATCTTTTTTGCACAAGGAGTTGCCGTATGGTTATGGGCATATGTTATGGAGTGGTTCTATCTCTCTATAATAGCAAGTGTTTGTGTTGGCTTTTTTACAACAACGCTTTGGTCTTATACCTATACACTTTTACAAAAAAACATAGATGCCAAATATTATGGTCGTATCGTTGCGTACAATGATATGCTCTTTTTAAGTATGGCGGCGTTTACATCCTATATGATAGGTTTCTTATCTACACACGGTTTTTCTTTGCAAAGCATAGCATTTTTGATGGGATTTGGCTTTATTATAGGTGGAGTGTATTATAATTATGTACTAAAAAAAGAGAGCATAGATGATTTATAAATATGAAGACAAAGAGATACCGCTTACAAATCTTACACGCTTGTATGGTGCAGTAGTAATTGATATGCAGGGTGAAGTAGCAGAGATGAGTCTTGAATGGTTTGACCTTTATGGTGATAAAGTAAAACTTTTAAACTATGTTTTGGTTTTTGACTATACACCACCGGGTGAAAATGTACGTGATAAAATATCTTTGGAGTTTGATACAAAAGATGAACTCCTTGAAATCATGCAAGAGGTAGCACAATTTTTTCAAAAATAATTTCTCCAGATACCAAAAAGGTTCTCTCTCTTGCTTTTCCGGCAGCACTCAAGCATCTTGTAGATATACTGCAGATTCTTATTGATATGTTAATGGTCGGGAGTGTCAGTGTCGCTGCACTGGCTGCAGTTGGAATGAGTATGCAGTTTATGATGATAGTAAATGTCTTTATGACACTCTTTGTTGTCGGTGGCAATGCCCTGATATCGCGTTTTATAGGTCAAAGACGTAAAAGAAGAGCATCAGCACTGCTATACTCTTTGGTTCTTTTAGCAATTGCACTCTCTTTTATTGTAAGTGTAAGTGGTTATTTTGGGTCATATCATTTTTATGAATGGATGGGGGCTCCATCAGATGTTGTAAGTGAGGGTGGGCGCTATTTTCGTATAATATCTCTTGGTATAGTTGTAATATTTTTAGATACTTTACTCTATAACGCACTCTCAGCTGCAGGAGATACGAAAAGTTCTTTATATATAAAGCTTGTCTCTTCATGTATTAACGCATTTTTAAATTATGTTCTTATTTTCGGTCATTTTGGTTTTGATGCTATGGGTATTGAAGGTGCTGCAATTGCTACGGTACTTGCATATATGTTCAATATAGTTGCTTATTATCTTCTTATTAAAAAGAAACATGACTCAAAGCTTGATTTTTTACCGATAGTCCGTTTTAAAGATCTCAAAAGAGTTCTAAAAGTCGGTTATGCAGCGGCCATTGACAGAGGCGCTTCAAGCCTTAGCTTTTTGTTCTTTGTATCTATTATTACTGCCTATGGAACAGCTGAACTTGCAGGTTATCAGGTAGGTCTTCGTATTGAAGGTATAGCTTTTATGCCTGGCTTTGGCTTTGCTATAGCTTCTATGGCATTAGTAGGCCAAAATCTTGGTGCTAAAAATCTGCAAAAAGCTTATGAGATGGGGATTATCAGTGGACGAATAGCCTATCTGTTTATGGGAAGTGTCGGTGTGGTCATGATACTGTTCCCTGAGTATCTGGTACATTTTTTTACGCAAGACCCTCTTACTATAGCAGTTGCGTCAAAGTATCTTATCTTGGTCGGTTTGGCTCAGATTCCACTTGCTATTATGTTTGTTTATGCTGCATCACTGCGTGGAGCAGGAGCAACAAAGACGACACTCAAAGTAAATCTGCTCTCTTTATGGTTTTTTCGTCTTATACCGTCTTATATAGCGTATAAGATGGGTTTTGGCATTATTGTAATCTTTGCTATTATGAACATTGAAACATTGATTAAAGGAATAATCTATTGGTATATCTACTCTAAAAAAGAGTGGTTACACACCAAAGTTTAAGTCTTATCAGCAGTATTCAATTCTATTACGGCCATTCTCTTTGGCTATGTAGAGATTTTGATCTGCCATCATAATGTACTCATCAACAAAATGCTTTTTATACATATGTACAGGGTGAATCTCTATCATACCTATACTGACAGTAGTTCTGATTGTATAATCATTAAAATGGAGTGGGGTATCAGCAAAGTTTTTGCGAATTTTTTCAAAAACATGGTAGCCGTTTTTTTTATTGACTGCCGGAAGCATAATAACAAACTCTTCTCCACCATAGCGAATAATGACATCAGAAGCTCTAAGATTTTCTTTTACGATATCGACAAAATGTTTGAGTACATGATCACCGGCAACATGTCCATATGTATCATTTACCTTTTTAAAGTGGTCAAGATCGCATATAGCTAAAACAAAAGAGGTGTCTGTTGCAAGAGCTAGTTCATATTCATTTTCAAAAAGGGTATGGAGAGCATTTCTGTTGAGTGCACCGGTTAAAGTATCTTTTGATATTTGTTTGTTGATGAGTATATGATCTAGCAGGGCTAACTCTGTACCAATACTGAGTGAAATCATTTCACACTTCTCTAGATAGCTTACAAGTACATGGTACTCTCCCATGCCAAGTGTATTGTAGATTTTTTTTGCAAAGATATGAAGGTTTTTATGAATAGTATTGATTTCATGTAGTTTGGAGTTATTTTGGATCATTGTTTTTGCATCACTATGTAACCATTTACCAAAAGTACATTTTTTTTCATCAAGTTCTGGAAAAGCAGTTCTTTGATTGTTTTTTATGTGTTGTGCAAGGTCTGTAAGCCAAATAAGATGTGACTCATAATGTACGATAAGATTTTTTTCTACCAATTCACTCAGTGATGATTGCCGGATATTATTTTGCGAGATGAGTTTTTCAACATATTTTAAAAGATACTTGTGTGCAACACGGTTGTTGATAGCTTTAAAGAGTTTTATAAGACTTAAAAGCTGTTGATTGTCGATATCTTTAGGCATATGCATAATAAGAACATTTTCAAGTCCATAGATCTCATTGGATATGATTATGTATGGAATCTCTAACTCAAGCTTATATGCTGCTAAGTTCTCAAATACAAGTAAAATCTCTTCAAGTTCACTCTCTCGTGTAAAAAGATCGAAGATCTCTTTATAGTACTCAATGACAGTAATGACTTTTTCATCTTCAGTATCATTGATACATGCTGTATATGTATCTATAAATTTCTCTAAAAGAGACTCTTTATTTTCAATAATATTCGATAAGTCATATGTCATTACTGCCTACTTTTTATAGAATTTAGGATAAATTATACCTTTAAAAAACTATAATTTGGTTAAAATTATACTTATGAATAAAGAGCAGTATAAAAAAGCAGTAGAGACATTAAACAAGTGGGCATATCACTATTATGTTTTAGATGATCCCATAACAACAGATGAAGAGTATGATAAACTCTACCATGAAGTCCTTTTGTATGAAGAGCAACATCCAAAAGATGTTTTGCCAAACTCTCCGACACAAAGAGTAGGCGATGTTGTAAGTGATGGATTTGTAAAAGCAAAGCATCTCTCACGCATGTGGAGTTTAGAAGATATCTTTGATGCCGATGGGCTTAAAAAGTGGCTTGAAAAAACATACAGGCTTGACAGTAATGTAACATTTTACTGTGAGCCAAAGTATGATGGTGCGAGTCTGAATCTAATCTATGAAAATGGTGAATTGCAAGC
>JAMORG010000053.1 GCA_027063745.1 Sulfurimonas sp.
TTTGTGAATAATATAAGGAGTGTAACAATGAAAAAAATAGCTTTAAGTGTAGCTATGATAAGTCTTGTCGGTTCAGCATCTTTGAGTGCTGCAGAAGATTTACGTTCTATGTTTGCCGAGGGAAAGGCAAGTGGACAGATAAGAGAGTTTAGTATCTCTCGAGATGTGAAGATCTCTACAGGTGGAGACTACACAAGAACTGCAAATGCAATTGGTGGTCATTTAAAATATGAAACAGCAGACTATAAAGGTTTAAGTTTTGGTACTGCTTTTTATACAACAAATGGCTTTGGACTCAAAAGCAATAAAGCAACAAACAAAAAAGTTGATCCGTCTCTTTTAGGAAAAGACAATGAGAGCTACTCAATTTTAGGTGAAGCATATGTACAGTTTAAATATGGCAATACAGCTTTTAAAGGTGGTCGTCAAAAACTTCATACTCCGTTAGCCGGAGATGATGATGCTAGAATGGTTCCAAACTTATTTGAGGCATATCTTCTAAGTAATACTGACCTGCCAGATACAACACTTGTTGTAGGGCATGTGACTAAATTTGCTCAAGGTACTTTTGGTCGTGTC
The DNA here is from genome assembly GCA_027063745.1 of Sulfurimonas sp. Classification (GTDB taxonomy): domain Bacteria; phylum Campylobacterota; class Campylobacteria; order Campylobacterales; family Sulfurimonadaceae; genus Sulfurimonas. The sequence continues at coordinate 580 of JAMORG010000053.1, forward strand.
TATAATGGTGGTATTTTAGCAGCAACAGCAGGTTATTCGGCGGTTGATTCTAAAAATCATGTTGGTGACTTTGTAAATATGGGAACATATGCCGTTGGTAAATCTACTGATGGTGTAACTGTAGCAGCTGTAACATACACAGGCGTTAAAAATCTAAAAGTTCAACTTTGGGATTACTATGGGCATGATATTTTAAATGCGATTTATGGTCAAGTTGATTACAAATGGACATGTCTTTTAAATGATAATGTAAAACCGTTTGTATCTGCTCAAATCATTAAAGAAGATGATGTAGGTGATAAGCAACTTAAAAACATAGGTGGTAACGGTGAGCTTGACAGTATGTACTGGGGTGCTAAACTTGGTGCAAAAGTTGAAAACTTTACTGCCTATGTTGCGTACTCACAAACTACTGACAATTCAGACAGTGATGCTGCATATGCAAATGCTATTATCTCTCCATGGGGTGGTATGCCAGCATTTACACAAGGAATGGTAACAAGACATATCTTTTTAGCAGGTACAAAAGCTACTAAAGTTGCAGCTTCATATAACTTCAAAAAATTTGGACCGGATTTAAAAGCAGTTGTTTATTATGCATCGTATGATATGGATAAAAACAACGGTTATACGAATGATGATGCAAAGGAAAGTGGTTTTGACCTTATCTATAACACAGGTTTTGTAAAAAATCTACAGCTTCGTCTTCGTGGAAACTTTACAGATGATTTTTATGCTGCTGGAAATGGCGGAAAAACTGTTGAGTGGGATGAGTATAGATTTATAGCAAACTATAATTTCTAAAAGGAAATATTATGGAACAAAATATCGTTGATAAAATTAAAGTCAACCCTGATTATCAGGAGTTGGTGAAAAAAAGAACAGCTTTTTCAATAAAGCTGACAATTGCAATGCTGGTAGTGTACTTTGGATTTATATTGACTATTGCATTTGATCCTGCAGCTCTGGCGGTACCTATTTCAGAAGATTCTGTTACAACTATCGGTATTCCGATTGGGATGGCTGTTATTGTATTCGCCTTTATTTTGACAGGTATCTATACAAAAAGAGCCAATGGTGAGTTTGATGACTTGGCAAACAAGATTAAAGAATCGATAAAGGATAGCTAGATGTTAAACAGAATATTTTTATTTTTAATACTGGGTTCTATTGCTGTTTTTGCATCTGGAACAATAGAAGGTGAAATACAAAAGCAGGCACTCAATATTCCTGCAATTGTAATGTTTGTTATCTTTGTAGGTGCTACGCTTGGTATTACATACTGGGCAGCAAAACGTACAAAATCTGCAAAAGATTTTTATACAGCAGGTGGCGGTATTACAGGATTTCAAAACGGAATGGCAATTGCGGGAGATTATATGTCTGCAGCGTCGTTTTTGGGAATTTCAGGTCTTGTTTACTTAAAAGGGTATGATGGACTTATCTACTCTATTGGTTTTTTGGTTGGTTGGCCTCTTATTCTTTTTATAATCGCTGAGCCTTTGAGAAACTTGGGAAAATATACTTTTGCTGATGTTGCTTCATACAGACTTCGTCAAACACCGATCCGTACACTAGCGGCATTTGGTTCTATTGCAACAGTTATTTTATACCTTATTGCGCAAATGGTTGGTTCGGGTAAACTTATTCAGCTTCTTTTTGGGCTGCAGTATGAAGTAGCAGTTATCTTAGTTGGTGTCCTTATGATTTTATATGTAACATTTGGTGGTATGCTTGCTACTACATGGGTACAGATTATTAAGGCATTTTTACTGCTCTCAGGTGCAACATTTATGGCAATAGCTGTTATGGCACATTATGACTTTAGTTTTGGTGCACTCTTTGCTCACGCAACAGAGCTTAAAGGTGTGGAGATTATGAGTCCGGGTGGACTTGTTAGTGATCCGGTTTCAGCTATCTCGCTTGCAGTTGCTTTGATGTTTGGTACGGCAGGTCTTCCGCATATTTTGATGAGATTTTTCACAGTTGGTAATGCAAAAGAGGCTCGTAAGTCAGTATTTTTTGCAACAGGATTTATCGGGTACTTTTATATCTTGACATTTATTATCGGTTTTGGTGCTATTGTTATGGTTTACAAAAACCCTGAGTATTTAGATCTTGCAAAGCAGGCAATTAGTGGTGGTTATCCAATCTTAGGCGGAAACAATATGGCAGCGATTCACCTCTCTCACGCAGTTGGTGGTGACTTCTTCTTAGGATTTATCTCAGCAGTTGCATTTGCTACGATTTTAGCAGTTGTTTCTGGGCTTACTCTTGCTGGTGCTTCTGCAATTTCACATGACCTTTATGCTTCAGTATTTAAAAAAGGGCAGGTTGATGGACTTAAAGAGATGCGTGTAAGTAAAATAGCGACAGTTGTTCTTGGAATCGTTGCTATTATTATGGGTATTGCATTTGAGAAACAAAATATCGCTTTTGTTGTTGGTCTTGCATTTGCTATTGCTGCATCAGCAAACTTCCCTGTACTTTTACTTTCAATGTACTGGAAAAGACTCACAACACGTGGTGCAGTTATTGGGGGAAGTTTAGGACTTGCAACAGCAGTACTTTTAGTTATTTTAGGCCCAATTGTTTGGGTACAGATTTTAGGAAATGCTGAGGCTATTTTCCCATACAAATATCCGGCACTATTCTCTGTAACGGTTGCATTTATTGGAATCTGGTTCTTCTCAGTGACTGATAAATCAGAATCTGCAAAAGAGGAGATGGAAGCATTTGAAGCACAATATATCAGAAGTCAAACAGGTATCGGTGCTGAGGGTGCTAGTGAGCATTAATCTTTTATAAATATGGAGTGAGAAATGAGTATTTTAGATCAAAAGCAGCTAATAGCGTCTATTCATCCTTTTGGGCAGTTAAGCTCACGCGAGCTTGATGCTTTGATGAAAAAGATAGATATTGCATACTATACAAAAGATACTCTTTTAATCTCCAAAGATATTGAATCGATTGCCTTTTATATTGTTATAAAAGGTACGGTTCATGAATATATTGATGAGCAGCTGCATAATGTCTATTCACATGGTGACAGCTTTGATGCAGATGCACTCATTTATGGTAAAACTGAAAGTAAATTTGTTGTAGATGAAGATTTGATTTGCTATGAGATCAAAAAAGAGGACTTTCTTGATTTGATGCAGAACAAAGAGATACAGAGCTATTTTTTACAAGATTTTATCTCACGTCATAAGCATCTTAAAGAGTTTGATGCTCAGAGTGATTTTACACCCTTTCTTATGGCAAGAGTATCAGAGATATTTTTACATAAAGCCTGTATTGTAGATGCTGATATCTCCATCTATGAAGCACTTAAAGAGCAAAAAAAACTGCAGGCAAAAGTTATTATTGTTCAAAAAGATAACAGCCACACCATCGTTACCGATACCGATTTACGCGAAAAAGTTCTGCTAGAGAGACTCTCTGTTGATGAAAAGATTTCACAAATAGCAAACAACGAAATCATTACAATCCAAAGCAATGACTTCTTGTTTAATGCACTTTTGATTATGACACATAAAGGAATCAAGCGCCTCATCGTTACAGAAGATGACAAAATTGTGGGTGTTTTAGAACAGCTTGATCTGCTTAGTTTTTTTGCAAACCATTCACACCTTGTGGCTGTTCAGATTCAAAAAGCCTCTTCTATAGAGGAGTTGCAATTTGTCAGTGAAGATATTAAAAATCTTATAGTTACGCTACGAGCTAAAGGTGTAAAGGCACGCTACATTACAAAACTTGTCTCAGCACTCAATGAAAAGATATACAAAAAAGTCTTTGAGATGTGTGTTCCAAAGGAGCTGCAGGATAAATGCTCTTTGTTGGTTATGGGAAGTGAAGGAAGAGCTGAGCAGACCATAAAAACAGATCAGGATAATGCCCTTATTATAAGTGATGATGTAGATGAAGCACTCTTTGTTGCCCCTATGGAGCAGTTAAACAGCTATCTTTTAGAGCTTGGTTTTCCAAAATGTAAGGGTAATGTAATGGTGAGTAATCCGTTTTGGAGAAAAACGCTGCATGATTTTAAACTCCAGATAAAGGAGTGGCTAAGCTCATTGGATGAAAAAGAGTTACAAAATCTCAGTATCTTTTTAGATGCAAAATCAGTAGCTGGAGAAGAGAGCTATCTTACAACATTACGAAATTATCTCTATGAAAACTTTTCTCATCGCGATGATGTACTGGCTCATCTGGCAAAAGCAGTTTTATATTTTGAGACACCACTTTCACTCTTTAGCGGTTTTGTTTTAGAAAAGGAGCACAACAACAAGCTTGATTTGAAAAAAGGCGGGCTTTTTGCCATTGTTCACGGTGTAAGAGTATTGGCCTTACAATATAAAGTAGATGAGACAAATACTATTGAGCGTATTAAAGAGCTTAACAACAGAGGTATTATAGACAAAAACTTTGCAGAGGAGCTTATAGAGAGTTTTGATACCATCGCTTCCATACGCTTGCTTGCTCTTTTAGAGGCAAAAGATTTGGATGAAGAAAACTATATCAATCCACAAAAACTCTCAAAAAATCAAAGAGATCTTTTAAAAGACAGTTTTAAAGTGGTCAATAAGTTTAAAAAGTTTATTAGTTTTCATTTTCATCTTAATATGGTTGTGTAATGTTTAAGAATTTTTTTTCAGATTTTAAAAAGAAACGAAACCTTGCAAAACTCAAAGATGAAAAGTTTCGCTTCTTGTTTGAAAAAGACAGCAGTGGAGAGTATGTCGTCTTTGATACAGAGACAACAGGACTTGATGTAAAAAAAGATGAGATACTCTCCATTGGAGCGGTAAAGATAAAAGATAACAAGATCTTGACATCACAAACTTTTGAAATATATCTCAAAAATTCAGCGGAGATAAGCTCAAAAAGTATAGAGATTCATCACATAAGACCATGTGATTTAGAAAATGCAATTGATGCGAAGGAGGGAATTGAAAGGTTTTTACACTTTATAGGTTCACGAACATTGATAGGGTACTATCTGGAGTTTGATGTAGCGATGGTAAACAAATATATAAAGAAGAGTCTTGGCATAGAGTTACCAAATGAAATGATAGAGGTTTCTGAAATTTATTTTGATAAAATGATGCCATTGATTCCTCAAGGAAATATTGATTTGCGATTCGATACAATCTTAAAAAAATGTGGAGTACCAGATATGGGAGCTCACAATGCTGTTAACGATGCAATTATGACAGCTATGATATATCTAAAATTAACACAGGAGAGTAATAATGTTAAAACCAGTATATAAACCAAACAAAGAGTTTGCAAAAAATGCAAGAATTAAAAATATGTGTGAGTATCAGGCACTTCAAGATGAAGCGATTGAAGACTATGAAGGATTCTGGGGCAGATTTGCAAAAGAGAAGCTTGACTGGATAGAACCGTTTAATGAAGTTCTTGATGAGTCTAACTTTCCATTTGTTAAATGGTTTAAAGGTGGAAAACTCAATGTTGCTGCGCAGTGTATTGACAGACATTTAGACAAGCGCAAAAACAAGGCAGCGATTATCTTTGAAGGTGACCGTGGCGACAAGCAGATTATTACCTATCTTGAGCTTTACTATAATGTAAACAGATTTGCAAATCTTTTAAAAAATGAGTTTGGTGTAAAAAAAGGTGATCGTGTTGTTATCTATATGCCGATGATTCCTGAAGCTGCCTATGCGATGCTTGCGTGTGCGAGAATTGGTGCTATTCACTCTATCGTTTTTGGTGGTTTTTCTGCTGAAGCACTTCGTGACAGAATTGAAGATGCAGATGCAAAAGTAGTTATCACTGCTGATGGTGCATACAGAAAAGACAAGCCTTATATGCTCAAACCTGTCGTTGACAAAGCACTAGAGGGTGATACTCCAGTTGAAAAAGTGATTGTTGTAGAGCGAAATGGTGAAGATATTGAGTGGGTTGCAGGGCGTGATTATTCATACAATGAACTCATTGAAACACAAGATGTCCATTGTGATCCAGAAGTGATGGATGCAGAAGATCCACTCTTCTTACTCTATACATCAGGTTCAACAGGAAAACCTAAAGGTGTTCAACACAATCAAGCAGGATATATTCTTTGGGCACAGATGACTATGGAGTGGGTATTTGATGTAAAAGAGAACGATACTTACTGGTGTACAGCTGATATTGGTTGGATTACAGGGCATACTTACATTGTTTATGGACCTCTTGCAATGGGTGCAACAACAGTAATGTTTGAAGGTGTACCTACATACCCGGATGCTGGTCGTCCTTGGAAAATGGTAGAAGAGTATAAAATCAACCAATTCTATACAGCTCCGACAGCGATTCGTGTACTTCATAAAATGGGTGAAAATGAGCCTGCTAAATATGACCTAAGCAGTTTAAAAGTTCTTGGAACTGTTGGTGAACCGATTGATCCACCGGCATGGAAATGGTACTATGAAGAGGTAGGTGGCAGTAAATGTGCTATTGTTGATACATACTGGCAAACTGAAACGGGTGGACATATAGTTTCACCACTTCCTGGTGCTACACCGATTAAACCTGCATGTGCAACATTGCCACTTCCGGGAATCATGGGTGAGATTCTTGACCCTGCAACAGGCGAGAGAGTAGAAGCTGGTGAAACTGGTTATATGTGTGTAACACGCCCTTGGCCTTCAATGATTCGTGGTGTTTGGGGGGATGAAGAGAGATTTGTCAAATCATACTTTGGTGATGTGAAAAAAGATGGTAAACCTGTGTATTTTACTGGGGATGGTGCTATGTATGATGAAGATGGTTATATTACAATTACCGGTCGCACAGATGATGTTATCAATGTAAGTGGCCATAGAATGGGTACTGCTGAGGTTGAAGCAGCTATCAAAAAACATCCAAATGTTGCTGAAGTTGCTGTTGTTGGCAAACCACATGATATTAAAGGTGAAGGGATTTTTGCTTACATCGTCTTAAAATCTGATGAGGGTATAGCTGATGAAATTGAAGAGGTAAAAGCTATCAATAATGTTATCAAAAAAGAGATAGGAAATATTGCTCTTTGTGATGATGTTGTGTTTGTTCCAGGACTTCCAAAAACTCGTTCTGGAAAAATAATGCGTAGAATTTTACGCTCTATTGCTAAGGGTGAGGAAATTACTCAAGATATTTCAACACTTGAAGATCCTAGTATTGTTGCAAAAATACAAAGTATTGTACAATCATGTATGTTATAATTTCATAATCAAACTATAAAGAGTCAGTATGGAATTATGTGTTGCCCTTGATTTGCCTACAAAAGAAGAGAATTTAGCTCTTGTACAAAAAATAAAAGAGTATGATGTCTGGCTGAAAGTCGGACTTCGTACTTATA
>JAMORG010000054.1 GCA_027063745.1 Sulfurimonas sp.
TTATAAGTGACGATAAACAGAGTGCTTACTCTTATGCTATTGATGCTGAGACTGGCGAAAAATTAGTCGGTATGACCTATACAATGGAGATTGCAAAAAAAGAGGGGCTGTTATCTAAAAAAGGTAGCAAGTGGCTTACAATGCCGGAGCTTATGCTTAGAAAAAGAGCGCAATCTAGCTTTATTAATGAGTTTTTTCCTGAAGTTAAATTCGGCATGCAAACAGTAGAGGAGATTGAAGATACGCATATTATTGAAACATCAATATCTAGTGGAAACGAAACAACTGATTTGAATGAAATTATTGCAAGTCCTAAAAAAACAACTAAAAAAAGAGCGACAAGAGAAAAGAAAAAAGAAGAGCCAGAAAAAGAAAAAGACCTCTTAGCAGATATTGATGTAGAAGTGGCTCACGAGTATGTCGATGCAGAAACTGGCGAGGTGTTTGATGACTAGAGAAAAAGCAAAAAGCGAGCTTAAAAAGTATGTTATTTCTTCTATTTCAAGTAAAGAAATTCAACATATAAACATTAATGTTGCAAGAAGAGTTATTGATGAGATATTTGACAATTTTGAAAAAGAAAAAGAGCAACTCAAAAAAGACAGAGACTACTGGAAGTTGAGTTTTAATAAACAAGTTTATGCGAGTAGGAGAATAAGAAATGTATAAGTCTTTAACAAGCATAGCAAAAATGTTTGATGTAAGCACAAACTACATAAAAAAACATTTCTCAAATGATTTTAAAGAGGGTGTGCATTATATCTATGTCGGAAATTTAAAAAGATTTAATGTTAATGAGATGCGAAAACTCTTAACAACTAAAAAAGAAAATCATAATGAAAATCCTATTCTTGAAAGATTTTTAATTTAAAGGTGTTATTATGTTACCTGATAGTATGAGTGCCACTTCTAAAAGGAGTGGTAAAAAAATGGCATCACATTACAAAAGAGGTAATAAAATATGGATTACTTACTTTGTAGATAAAGTAAGACACAGAAAGTCAACAGGTCTTGATTACAATGCAAAAAACATCAAGATAGTTGAAAATGAGATTATACCTCAGTTGATGAAAAAAATAGCTACAGGTGAAATATACAAAAAAAAGCCTAAAAGTTTTGAATACTACGGCGGTATATTTTTAAAACAAAAAAGTATGAATAGGAGCTACTTTACAGCAGTTGGATATTACAAACGAGTAATAGAACACTTCAAAGGTAGAAATATTGATACTATTACAAGACTTGATATTAAAGAATATCTAATATCACTTAATATCAAGAATATTTCAAGGAACAAGTATAAAAGTTGCGTTAAAGAGATATTTGAGCTTGCAGTGGATGATGGTGTCATACCGACAAACCCTGCTCTAAATATCAAATTTCCTCAAGATCGCAAAACAAAGATTGAATACTACACCCGTGAAGAAGTAGAAAAGTTGTTAAATGCTGCAAACGGTGTAATGAAAGCTTATCTTGAAATAGCATTTAATACAGGTATGCGTACAGGCGAAATACTTGGCTTGCAGCTATCTGACTTTAAAGATGATGGCTACATTCATTTAAAGCGTACTAGGACGCTCGGAGTTGTTGGAGAGGGTAAGAACTACAACGCAAAGAGAAATGTGCCTTATAACGCTTATATGTATGAATTGGCTAAGGCAATACAGCCTAAAGACAACTTGTATCTGTTTGGAAACATTGATGATGCAAGAAAGTTGAGATTTATGTGGAGAGATGTTTGCATTGATGCAGGTGTTAAAAAACATAAACTCTATTCAACACGACATACTTTTGCAACTTTAATGCTTCAAGAAAGCATAGTTAGTATAAATGAGCTATCGGGTCTATTAGGACACTCAAGCCCTAAAGTTACACTTGCACACTATGCCAGTGTCATAGAGTCTAAAAATATTGATTTGGGATCAAATTTTGCACTTTTTAGGCACAATATGGACACAGTACAAAATAAAGAAGCTCTAAAGTAACCTATTTAAGGTATTTTCAGCGTATAAAGGCACAGGATAAGCCGAGTTGCTTATAGTCCTTTTTTAGGGGATTATAACATAAATTGTGGCACTTATACTATCAACAAAGACACAATTTAGACACACTGACTCATCTTCATAACTAGCCTAGATGCCCTATTTCCTACTTGTCTATACCATAGGCTATCTATCATCTCTTTCGCGGCAGCTCTATAATCTTTAACTTCCAAAGCTTTCAACATTCTTTTAAACTTTAATAGTCGTGGAACTCCCAAGTTATATGCCATGTTCAATATTACTTCTTTTGCACACTCCGGTAAATCTTCAAAAAAAGAAATATTCTTTTTAACTTCACTAACTGCATCGTTAAATCTTTTTTCCAAAAGCAATTCCCCCTCAACTTCATCGAGTGGTAATTTAGTTCCATACCCTATCGTAGGAATACCTAAACTATCATTGTATGGATGTGCTACAAAGCTCTCATCTCTCTTTAGTTCTTCAAGTACATTGTTATACATCACACAACCACCTTTGTATCTACTTTGTTTTTTTTATCGAAACTTCTCATAGCTCCTACACCTAAAATAGATAGAAGTAGCCCTAAAATATCACCGCTACCCATATCAGGAAACTTTGGAATTTCGGGAACAGTTGCAATAATCTCAGGGTGATAAGTCAAGTAAACTGTATAACACCATACTAAAGTCATAACTATTGCCTTTGGAACATACATAAAGAATAGAGTAATAACTCCTACCCATCCAACAGCAGGTCTCCATCCTGCTACAAACAAACTTGGATGCTTCGCTTCTTCTTCGTTAATTTTCATCTGCCCTTGCATCAATTTAGAATGTAACTGCTTTAACTGTAAATCAAGTTTTGCAAGTTCCGCAGGATCTTTGATTTTTTCACCTGTAATTGCTTCTCTTGCACTTGTTAAAATATCTCCAACATCAGATAAACTAAAATCAATTAATCCCATTACTGTCCTCCAAAGTTAAGAAAATGCATTTTTGATAGGAACTCAATAACAAGTGCTGCACCTATTGCCATATAAATAACTCGCTCAATCTTTTTAAGTCTTGCATCAATAGATCCATATTTCTCCATCTCGTTTTTATCATGGAGTATAAAGTTATCTTTGTGCATCTTCATAGTCTCATCAATCTGTGCAAGCTTGTCGTAAATATTGTTATCTACCATCTCCATTCTAACAATAGAGTTTTTCATCTCATAAAACTCATCTTTTACTTTTTCAAGGCTTGCTATTTTTGCCTCGATAACCACAATTCTGTCTTCCATATACAATCCAATAATATTTTTTGTCATTGTATTTAACGATACTCAATCAAAGCAATACTATTTTAATCATTATTTTCCTTTCGTGCTTGACTTCTTGAGTAGCTTAATGAGTTAAGCCCGATATTTTTCAATATCTCTTGTCTTGGTGTTCTAGGCTCTACAACTTTATTTCTTCTTCTATTTTTTTTGCTTCTTGCTAAACTCTCGATTAAGTTCCAACCACTATAAGCTTGAGCAGGTAGTGGCACATAGCTTTGTGTTAGGTACTTTGCATAGTCGTATGCTTTTTGTCCTGCACCTTTGTTTTTATATGTAACAGGTCGCCCATAATATGGATTTATCATTCCTGCTTTACTTGGTGCAGTGAGTGTATTTACTACTGCATTTGTTGTTGGACCACTTATATTAGATACAAAAAAGTTTATAGGATCAGTTAGCTCAATGTATGGTATCCATCTATCAGTCTTTAAAGTATGTATAGTGTCTCCACTTCTTCCTATGCCAAACCTACGCCCTTTGAAGTCTTCTGGCTTGTTTCCACCATAAAAAGGAATATTATCAAGTGGAGTTACTGCTCCACCTGTAAGTACATATTCAAGTCCTGCTAGTGTTCCCATTGCAAGAGCTGCTTTTTTTGCACCCTGCTTTGTTTTAAGAAGTTTCCAAATAGCAGGCATTGTGTAATAACTCCACGATATAAAAGGACTTATTCCTGTATCCCTTAATGCTCTAAAACCTTTAGGCATAGGCTTAGAATAATCCGGCATTATTGTTAGAACTGCTTTTCTTGCTTCATCTTTACTCATACCAACTTTTTCTCTTAGATGCGCATACATTGCTATTTTATTTATAGCATCTTCCCCGTGATACATATCCTCACTAAACTTATCTATCTTTCCAAGCACACCTTTTTTCTCAAGCTTTTGCTCTCCTGCAAGTATGTCATTTAACTGGCTTCTTCCAAGTAATCCACCATCTTTAGCCTCTAAGAAGTATTTTAAATCTTCTCCCATCTCTTCAAGCTCTTTTAAGTCTGCTTTTGTTGCCTGTCCTAGCATCTTTTTTTGCATCAGTTTCTCAAGTCTGCTACCTTCATACATCATCTTTCCTGCACGACCTATTGCTGTAACAATCTCATCAGCTCTCATTCCTGCTAAGTGCATTAAAAACTGATTGCTCATAAAGTTATTAATATGTGATGGAACATTCCAAACAGTTTTTGACTTTTTCCAAAGAGATAAATAGTTTTTCCATATCCTCGCAAAAGCTCCATCGCTTCCATGAAAAGTATTAAATATCTCATCATTTCTAGCACTAATATCATCAAACACATCTTTTCGTATATGTTTTCCTGCAAGCACCCCATATTTAGGACTGTTTGGAGCTTTTATGAAACCTGCTGCACTTATCTCATCATCACTAAACTTCTCAGCATCTTTGAGTATTACTTCATCAATCTTTGATACATCTTCTAAAAACTTTGCATTATCTGCCATTCTTTTTAATCGCATAAGAGTCTCAGGAATTGTTATAGCACCATCTCTTATCTCATTCATAGCATCGCGTTCTGCTCTGGTCCAATCTCTTCTTAGCTCATATTTTCCATTTGCCAGTTTTTGAAGTCTAACACCACCATCTCGTAAAGGTTTTTGCGTATTTGCTATAAACTTAGGATCAACAAGTAACTTTTTAGCTTCTTTTTCACTTATTACTTGTATATTACCTCGTTTGTGTATATCATCAATCTTAAAACCTTTTTTCATAAGATTTTTTACATCTTTAAAAAAGTGTTGCTCATAATTTCTATGTATGTAGTACCCTGCCCACTCGTCATATTGTTCCTGTGTTAATACACCCTTTGATACTAAATCCTTGCTTAAATTATCAATATCTTGTTTAAGCTTGTCAGCAAGTGGTTTTAGAGTTGGATTTATATCCTTTGTCTCTCCGGCTATGTAGTCATGCAATGAAACACGATCCGCTTCATTTAGCTCTTTTAAGGCTTTATGTAGCCTCTCAAGCTTAACACTCATACCATTTGTTGAAGCAGTTGCACTCTCTCTTAAATCGTGATATTTTGCTCCTAAAGTATCAAAAAACCATCTTTCTAATGTACTTGCAGCATCTCCCCACTCTTTTTGAGCCTCTTTGCTTACTATTTTAGATACATGGGCATAACCTTTTTTCTTTGCTTCTTTTACTTTGTTTAAAAACTCCTCTTTAGTTTGACTCATTTGTTTGTCTTGTGGTATAATCTCATCAGCACTTCGGTTTTCCCACTTATTGAGTGCGGATGTTTTACCTTTATTGGTCGTGCTTTTTGCACCGCTGGAGTGCTTGAAATACATCAAGTTACCATCAGTAGCTTTTATCATATTCTTTATACTTCCAATATCTTTATTAAATGATGTTATCTGTTTCAAGTTTCCATTATTATCTTTTACTATCCCTACATAATGAACAAGTCCATTTTCATCTTTGTATGGTTTGTAATATTCTATCTGCTTTTTAATAGGATTTTTTATAACAAAAAGTGGCTCTTCAAGTGCATCTTTAAATGCTCCGGTTAGCCAAGCTCTATCTTGAAAATATGTATTATCTGTAAAGTGCTTGTATATCTTTGATACATTAAAAGAAACATCGCCTATCGGAGTTTTAACTTTTGTCCATTCCCTGGTATTAAACATATTTTTAAATTCTTGAAAGCTTAAAGGCTTCGGCAACTCGCTAGCATCTTTCATTATCTCATTTTCAAGTACCCTATCACTACTTTTATTGAGATACTTATCTTCTAACTCTCTTGCGTGTTTTTGAGTAAGTCCATCAATGAGAGCATCATCGCTGTTATTAAATCGCATTACTGCATCTTCCGGTGCAATATCTTCACTACTGAATGGTGTTATCTTCTCTCTTTGCTCTGGGGTATAGTCTGCCCTTGCCTGAACATCTCTTGCTTCTATCTCTCCTGCGAGCTTCTGATACATATTAAAAGCTTCCTCTTTACCACCATCTTTATATTTACTCTCAAGCTCACTAAGCTGCTTTAGCTTTTTATCTCTTATGAAATCATCTGGCTCAAACTCTAACTCATATTTTAAAAGATTTATCTTTTTCTTGAAGTCATTATAAAACTCTTGTGCTGATCCTCCACGCGCAAAGCCTTCCTCTTTTTGAATAGAGTGTTGCAACTCATGCAATAGAGTAGATTTAAAGTCATCTTTCGTTTTAAAGTCTTTCATACCTACCTCTATTCCATCTCTTGAAAAACTTGATCCACTGCCATTGTGAAACTTAATATTTATATCTTTTAACTCTGGGTAATTATCAAATAACTCTTTATGATCCAGTATATTTTCAAGCTTTGTTCCTTCTTTAGTATTTACATATCTAGCTAGATTTTTTAACTTAGCTTTACTATCATCAATCTCAAACCGCTCTAAAGTATCATATTTTCCATCAAAAGTCTTTCCGGAACTCTTTGCAGCATCAAAACCTTTTGCCTTGCTACCTGCGAATAGTCCAGCTTTAAATCCGCCCTCTTCTTCTTCAAAGAGTTTAGGTGCTGCTTTTTTAAGTGCATTTATTCCTACTGCTCCTATTCCTGCACCTATTAAAATATCAATAAGGTCTGTTTTCCCATCTCCATTATAATCTCTTTGATTTATAGCGGTATCACTTCCGCCTGCAAAAGCGCCTGCCATTGTATGCGTAGGATTTACAAATAAAATACCCTCTTTTTCTGCAACTTTTGCTATCTTTTCAGCTCTTGCACCATCTATTTTAGGATTATATTTTGATACTTTCAAGCCCTTTTTCTTTAGTAATTCTATAGTTTCTTTGCTAGTACCATTTGGAACTAAAGCTACTTTGAACTCTCCTAAATCAACTTTTCTAAGTATCTTAGTTTCAAAATATTCAGTTGGCATCTCTTGCATTGCTGTTTTTAGATTTTCAATATCATCTTTTATACTTTTTGGTAAGTCTTTAATACCGTACTCATTTAATACTCTATCAAGTGGAGCATCTGCAATTTCTGATAAAATTCCGTTTAGTGTATCATTTGAAAAACTGGTGTTTCCTGTATGCTCATTCAAAGCATCAGATATTTTAAAGTATTCATCCTCTACCTCTTTTTTAACAACTTCAAATTCATCTTTAGAAACAAGTCTATCTTTTGCTTTTTGTATCTGTGCTAGTGATTTAAACTGTGGTGTGTGTAATGCTCTTATACTTCCTGTTCCATAGTTAAAGCCCTCTCCACCTCTTAAATCTTTTTTTAGTTTTTTAACTACATTATCTATGTTGTGGTCTATCCACTTTTGCCTGCCGTTTCTATCTGTACCGTTATAAATTTTTTCTTCTGCTCCATGCTGTTTATAATAATCATCTACATAATCTTTAAACTCTTGCTTGTGTTTTTTGTCTATAATCTTAGATACATTTGATCGTGTTGCATAAAAATCCGGTGATTTCCCTTTTTCAATTTTTCTTAGTGTATCTTTCATTATTTGAGCATAATTTTTTGCAACTCTTTGTATTTGCGTTTCGCTCCAATCGTTTATATCATCGCCTATTTTATTTTTCAAAAACTCTTTAACTTTTGAGATAAACTTATCATCATTCACATAGTCTCTGTTTAATTTTCCATCTTCATAAAAAGGCTTAAATGTTTTTGCAATTTCTATATTCTCTTTTTTTGGTGCATCATATTTTAAAACTTTATCTTTCTTATATCCTTTGCTTTCAAGGAATTTCATTTTTAAGCCTATATCATCTATAAGATTATCGACATCTACATACCCGCCTCTAGCTACTAAATCGTGATATTTATCTAAATCATCTTCAATATTTCTAATTGCTTTATGTGATAATTGTTTTTTTATTTGTGGGTATCGTGGACTGTAAATATCTGCACCATAAGTTTTAGTGTCTCTTTTAGGTGTTATTATCTCTTTATCACCTAAAAGTGTAATATTTCCAAAACCATCAAGCGGAGTATCTTTTTTAGTAACTGCAATACTTGGTACTGCTAAACCTCCTTGCTTATCAGCAAACTTTACATTATCCTCAGTAAGGTTGTGCTGTGCTATTAAATCTTTTTCTTCTTTTTGAGCTTTACTTTTAACTGGACTCATAGAGTTAAAACTATTTCCACGCTTCTGCACCTCTGGGTTAAAGTTTACCCTATCAAGTGCATCTACTGCAATATCTTTTAACTTACCTCTTATTGTTCCATTTTTAAGTGCTTGTTTGACTGCTGTATATCCACCTAAACCTAAGATAAACTTCTCAGGATCAAAAGTTATATTTCCGTTTTCATCCTGTCCTATTCCTGCATACGCTCCAACTGCTACATTGTCTAAACCTTTTGCAAAAACTGCATTTGCTTCTTCCCATTCACTTGGTGATAGCTTAACATCTGTATCATCAAGCTTTGCAAGTTCTGCTTTGTAGTCAATATTATTTTCACTATTAAATGACTTCGCATAGTCTGGGTGATTATCTAAAGTGCTTAAATCAGTTTCAAGCTTACTAAGAAGATCATCATCATATTTTCCTTTGTAAAGCTTATCTACATCACCTTTTGTTAAATGAAAATCATGCGCATAGTTTTTCTCGTAAACTGCTCTATCGTAAGCGTGCTTATTCTCTCCACCATATCCATCAAGCTCTCTATATCCACCTTTGCTTACCAACCTTTGTGGACTTCTTGCATCTTTGGCACTTACACTTTCTCTCATGCTTAATAGCTCTTGTAGTCGTGGGTGTGCTGCTATTTTTTGGTATCTCTGCATTAATTCCGCATCTGCATTATATGGTACCGGTATGTTATTGTTAAAATCTCCACTTACAAAGTTTGGATTATAAGGCTGTTCTGGTTGCTGTGGATAAATACTCTCTTTAGTATATTGTGGTTGTACTTCGTATTTATGTTGATAAATAGGTTCTAAACCTTGTGCTACCCTCTTTTTATCTGCTTCTTTTGCCAATACTTCTAAGGCTGTATTTATATCCATTGTTGCAGGTGGATTGTTCGGTCTCATTTGGAAATTTGGCTCTTTTTTAGCACCAAAGCCCGCCTGCTCTACTTTGTAAGCATCCGGTACTTTTGGATATTTTCCTTGCAAAATCTCTCCGCTAATTGCTTCTGTTTCTTGTGGCGATAATCCTAGAGCGTCTGCATTATTTAAGATCGCGCTTGCTATGTCTTCATCACTTTTTGCGCCTTGTACCATTTCAGGCTTAATTACATTATTTACCCTGCCTTTTGTAAAAGCGGATATAATGCCATTTAGTCCTGCAACTATGCCTGCACCAATCTCTGCATTATGCACTTTCTCTGTTGTACTCATTGCATCGTTTCCATAGTCTTTTGCAGCCATAGTTCCTGCGCCAATACCTGCACCTAAACCCATACTTGTTGCTACTGCTCTTGGTTTTGTTTTGGTTGCACCAACTGCTAATTTTTCAATAAGACTTCCTGCCTTACCTATTTTTTGCCCTTTAGATACTATTCCTGCTGGTGTAAGATTTAAAGGGTCTCCTATCATTTCTCCTGCTAGTCCAACCCATTCATTGTCTATATTTCTATCTAGTGTCTGACTTGCTACTCTTGCCCTGTTTTGTAAAGATTTATTACCAAACAGTTTAGCTGCCGATGCTGTGTAGTCTGTAATATTTTTTGCTGCTCCGTGAATAAAATCCTCTGCAAAATCTGGTATATACTCATCTATTTTATCCATTCTTACTTGACTATTATTCTGCTCTTGTTTAAACTTAGCATAAAGCGGATCTTGTTTGTATGATGAATTTTGTTGCTGATTATTTTGTGATTGTTCTTGCTTGAATTTCTTATAAAGAGGATCTTGTCTGTAGTCCATTTCAATAGCCTATTTTTTATTGATAGACTACCAAAATGTATTTTTCAAAATAAGAGTATTTTAACTATAACCTTGTAGCTTTTTCCATTCTAAAAACTGTTTCTCTTCATCATCAGTAGTTTTTTGAGATACATTTGTTTTATTTTTCTGAGTATTTTTCTTCTGCGTATCAAGTGAGTAAGTATCACTAAACCATCCATCTTCTTTTTTTATGTTTGGAATAGTTCCTGTATTGATATAATGTTGAGATACTTGTCTTTTTATTCCCTCATCTAAATCATCCCACTCAGGAACAAGAGCAGCAGGGTTTTTCGTGAATATTTTAGTGCGTTCTAGTTTATACTTTTCATCATTGTTTTTTGCACCTAAAGATGATTGAAATTTCTGCATATCAAGGTCATGTGTTCTATCAAACTTCTGCACATTAAAGTTAAAAGACTTATCAAACTGTGACCCTTGTTGAGAGAGTCTCTGATTTTGCAAATACTCTTTTTCTAGCCTATTTTGCTGTGATTGATACTTATCATTTTGAAGTCTTTGTGAAAACTGTCTATTTTTTAAGTTCATTGCATCATACTGTTGCTGCATACCTGCATTTCGCTTATCTGTTAGGTACTTTAAAAAGTTTCCTATTTTTGCAGTATTCTCCTCTCCAGTTTGTAAGTGTACTTGTGGAGCTTTCATACCGTTTGGAAAATTATTAGGAAAATATGAGGACTGCTGCTGTGATTGTGCAAGTAAGCTAATAAACTTGTTTTTCTTTGGCTTTGGCGGATCAAAATTCATTGTTACCTTGTTTCCATAGCTTCCATCAGGTCGCTGTAACCCTGCTCGGTAGTCAATACTTTTAGTACCTATTACAGTACCATCATCTCTTTTCATATTCATTTGAAGTTCCATATACTCTTTAACTCATGCACTTCTTTCCATTTTTTAGCAATTTCATTTGTTTTTTGTTCATACTCATCTGCAAGATTTTTCAAAGAAGTTGTATCAACGGCATCTGCATTTATTACTTTTATCATTGTTTTTTTTATATCATTTAGCTGCTCTTGAATAACAAGAATATTATCTTTTGTTTCATGATATAAACCTCGTGCATAAATTCTTTCATCCATTTTCAAACCTTTTTAACTGTAGATTACCAAAATAGAATTTTTAAAATAAGAGCATTTTAATCACCAATTACAGGATAACCCCTATCTATCATATTGTGTTTTGCAAAAAGCTCACCTAAATCACTTCTTGGAATAGGATATCCCCATTTGTTTATTTTAAAAACATTTAATTTTGTCTTGCTCATCGTATATACATAGTCTGAAAAATTTGCTATTGCATAAGAATAGTTATATAGAAATGATGTTCCTTTCTGAATAATATCTGTAGATTTATAGCTTATATAATTTTTTGAATAGTATATTTCACCACTTGGACCTATTGAAAAATATGCCTCTTTTGCATCTCCAAGATAACAAATTTTAGATGCAGGAGTGCTTGCCTTCGGATAGTCGTGCAAATTATGTTTTTCGTTATAATGCAAAACCTTTCCATCTCTGATATAATCAAAACGAATTTTAGCATCTGATGCAAAATAGTCTAATCCTTGTATCTCTTTTATTTCTCCTCTATCAACATAGTATGTATTGCTATTTGTCATAAAATATGCATCATCATAAGCTGATTTTTTATTTCCTCTTGATGCGCTAGACGCGCTGAAATCACTTGTTGCAATATTTCCATTATCGACATCTTGCAAAGAAATAGTTCCGTGCATACCTACAATATAAACATTATCACCATCACTAATCATAAACGGTACAACTTCGTATATTCCAACTTGTAGTATTTTTGTAAATCCATCTTCACTATACTCATAGATTTTATTTCCTGCATAAAAGAAGTTTCTTTTATTTATCGAATACACAAATAGAGGAGTTCCAAAATCATCTACATTAACATCAAAAAGTTTTACTTTATCAACTCCTGAAAATTTGTAAAAAGCATAAACATCACCGCTAGTATTTTCGCTACTGCTTCCGTCATCTGTTTTTTCAAAAATTACCAAAAATTTATTTATTCCATCATCATATCTTGAAACATTTTTTCTATATGTTGATATTTCATTTGATACATCAACAGTTCCTATAAACTCTACATTTTGAGGACACATTGCAGTAGATACAATCATAGGCTTTTCTCTTCCAAGTTCAACTTTTACAGGCAAAACAGCATCTTCAAGACTTTTATTCCTATCATATACAATAGGATCATCAGATACATTGTTTACATCAGTTGCATCTGGCTCGTTTCCTCTTTCCATATCTTTTATTATGTCTGGTGAGTCAGGCACATAAACATATCGCTCTTCTCCGGTTTGAGAGTTTTTTATCATCATATTTATAGATGCTATATAAGTACCATTTATAATCTCTTTTGCAAGTAGATTATCATCGTATGCTGGGTGAGGATAAGGTATGCTTATCTCTTCTGCCATTGATAAAACTCCTAAAATTAAAAACAAAATAGACTTCATAACATATCTCCAAAAAATATGTTATATTTTACTACAATATTATGTAAAATTCCTGATAGCCATAATGTAAATATCAATACTATCAAATAAAATATCTACCATTACGATACTCTGCGTGCTATCTATTGTTTTATCACCCATTGCATCAAAAGCCAAAGTTACATTATGCCCGTTTGGTATGAACTCAATAGTGTATAACTTACCTAAATCTATCTCATAATTACCATCTGCATCTTTTGTTATATCAAAGCTTAAATCTCCACCGACATCAACATAATAATAGTTACCTACGATCTCTTTAAAGTTTTTTGCTATGTTTCCACTTGGTCCATCCATACCATCAAAAGGCTGTGGCTCTGCACCTCCTACCGGTGCATCAACTTCTTCTATTGCATCACCTGCTGCATTTACTGCAAGAAATTTACCTGCTGTATATGTATCTGGTGTATCTGTAAGCTCTAAAAATGTTGTTGCTCCGCTTCCAGTTCCACTGTCTCCATCTTTTCCTACAAAACGAATAGCACTGCTCCATACTCCATCACCCTGCTTAAAAGAGATATAAATATCTCCATCCTGAAAATTATCATGCCATGATGATCCATCGTTTGAATATCTAAAAAATATTGTCTCTGTATAGACTGTATCACTATCTCTATGCATAAAGTAGTCACGCATAGCATCATTATAGCTAGCATAAATAGCATCTGCATCACTTGCATACCCATTGTACCCTACCCATAAAAAAGAGAGTGCTTTGTATATAACTGCAAATGCTAAACCCTCATCAGTATCTAGTACTCCATCAATCGTCGGCTCTGTTGGAACTCTTATAAACTCAGTAGATGATATTTTTTTAAACTCTGTTGCAGTGCTATCATTACTCTCTAAAAGAGTTAATGGTGTTGTATTGAGTGCTGCATCTCTCAACCCAAAGTATAAAGCCTCTAACTTGCTAGTATTATCTTTGCTCTCTAGCGGATGGGCAACATAATTTCCTGAGTCATCTTTACTGTCATCACTTTTCTTATATGCATCAACTGTGTCTGTGATAATTGTATCAATATAATTAAGTGCTTTTGATACTAACATATTCTATCCTTACGCTTTGTAAATTTTTGCAATTTTTATCTGAGTAAGATTTTTATTGTCTTCAATCTCTTTGTTAAGCTCACCTGCTTTTTGAATTGCTTTGAGCTGTGCAAGCTTGTACTGCACCTCTGTAGCTGAAACTCTTACTTGTTGCGCTGTAAGACCTACTTTTGCCCTCTCGTTATCTGCTTGTGCTTGATAGAGCGGTATTTTTGCTTCTTCTAGCCCTACTTGAGCCTGCTTTATTAAAATATCTTTATCCATTATTTCAATCTTTTTATCTTCTGCTTCAATCTCTTTTGTTTTAAGTTCTATATTTTTTGTTATCTCTTGAATTTGAACAGGCATAAGTGTCTCGATCTCTGCTTTCGCTTTTGCTACATTTACTGCTGAGTTGTTCAGCTTTGCCTTATCATCATTTTTCATTGACTCTATTTTCTGAACACTCTCATTTGTTCTATTTGTATCGTCTATCTGCATTGATGCTATCTTCTGAGCTGTTTCATCTTTCATAGTCTGAATTTGAGCATCTTGCAGCGGTGTTTGACCGGCTACTGCTATTGCCTGCACTGTTACATTCGTTATTGTATTTGTAAAGAAGTCATAGATGCGTTTTGCTTTTTCATCATCACTGATTGATGTATGGTCCGTTAAAAAATTGTCTAAATCTTGTTTTGCCTTACCAAGAATAGAAATATCATTTCCATCAGCATCTTTTATAAATGCAACTGTATCAAGTATCTCAGTAAGTGTACTTTGTAATCCCATCCTAATACTCCTTTATCTCAACATCTGCCAACTCTGCATTAACTGTAACATCTTCAAGAACAACACTACCAAGGACTACATTTCCAAGCTCACTATTTATGCTGTAGTTGGGCAAAGATACATCTTCAAGTGTAGTATTTCCGATATTGACATCGTAGTTAAGTTTAGTCATGTTGTCTTTTAAAATAAACCTCTTTTTTAGTGTTTGCATTACTGTAATTTCCAAAGGGATTTCACAATAATAAAAACCATCTATAATGCTTGCAAGATTTCCACTGTTTAAAATAACGCCATTCTCATTAAAAAGTTCGTATGGAACTGTATAGTTTGGCTTATACCCTATAACAAAGTGAGGTGTAGGGTGTCCTATCTTTTTAACAATTCTAAATTTTGAGTTTATCTTAGCCAATAAATAGCCATCAAAATAAGGTGCTTTTGATAAAGCTTTGAAAAATATACCGCTTTGCTGCATTGTATATTCAAGTGGCTCTATCTCATGTGATGCAGAATTAAATGCATAGAGAGATACAACCGGCTCACTATCTGTCTGAACAATAATGCTAAAGTCAAGACCTCGTGTGATATTTGTTGTATCTACTCTAACTACCATGAAGTATCCTAGTACGCTACTGCTACATCACTGTAAACTGGTGCATCAGGATCTATAACCTGCTCTACTGTACTATCAACTGTGCGTATTCTCTCTTCAACAATAATTCCATGCTCAGGACTCTCAATTGTAACAAGGAACTCACCCTCTGTTTGGATTGCAAACTCTGGCGTTACATAAACACCCGTATTTCCAACCTGTGTAAGCGTTGCACCATCTGCCACTGATGATCTTAGTTTTGTTCTAAGATAAAGCTTTGTTGCTGTTGCTTTTGTAACATACACATACTTTCCTGTAGCATATTCAACAACATCACCACTTACAACATCATGCCCACTATCTACAGTGATATAAGTAGCACCGTATGGAGCATAACCGTTTACTGTAGCAGTATGAGCCGTTGCAATACTCTCAACTGCCTCACTCATACCACCTGCAACTGATGTTGTATCTGTAAGGTTATTTGTTGGTGCATACACTACACTAAACTCATCCGATGCTGCACCCAAAAGTGTTGCTTTCGTTGAAACAACTACATCAAAATTTTGCCCTATTTCGTAAGTCTTCATTGCTTACTCCTTTTGTATTGATTATTTCTACCGCCCTATCGAGGGCAGCATATTAGTACATAAAAATAAAATTGTTTGTACCGTCATAAACTTCTACATCAGGCAATCTAAAATCAACAAAACCGCTATTATCTGTATCTCTTTGAAATACTATTAAGTTTGTTCCGTTGTCTTTTTCGTAAACCTGTGTAAAACCACTTCCATCTGCAACAATCTTATGCTGCCGCATAAGTGTTTTTCCGTTTAACTTGTAAATGTTTCCATCAACATCAACTGCGATTACTGCTCTTGCTACCGATGCAGATGTTTTTGATGCAGATTGCATAAAACATAGACTTCTACTTATAGTATGCGATGATGTTGCAGCTACGCCAGCCCATCCACAAGTAGGTAATGTTTGTCTTTCATACCACGACTTATAGGCATCTAGCCATGATGTTTTTACAATACTTTTTCTAAAAACATTATCTGCAGAACGATTAACAATATCGCTTGCAACACCAACTTTACCTAACATAAGTCCATCAATGGAACTTCTTGATGCAATACCTAAACCATAGATATTTGATGCAATGATTTTTCCATCTTTTATTAGCTTGTTATCTGTAGTCAAGTGATAACCGCCTGCTGACTTAACAATATTATTGCTTCCATCACTTAGCTTTACTTCTCTTGCTCTTCCATTCCCATCAAGTGCAAGATCTACTATGTCCTCACCATGAGCAACTACGCGTTCACCATCGTAAACATAATCACCAATAGCAACAGCATCACCTGCATCTGTAAGTATAGATTTATCAATTACACCTACTTTTGCCTGCTGCAGCATTTTACCGCCTGCAACTCTTATGATTTTTTCATAAAGATTTCCGTATTTATGATAGTTGCCATAAGAAAAAGGAGCATAAACAAAAATTGCCTTATCATCAATATTTCTACATATAAAAGTGCTGTTGTCTCTCATAACAGTAAACTCAGATATAAAAGGATTTGGAACGGCATCACCCATGTTGAAACGCTGTCTAGCTTCACCGCGAACAACATTTACATATCCATCGGCATCTAGGTATGCGTAACCATTTCGTATTGAAACAAGTTGAATAGCATTAATCTTAATATCATACGGAACTGCACCTGTAAATACTATTCCACCATTCATCCCAGACACTCTGCCACCCGAAACGCTTTTATTGTTAATCCCATGCGCTACATATTCACCTGTTGTATAACCGGCTATTGCAAACTCACGAAGTTTTTGCAGAGAAACATTTGTTACATTTCCATCTGCATCAGTAAAACTTTCCTCAATGTCTTCAACACCATTAAAAAGCTTGATACTTCTTGTAAGCGTTGGGGTTATCTGCGGAGTATATGCACCACTACTATCTGCTGATATTACACGTTTAATAGTATCCGGCGGATTTTTAGGATCAAATGTAAAAGTCGCATTTCCAAGTCCAAGAAGAATAGAGCATTTCCGATTGTTTAGCGTAGGATAGATAGTAACCTTCCCATCACTAACATTTGCCTTATACCCACACCCTGCATCTACGCTAGGTTCTTTTCTACTTGCTCTACTCATTGCTAATTACCTCCCGTTGGTATCAATACTTTTTTATCACCAATGGTGAAAAACTTAGCATCAAGTCCGCCATTAGTCCATGTTATTTCGATGCTGCCGTCTTCATTCGTTTTAAAGTTGTATATAACCTTGTCTTTTTCATCAATAGGTTTTTTTGATACATCTTTTACAAGAAAATCTTCGCTGTTCACATCTTCTATAATGCACTCTTGAAATTCCGGTTTTGTCTCAGTTGTTTCTACATCATAATGGCAAACACCGTCATCATCTTTATAAGTTTTTGTGTACTTGTTCTCATAATATTCCATATAATGATTAGTGACTCTTTTAAGTGTAACATCTCGACTTTTCAGTGCAATATTATAAGATTTTGTATCTTCTGAATATTGTGCAGAAATAGAATATTTTATATATTTATGCTTATCAAAAGTAGATTGGCTGTATGGATAATTAATTAATCCTGTTGTATAAATAAGTGCTGAACGCAATGCATCATCTGACTGCTGTTGTGCATTAGGATTTGATGTGTAAATATCTACATCATTCTCGCCCCAGTTTATATTTTTTTCAATAAACAATACTGTCTTATTTGTACCTTCAATACTATTATCACCAAACATATACCAAACCGCTTTAGTTTCGTAATGATGTAGCGCATACATATCTGACTCATCCGGACATCTGTCTGTTGATGCTTTTGATGAACTTGATACCATTGTATCACCAGTATTTGCACAGTTAAATCCGCTTCTCTCACCTCCTAAATTCAAATAAGCAATAATGTTAGGAGACTGCATAGCACCATGAAGAACATCTCTAAGTTTTTCGTAGAACTCAATCTGCATAAAATCTTTAAGTGTCTTGTGATAGCCATTATTTACAATAGCTTCTGCTGCACCAAATATTTTAACAACCGCATCTCTATCTTTGCCAACAAACCCATCATAGTTGAGCTTGTAGTAGTCATCTGAGTAGTAATCATCTAATCCATCATTGAGATTAAAAACCATTGTTTCAATAAAAGTCTTACTTTTTTCAACAAGCTCATAACAACTTCTTGTATCTCCATTGATTAGTTTAGGACTCTCGACACCTGTTCCGTACAAATGCACACCAAAACTAGGCACTTCAAGCTCTTCAATATCTGAAAATAGTTTGTCAGGCAAAGTTACAGCATCACTCAATATCACTTTCGGAGCATCAACATAAGGCTTGACTTTTACATATTGAGCATAAGTACATTTCACATACACACCACGCTCATACACTGCTTCACCATCATAAAAAATCTGCGTGTTCGGATAATCTACAATATGCTCAGGATGAATAGTAAAATGAAATTCTCCTGTTTCAGGGTCAAGTCCTTTACTGAGTCTATCTCTCTTATCATTATCCGATGCAGCACATTTTCGATGATTAATTGACAAATTAGGATTATCAAAAATTTCAAGACTGAGAAGATCATCACAAATTTCAAAGTTAAAAACAACTTCATCAAAAGCAATAGTAGATAAACTTCTCTTTATATTTTTAGATGCAAAGAAGTAATCATTTATATTTGATTGTGTGTACTCTGTATCTATTGCATAGTATTTCTCAAGTACATTTCCATCTTCATCAGAAAAAGAGAACTCTTTAAAATCATCTACATAAATAGAGTTTATTGCGATAAGTACCTCTTTAATTTCAGAATAAGAATATCTACTGTTTGTAGCCTCAAGCTTTCTTTTCTCAACTCCATTTTCAATGTATTTAGAGATTTTAAACTCAAAAGCATTATCTTTATCAAAAAAAGAATATTTTGAAGTATCTACAGATGACAAGTTATCAAATTCATAAAACTTAGCCAGTATGATTGACTTCATCATGTTTTCATAAGTTGAAACTTTAGAGTGCGATGCATCAATAAACCCAAGATCAGAAATGTTTTTACCAAAGTTTTCTGTATCTTCTGAATTGTAATAAAACCCAATATCTTTTTTAGCATTTACAACTTTATTTACTTTTTCAAGTTTTTCAATAAAGGCGTTTGACAGATCATTGTCTGCATCAAAAAAGCTTATATTGCTATTTCCATTTTCATCAAGATTAATATCAATTTGTCTTGATAAAGAAAGTTTAGCTTTTTTTCCATCCACCACTCTTTTAATCAAGTGCATATCAACAAGATTTACAAACTTTTTATATGCTGCAAACTTATCATTAAATGAATTGTCTTTTACAATAATAAGCTTATCTTTATCATCCTCATTGAGGCATAAATAGCACTCTTCTTCATTCGTTAAAAAAACAATATCAAGATAAACAGACACAGGATATTTTGAGTTGCTTTCACTGTCTAAGTGATCTGTATTGTCGTATAGTTTAAGCTTGTTCGTTTTTACCTTTGCATCAATGTTTTCTGTATCGCAGATATAAGATAGCTCAACTTTTCCACTATCAAAATCAATATCAACATGATACTTTTTACCACCTACAATGTACTCACCGCTTTGTGTGAGTACAATAGTTTCACCATTTTTGAATAATGTGATTTTTCTCATTACTTCAACCTATGTAATTTTAAGTTCGATTGTGTAATCCGTACCATCAAGTAAAGAAGTATCATAATCAAGAACATAAGCGTTTTTGTTTGCGTTGTAAGTAAGATTTGTTACAATCTCATCACCATTTAAGGCAATAATGCTTACCTGTATCTTTTGAAGCACTTTTGAAGTTATTGAAGTGATAAAGTCAGCATCAGACAAAAGACTAGACTTTATATCAGTTTCACTTGGGATAGACTCAGACAAGCTGCTGATACCTGATGATAGCTTCTTTTCTACCGAGCTTATTTTCTCATCAATAGCATCAAGATCTTCTTGCTTCATCTGCCCTGCTACTTCTTTCATAACAGTAACACCATTTTGCTTCTCTACAACAACCAAAGAACTTCCGAAAACTACATTTACATCATTTTCATAGCTTTCTCCAAAGTTTGATAGTAAAAGATTTTTCAAGTCTTTTTCGCCTAAATTTTGGTTATCAATTACAAAGTTGATTTTCTTATTTGTAGCGGATGATAAATCAATACCACCCTCTACATAACCACCCTCTACATAACCATTTACTACATAATTGTTTGGCATATTTTTTCCTTAATTTTTTAAGTTTTTTGCTAAATTTATGATAGCATTTCTTCTACTTGAACGATCTCATACGATAAATCAGTGTTTGGATAAATTCCATTGTTTTTAACTTTATCAAAAAAGACAACTTTTGCATTAAAAAGTTTATTGTCTGCAATATCTGCTCCAACCATATATTTTACACCTGTACCTGTTGGCTCACTTTCTAAATATAATTCCGTGTTTGTGTCTATCCAAAAGCTACCATCTTCCTCGGTTCTTGCATAAATAAAAGCTTGATAAGATACATTGCGTGGTACATTTTCATTATTTTCTCCCGCCACCTCTGAATATTCGTTATATTCAACATAACCGATAGGATAATTGCTATCCACGATGTCAATATTTTTCATTGCCTCTACTTGTTCATTAGTGAGTGTAAAAACCGTTACTGCAAAAAATTCTTTAACTTCTGAATTTTCATCATTTGTATGTGCAAGTAAAATACTTTTTCCTGTATTTTCTGCAAGTGCCTCAAAGTTTCCATCAAGCTCACCGTGTGTTAATTCAACTGTTTTGTTTTTTCTGAGTGTTAATTCTGTTTTGTAAGTTTGCTCTAAAATAGCCATTTTTTGTCCTTTTCTTATTAAATTACTACCGCTGTAGTCTCAGCGTCTTGTTGCTCTAAAGCCACAATTCTGTCTGTATGCTCAACTAAAGTTTCTTCTACCACATTCAACTCTTCTTCTTTTGCAAACTTACTTGTATCGAGTATTTCAAACTCTAATGTCGTAAGATCATACTTGTCTGCGCACGCATCAGAGAACACACGATAAATATTACCGGTGCGACTATCAAAAATATCACCGAAAAAGTAGTCTTTGTATGTTCCATCTGAATTTTTGTTGCTGCTTGCTTCTTGAAAAGTATTGTTTAGCCAGTTCTTCGTCCAGTCTTTAGCACCTTGAACTGTAATTGTTGAAGTAGGTCTGATAACGACTTCTTTTTTATATAAACCTGCCATATATAACCCTTTTAAATAGATGCAGAAGGCAAAAGCCTCTCTGCTAATAGTGTTGCAGTTAGATTACTGCACCATCTCCGTCACCGCCAGATGCTCCACCTGCACAATCTCTTGACGCAAGTCCTAAAGATGCACGAAATTTATTGCCAATACCGCAAATATCCATAGAAGATGCTTTTAGATCTCTTGCATCTGAGTATGCTTTCAGCTCTTCTACTGCTTGCTCCAACTCATGAACGCGCTTTGTTTCATTCGCATCTACTTTTGCCTCAACATCAGATAAACGAGTAACTACGCCCTTAACAAGATTTCCATCTTCATCTGTTGTATCATTTAGTGTTTTTTCAACACCGGTTACACGCTCATCAAGACCGGCTACTGTTGCAGCAGTATCACCCGTGATAGCTTCGATTTTTTCATCTGTGTAAGCTTTTGCAGTGTCGATAGCTTCTGTTTTAGCAGTTGAAATTGCTACATTTGTACGAGCTGCCTCATCTGCTATTGACTTAGCAATAGATCCATCTACAGTCTCATCACCAGTAAGTGTCTCAAGTGTACCCTCAACTCCAGATAAGCGATTTTCAACATCTACATTAACTGCATCCTGAGCTTCTTTTAGTTCATTTGCTTTTGATGCAATACTTGTAATTGCAGCTTCATTGGACGCTATTCTGTTTGCATTTGAAGTGATTTGTGATTGTAGAGCTTCCTCCGCTGCTGTAGCACGAGTGACTTCATCTAAGATAGCCTGCTTGTTTTCAAGAATTTTTCCGAGAATGTTTTGGATTGCACCATTTTCATCTGAAATAACTGCATTGATCGCTGCAATTTTCTCAGCTAACGACTCAGCACCATTGTCTGCATCAAGCTCTGTAATAGCCGTGATTTGTGCTTGTAAGTTTGCTTCCGCTGCTTGAAGTTCTGCAACTGTTGCATAACCCAATGACTCCACATACTCCTTGACGGATAAACCCATCTCTGAGGCTAAGTCTTGCAATGCCTGTTCTAGTTCGTCTGTTGTTACATTATCTGCCATAATATAACTCCTTTTGTATTGATTTTATTGTTTGAGCGTGGCTCACAATAATGCTACTTGTAGCACTATAATCAGCTATCTCTTGGATGCAAACCTAAATGTTTTCTAAGTGTATCTTTAGCAGGTTTTACATTAACAGGCTTCGTAGTATCAAGATACTCTTTGATAGATATACCCATTTCAATAGCAAGTTTTTCAAGTGCTTTTTCAAGTTCTTTCGTGGTTATTGTTTTAGACATTAAAAAGTCTTTTAAGCTCAGTAAACAAAACAAGAAAAAGTATAGTAGCTTGAACAGATAGGAATATTCTTTCTGCTATTTTTCTATTGTTTTTTTTGATCTCTACTGATATTTTTTCCTCAATATCTTCACCCATTTTCTCAACAAGTTTTTCAACTTCTTTTTCAGTCACGCTAAACCCTTGTTAAATCAAACTTCATACTGTGAAAAATCTACACTGTTGCTTTGATAAATGCTAACTATTGATTGTGCCTGCTTTGCATAATCAACATTCTTTTTATTCGTTAAATAACTGCACATATAATAGATTACAGCCTGCGTAAGCTCTTCATCAATGTCTATCTTCGCATTATCATCAATGCTTACAATGGGCTCTCTTATATACCAATGGTTATAGACTTCATCAATATCATTGTAAGTGCTGTATATTCTACGAAAAACATCTGTTTTTGTGTCATCATAAGAAGACACTAAATGAGATGGAATACATCGAAGCATTACATCTCTAAGTGCCATTTTGAGATAAGTATCATCAGATGTTAAGAACTCTTCTGCTTTGGAGTTATCACCCCTTAGCAGTCCAACAACTGATTTCTTTACCTCTGAGTAAGTCATGGACTATTTCCACCCTTTTGCAGATGCGAACATATCCCCGTTTTTAACCTCTAAAGTAAGGTCAGAATAGTAACGACCATATTTTGCAGTTTTAGATGTTGGTACTTCTGAGAAACTCGTTTGAGATACATACATAGCTCTTGCCTCTTTGAATTTACCTGCAAGCATCTTATCTTTGAGCTTGTCTCCTGCAAAGTGTCTGTGTAGTTGAAACTCTACCTCTCCAAAGTCTGTTACAATTCTTGTTACTGTTGGATCGATTTTTCCGTTAGTTGGCTGATTGTACTTAACGATGTAATCTTTACACGCTTGATTTACTTTTTGTTTTAGCTTAGAGCCTAAAAGGATTTTAAAAGTATCATCTTCCATAGCTCCACGCTCCCAAAGAGGTTCTAAGAACTTATGCAGCTCATCAAGTGAAAAATCAACAAAACTTGCTTCATCTGATGGATCATAACCATCAACTGTATATTTTTGCTCATCAGGTACAAAGTAGAACAGTCCTGCCATTCTTGGTGCTTTGGTTGCTGTTGCAACAACTGGTGCAGCTTCAATACTTGAATTACCCAAACCTAAAAGTGCATACTCAATATCTTTAAGATGCTCTTTACCTTTTTTACCGACTTGATAAGCCCACTCTTTACCACCGTACTGGCTCATCTCCATTTGACGCTTAGTTACACCAACCTCATTTTTAATGATTTGTGCGACATTCGTGTTTTTTGTTTTTGTTGGTACTGTGTTTTCATCAAGGTCTGATAACTCTAGATTTGCATTGTCTTTTGCATCTGCATATCTGTCATTGATCCAACTATGCTGCGGTGCTGAGATGCTACCTGTTCCAATCATTTGGATAATAGGTGCAGTTGCTACACCCTGCTTGATAATCGCATCGACTATCGACGGCTTCTGCGTTAATGCTGTGTTTAATGTTGTTAGCATTGTATTTTCCTCTCTCTTGTTTTTGTGATGCGAGTATTGTTACAAAAATAGATTTTCAAAATAAGAGGGTTTTGTGAGATGTGTGTAAAAATATAAAAAATCTCACATAGCCAATTATAAAGGCTTGTGAGATGTGTAAAATGAGTGTTACTCTTTTGATGCACCTAAGATAAAATCACCTAAGTCAATCTCGGATGCCGTACCTTTTTCAACTTTTTTATTGAAATCACTGCTTTCATTTCCTCCACTGCTTCCGCTGTCTGTAATCTCATCTGGCTTCTCTTCTGGTTGCATAGAACTCTTTACCTTTGCAAACAACATATCAAGACCATCTGGGTCAGCTTTCAGTGCCTCTGCTATTTGTGGCTTTGTCTCTGCAAGCTTCTCTAACTCTTTTTGTACTAAAGTAGGATCAATGTCATCATACTTCTTGCTAACCTCTTCAAAGACTGCTTTCTCTTTGCTCTCTTGCAACTGTGCTTTCATCGCTTGTAACTCCTGCTCATAAGCATCAAGACCTAAAGCCTCTTTTGCCATCTGAACTTCATCTACTGGTTGCTGTTGTTGTGCCGGTGCTTGCATTTGCTGTTGTGCCTGCTGCTCTTGTTGCTGTTGCATCATCATCTCTTGTTGTTCTGGTGTAATCATAGGTGCTTCCATTATTTTGTCTCCTCAGTTTTTTTAACTTCTTTTGTATCATTTTCATTGTTAGGTACTGCCATACCATCATCTGCTTTTTTCATAGGTACTGCATACTCATTAAGTATCACTTCACCTAGTGTATAGTCCTCTTCAAACTCATCTTTAGGCACTGAATACTGCTTGTGTGTCTTGTTTACATCTTGCAATAACACTTGATTACCACTTGCATCAATAACCTCTACTGCTGTAGTCTTTACAAACTTTTTACCTACTATTGCTGTTGCCATTTTTTAACTCTCCATCTCTGATATTTCGCTACCGATGTTGTTAGCATCATCTTCAAGTTTGATTATCAAGTTATCCAAAACTTTCATAGCCAAACCAACGCCTTTCATTCTCTCTAATGCAAACTTTGCCTTATGTGCATCATCTGCTGTATATGCCTCCGTAAAAGCACTCTGATATAAAGAGTTTAAATCATCCTCCATAAGCAAATAAACATCACTTGCTCTAACCTGCTTTGCTTCTTCAAGTATGCGTACTGTCTCACCTAGATTTCTCTTTAGGTCCGCTATGCTGCTATCTTCATTATCCATTACCTCCTCTGGTGTGATTTCTTCTTTTTTTGTTTGTTCATTACCTATCATTGCATTACCTCCTGTTGTTGTGGTTGCTCTTGCTGCATAGCCTCTTCCTCTTTCTCTTCTGCGCGCTCTATAATGCTATCCTGCCCTAAAAGCTTCAATTTCTCCATATTTAGGTCGTCTAACATCTGCATATATTTCTGTACTCTTGTGCTATCTTGTAACTGCATATAAAGCTGCAAACTCTGTAGTACTGTAGCCGTAGATTTATCAATGCTGTCTATCTGCATCATCTTGTTAATTGAGCCAATTCCAACATTGATGATAATCTTCTGTCTCAATGCTCTTTTTCTATCAATACCCATGAAGTTACTGCTTACTTTGTATTTGTAAATAAGTAAAACTATTCTCTGAATAAGAGGTCTAAAAAAGTTTTCATTAAATGCTCTTGAAATATCATCTATTACATTACTGCCTTGCATCTGCAACGCTTCAACTTCTGTTGCTGTCTTACCTCTTCCGCTTGCAATTCCCTCACTTAGTTTGGAAATACCGCTTATCTCTTCCGCCTCTCTTGATAATTGACTCACATCAAATATACTGTCATTTAGTCTTGGTATAGGCAACTCTCGTATGTTGTTTATGTTATCAACTACAATCTTTTTACGATTAGATATAAGGTCGTCTTCACGCACTCCGCTCTCTTTTGTAGTGATAAAACGCTGATTTAGCTGTATATCTGTAGCATCTATCTGTTGGTTACGCTTGATAGTATTCTCATTCTGCAAAGATATAAGTGGTGCTATAAAAGCATCTCCATAAGCACGAACAGGATTGATAGGCTCATTTATCATAACAAATTGAGGGTCAAGCGTTCCTACAATAAATGGCAAACCGTCTTTAAGCAGCTTATCGGCTCTTAATACTGTATCATCATTTAAAATTGTAGATACATACCACTTCCCATTTTTCTTGCGATACACCTCGTGAAACTCTACACGCTGATACTTACCTATGTCTGCACTTGTTGTACGCTCAACTCTGTCTGCATAAAGTGAAGAGTTTACATACTTACTCCAATCAACATCTGCTTTAGCATACTGCTTCTCTAAATCGGCAATAGTCATGCTGTTTACTCTATGAACAAGATAGTTTATATCTGCTGTTGCAGGAGCATAAGGATCAAGGTAAACATCATCAAGTCGGCATCTTTCCATCTTGATATTATTCTCTTTCACACTCCAATACACTTTTATAAGTGCCGTACCATAAATAAGGCTCTCTCTCGCTACAGGACGCAGGTTTGTGTATAGATTTTTATCTCTTCCATACTCTTTAAGCTCTTTCTTTAGCGCATTTGATACCTTTTCATCTTCCTCGATCTCTTTATCTTCTGGCTGAATGATTGCAAGCTCATCATTTCCAAAAAATGACTTCATCAAGTCTCTAACAATCTTATCTACCTTTGGCTTGATAAGGTTAGGAGTCAATGCACTTTTTCGTCTTGCAAGAAGACTCTTACGCTGCTTGTGAGACAAAACATTAACATAGGCACTCTCTAGTGCTATAAAGTCGCTCTTGTGCTGCTCATATCCATTGATAGCATCATCTCTGAGTGCAACAAGTTCTGCTACAAGTGCATCACTAAAATTCTCTTTTGCCATCTTCTATCTCCTTTCGTAATCTTTTTATTCTGTAAATATTTACATCAAAACCAATATCTTCAAAATGCTTTAGTATGTCTTCATCAGGCATACCCTTATCTACGATACACTCTAGTATCATGTATCTCTCTATGCTTTTTGGCGTTAGCGTAAACTTAGCACTTGGGTATCGTCTTGCAACACTCAGTGCCTTTGCCCCATCGCCTCCGAACAACTCGTTAATGAGAAAATATGTGTTAATCTCATTCGTACTTGGTTTTTTATCTTCTACCATGATGCAAACTCCTCATCTATTTCATCTGCATAAATATCTCTCTCGTGATACTCTTCAACTTCTTCTGCTGTTGCTATCACTGTGTTACTTGCAAGTGCCATTGCATCTGCAATATCTGGACTTCTCCCTAGTGCCTCTTTTATCTCCTTTTTAGATATGATTTGAATTACTCCTTTTTCTGTGATTTTAAATCTCTGTGCTGATAACTCGCCTATTGCTGCATCATCATCAAACATTTTCCCCTCTTCTTCAAGGATCTTCTTGAGCTTGTAGTAAAGTTCTGCTCTGAGATTGAGGTAAATATCAGGTCGTGAAGGATTCTCGCTTACTTTACAACCTATTGCCGGTATATTTGTGTACTGTGGCTCATTAAGCACGCTCATAAGTCCGCTGCCCTCGCCTATGCTGTCTATAAAAATAGCTTTAGGCTCTCTTCCTTTTGCCTTTGCACTCAAATACTCTTCTGCCAACCACCTAGCAGTATTAACCTGTCTGTGCTTCCCTGTAATAGGACACTCTTTTTTCTCATAAAAATAATTCCCTACTCTTTTAACAAGTATAGTTCTATCATCTCCTGCATCTGCATAGTCCAATCCCCACACTTCCGCACCATAGTCGTTATAATCATCTCCAATATTCAAAGCATCTTCAATGATATACATAGGGATAACCGCATCACTTGATGTTCTAGGGAAACGACCTTGTACCCTTACTCTGTAAGCATCGCTATCAACTCCGTACTCTTTTTTCTTACGCTCTATACTCTCCTTTGTAACATTCTCACTCTCTTCTGCATTAAATACATGAATTTTCCATAGCTCTCTGTTTTTGTGATGTGAGTCATAGAAATATCCATCGGTCCTTGTAGGGTTGGCAGTAAGCAGCCGTAAATGCTCCTCTCCTGTTAAACTTCCCTCGATTACTTCAAAGATTGTGTTAGGAACTCCACTCGCTTCGTCTATAATCCAACACAAAAAAGTAGCGTGAAAACCTTGCAAACCCTCGGGTGCTTCTTTTCTTGCTGTTCTTGCCACACATTGATTATTATTACAAAAAGCTACGCTGTCATTTTTTACTACTACACACTCTTTAAGTTCTTTTGGTAGTTTTTCACGCCATTTTCTAACCTCTGGTAATAACAATCTTACAAGCTGCGGTGCTGTCGGCGCTGTTGCCGGTATCTTTGCATCGTATTTGAACAAGCCTACCCATAAAATAACCCATGATAAGAGAGTAGATTTACCTGTATTATGTAAAACCGTAAAATCCCCACCTAAAAACTTATGATTTCCATCCAATTCAAAACCGTAATAATCGCCTATTCCTAAACACTCAACTGATTTAATGCCAAAGTGTAAATTACTTCTTTGGCTTGGTATATCTTTGTTTATTTTGTGTCTTTTGCAAGGGATAATCTCCGTATTTCTACCGATACTTAATCTATAATAATCTATACCTTTAACTGTTTTGATTTTAATTGTTGTATGAAGTCCTACACTCTTACAAAGATACTGCATATCTTTTGCCAACTGAATAAACTTTGTAATAAATTCATATTGTCTTTTTTCTAAGCTTCCATCTGTGTCTAATAAACCTGCGATTAACTCCAATCTCTGTTTTTTGCTTGATGTTAAATATTGCTTGGGTATATGTTTATTTTTTAATAAATTTAAGGATTTTAACTCTTGTTTTAACTCTAATTTATATTTATTACAATTATTTTGAGTATTTTTATATGTTAAAGTATTTTCTAAACTTCTGATATACTCTGCAACTGCATCTTTTTTATTACCCATCCAAATATAATCATTACTGCTTCCACCATCTCCTAGCCACGCTCCTAAAATATAAGGATGAATTAAAAGGTTTTTTTCACTAAACTCTGTTGAATTTCTATAAATAGCATGAGTTCTTTTTCTTCTATCACTCCATTTAAGATAATCCTCTACTGTAACTGTTACTTTATCCCCTGTTATCTGTTTTCCGTGTGTTTGAGTAGCAACTAAGCATAAAATATGAGACTTATTAAAAATATGCTCTGTATTATCTCTATACACAAACCGATACATTTCTTCTCGACCTCTGTATAACTCTAAAACATTCCGCTCACTTTTTCCATCATCTCCCATAAGCTTATCGCCCACTTTTATATCTTGAACTGCTTTTATGCTTCCATCACTTAGCATTATTTCTGTATCTATTCCAAAACATCCATGACCTGATGCGATGCTTATATCTTTAACTCCTGCGTCTATATCTCTTAATACTGCTTTTTGTTGGCTTGATGGACTTCTATCACTCTTTGCAAACAAACACTCATCTACAAATAGTTCTATGCTTGAAGCCCATCTCTCTAGCAGTTCTTTAGTTTTCATCAGCATTGCTCTTTTGCTTATTTTTGTTGTAGAAATACTCTGCAAACTCTGCTAGTGATATGTCGCTACTTTTTTGCTTGTTGTCTTTCTCGTAGTAGCCTAGTATCTTTCCTATCTCAACCAAAGCACCCTTTGCACTTGCTAAATTTGTATCCCTCATCTCAACTTCAATCGTATTCGTTATTCCATCTCCTGCACCCTCTGTTACAATATGACTACTTGAAACATCGCCTATACCTATCTCAAAGATGCGTGTATGAGCTTTAATTATTTTCTCTACACTCCACTTGCTCTCTTCTTCTGCTTTGGCTTGTAGCTCTTTTAACCTTGTGGTAATATTGTGGTTACTTAAAAGCTTTGATGCACTTTCTATAATCGTTTTATCTTTCATTCTTGAAGTAGAATAAGCATAACGATAAGCTTCGCTAGCATTACCACACTCAAAATATTTAAGTACGAATTTCTCTTGCTTTACTGTTAGCTTTTTACTCATCACAAAACCTCTTTTTATAATTAATCATATTTCTATCAAAGATGGAGTGTAAAACACTCTCTATCTTCTTTCTAATAATCTGTATCATCAAGATCACCATCAACAACTACTGCACTGTCTCTACTACTAAGCTCATCTCGTCTTATATCAATAGCTCTCATTAGGTACTCTCTCGCTCTTCCTGCAACACTACTTAATGCTAAAACCTTTTCAAACTCTTCTAACTCTTTAGCTCCCATATCTCTAATACCTTCTATCTTCTCTCTTAACATTTCTTTAGTCATTTTCTAACTCCTTAAAATAATAAATTGTTCTTGGATTTGTGCCATATACTTTTTTAGCGTTGATGCTGTATATCTGGCTATCGTTCTTGTAAATAGTTCCCTCTAGTGCATCAAGTACACTTTTAAGTAAATTATCTGTATCTGGCTTACAGATGTGAGGCTGTCCTACAATAGCCTCTCTCTTTTTCTTACTCCAACTCTTTGGAATAGGCATAACAAAAATAATCTCTAACTCTAAAGCACCTGTTAGAAATTTCTTGTTTTGCATTTTGGATAGCTGTAAAAAAGCACTCTTGTAATTTGTGTATTTTTGGTTGTTATATGCTCTTGATACTCTCTTGCCATTTATAACTTTTGTAACTACTCTTGGTCTTGGTGCTGATACTGGTATCAAATTAATAACTGTGCTTTTGATGTCGTGCATAACTTTAGTCTTCATACACCAACCCCTTATAATTCTCATCCGCCCACTTCATAGCTCTATCGGCTGTTCTAAAGTTTTTCTCTGTGTATCTCTCTAAGTTCTTGTCTGCAACTGTAAAGCCCATCAATGTAAAGTTTTCATCTACAACACCTGCTATGATGTATGGCTTGTCTTGTCTGTTTGAATAATTGATTAGTTTTAGCATTACTCACATATCCCGTACTGATTTACACATTGATTTTCATTTCCCATCTCTAAAGTAGGTCTTAAATGCTTGTCTCTATCAGGTGCAAAAAAAGTCGCATTTTTTTGATTATCTACAATCTCACTCATATCTTTTTCAAGTCTCCTAAGTCTTTGAACATACTTATCTTCCATAAGCATAAGCTCGTGCTTTCTTGCATAGATACACGGGTAACATCCAACACGGCTAAAACCTTTTTTATAGAGCGGATTAACATCAATGCCGTTTTCTTTGTGATAATCAAATACTCGCTGTGTGCTCCAATACGCAATAGGATATAAAGTCTTTATTCCGTCTTGTGAAATTGCAAAACTCTCTGTATTTGCTCTTGCTTCGCTTTCATCTCGTCTTACGCCTGTGATATTTATAAAGTCAATTCCTTTATCTTGAAAAGTCTTATAAAACTCAATAGCAGGCTTTATTTTTAAATTTTCCGTACAAAATCTAAACATTCTATTTGGCATCATTTTTTTTCGCTTACTAAGGGCTTCCATCCCCTCACTTTCTAATCTAATTATTTCAACATCAAGCTTCTCTTCAAGATAATCAAGATACTCATAAACTGCATCGTGTTCCCATTTAGTGTCTATGTAATATGGGAGGATGTCCTCTTTTGGAAGAGTATTTAACGCCCACAATAAACACGCTGTACTGTCTTTACCACCGCTTAGGCTTACTAGATATTTCATTATGCCACCCCTTTCAGCATTTTTTTAACCCGCTTATTTTCGATTGAGTTAGTAGCTAAGTATTTAATCTCTATGGCTCTTCTTATCTCTGCTGCTATTTTTGCAACAACTACAGCACTATTCTCATAATTTTTTATGTCGATAAGCCAATCCCCACCGCCGAGTGCATTGAGCACATAAAGCTCTTTTTTCGTATATGCTTTATCTCCGTGCTTTGTCTTTAAATTTGCATAGTCACAATTTATAAAAAAGGCTCTGTCACTCTCTATCTCGTTTCTGTGCTTGGTACAAAACTTAAGCATTGCTGTATTTTCAGCATAAAACTTGTCATACATCGCTTTTGCTTCTTGTTCAACATCTGCAAAGAGTACATCCCTAGTCGTATCATGCGCAAGTATCTCTGCCGGTGTTGGCAGCCCTTTAAACTTTCTGGTCTTTGCTACTTCTCTTATGCTGTTCTCAAAACTTTCATCGCTCATCTCTTTAAGCACCGCATAGTAAACATCCAGCTTTGCATCGTTTAGTTCTTTCTCTCCCAGTGCTATGCTTAAAAAAGTCATTCCTTTTGCAAATACAATCTCACTTAGCATATTGCACCTCCTTGTTTGGTATGTGGACCATTGATCTTATTCATTGCCCACTGCCCTGCTGCCTGCATTGTTCCGCTTGTAGTGCTTGTTTGAGTTGGCATAGTGTTGTAGTCCTCCATAAACGGAGTGATGCGTTTAGCGAACTCTTTTTTGTCGTGCTGATGTGCTATGTAGTCATGTAGCAGGCTCTCTTTGTCTGCTATTTGCTTGAAGAAGTTATATCCGTCTTTAGTTTTAGTAACTTTTGATTTTATAGGAGCTTGAGATTTTAAAAGCTTGATAAAATCATCATAGCCTTTTTGTGTATTTTTTATAGAAGTCTCAGTTGTAATCTCTGTTGTAGTCTTAGTCAAAGATTTTACTATAATAGTTTCGTCTTTTTGGGGAGTACAGTTTCCACCTTTTGGGGAAACAGTGCTACCCATTTCGTCGTTACTTGTTTCCACGCTGTTTTCACACTCTTTTTCAAGATTATTTAAACATTCTGCAAATTTATTCCAGTCAATTTCATAGTATGTTTTTGCAGGAATACCCTCTCTTGTTATTGTTATAAAATCAAGCTTTTTTATAAGTTTTTTTGCACTCTCAATCTCTTTTCTTGTAAGTAGAGTTTCTTCCATTATCTCTGCATCTGTCTTGAAAAATTTGTCTTTTTTACTAAACCAGTACATAACCTGAGACAAATAGATACCTGCCGTTGTTGATCCTGTTATCTTTCTATATGCAGGATAGTATGCAATAGGTCTTTCATTAAGTGCCTGTAGTATATTTTTCATTACGCAGCACCTAACACTTGTTTAGCTTTTTTGAGTTGATTGTTTGCTATGTATCTAAGCTTTATTTTTGCATCGCCTCTTTTAGCCCATTCGCTTGTTATAAGTCCTGCATTCTCAAGTTCACAAAAGTATTGATTAGGATTTGATATGTAGTTAAAATCTGTAGCCGTAAGTTTTGATT
The DNA here is from genome assembly GCA_027063745.1 of Sulfurimonas sp. GTDB lineage: Bacteria > Campylobacterota > Campylobacteria > Campylobacterales > Sulfurimonadaceae > Sulfurimonas. The sequence continues at coordinate 33,503 of JAMORG010000054.1, forward strand.
TTGTTTCGTATAGTTTTTTGAGGATCGCTTTTGCGTGTTTTCTCATTTTTATTGCCTTTTGGTGTTAGCAACTTCAAAAAGAGTAAGGTTAAGCGGTCTAACACCACATAAACACCGCTTACCCTTTTTGAAATTAGTTTGGTTGAAACACTAAGGCAAAAAACGATATAATTTTTTGTTGTCTTTTACCTCGTGTAATTGACTTCTTTTGTATTGATTTCAGATTACTGATTTCATCGCTCTTGCAGCCTGCCAGTTGCAAGGGCATCAATAACCTTGATAAAGCGCCTCTAAAGACACTCTACAAAGCTACTTCGTTACTAAATCAAACGCTACCGCAATAGGGTTTTCAACAATTAAAGTTGCTTGATCCTTCACATCTCTAAAAACAGATTTGCAAAGAATATTTACAACCTTGCTATGAGAGTAACCTTTTGATTTTGCTATTTCGTCTATAAACCTAAAAGTCTCATCATCAAAGCTTGTAGTAATTCGGTTTAACTTCTTATCTTCATCACGCTCTTCACTATCTCCAAATAGCACACCTGTTCTCATAACTTCGCACCTTTCAACACTTGTTCACTTTTTTTTGATTTAGTATTATTTTCTTGTAGGTAAAGTTTAATATCTCTCCACGCTTCAAGTGGAATATTAAATTCATCTTTTAACTTAAACATTTTGTCCGCTGTTGGCTTAGTTATTCCACTAAACCATTGGCTCACTGTTGAATGAGATACATTAAGTGTTTTTTGTATTTCTTTTCTATTTATATTTTTCATACTGAATTGTAAGATTATCTTACTTTATTTTTCTTTAAAATAGTAAGATTTACTTACTTTTTTTGTGTTAGAATAACTTACATAAAGGAATAAAAATGAGTTTTGGAACATTATTAAGAGATGCTAGAAAAAAAATGAATATGTCTCAAGATGACTTGGCAAAATTACTTGGAGTTAATAGAGTTTCAATTTCAAATTATGAGCAAGATAAAAATACTCCAACTTTATCTAATTTGAATAAAATAAAAAAGATATTAAAACTTAGCCCAGACTATTTTGAAGAAGATAAAAGCTTAATTAAAATAAAAACAATCCCACTTATAGGTATTGCCTCATGTGGAGTTCCTAGCCAGTCATACGATGATATCATAGAGTACATACCTGTACCTGATAAATTTGCTCGTGATGGTGTATATGCTGTTACTGCTGAGGGCGATAGTATGCTTCCGCGCATTGCTCATGGAGATATTGTTATGTGCGATAAAGATGCTCCATGTGAAAATGGAAACATAGTACACTACACTACAAACGATGGAGATAGCGGACTTAAAAAGTTTATGCTCAAAGATGGAATAGTTACACTATACCCACTAAATACTGACGGCTTTACACCTATTATGCTTAAAGAAGATGAGCTCAGATGTGCTAAAGCTATTAAAATAATTTCGGATTTGTAAAATGATTTTTACAAGAAAACAAAAATTTAGATTAAGTATAGTAATATCTATTTTTTGGGTTATAGGATGGTTGTTATTTTCATTATCATTTCACGGACATTGGCTATTTAGTAAAAAAATGTATATGTTTATCGTTATTGGTATAGTACCTACTTCTTTATTTTGGTCTTACTATTGGATAAAAAGTGCTAAAGACTAATATGCCTTTAACATCACTTTATCATCTATAACTATCTTAGCATTACCAGAAATCCATATCATTTCAATACTTTTACAGTCATCGGATACAGTTCCTCTAAAATATCCACTTTCATCAAAATATTCATCATTTTTACCATCATAATTTTTAGTAACTGAATTATACTCCTGCATTTTCAACTTATTACCTTTTAGAGTTATATTTGTATCTGCCGTACTCATTCCAAACTCATCTGTATATTTTATCTTACCTTTGTATAAATCAGACTTTTTACTATTTACTTTCAAAACTACATTTTGCTTAAAATCTTTATCTACTAATGCTGTACCTTTATATGATTTATACAAATCACAAGAAAACAAACTACTATACAAAACAAACAACACTAATAAAACTTTCATAAAAATCCTTTTTTCATAATTATACCTAAACTCATAATAATACCTCTTCTCTTAATTTCAAAAAGAATTATATCAAAAGTAAGTTATTCTTACAAATTTAAACTACAATTAAGTAAGTATATCTTACAATTTTCTCAACAAAACAAAAAACAGCTTTTTAGCTTAACTTTGTTTTGAGTTCCTAAAAGTGAAGGCGATAACAATACGCATAGATATTGAGGCTTGATGATAATTGTTTCAAGCAAAGCTTTTAGGATTGACTTAGAGATGTGTCACGCAGGATTGGCACTTGTTAAAAAAGATACCCACTAACCTATCAAGCGAGGTTATGGATGAATGAAGCATAACAAAATTTTCATAAAAGTACACAAGTAGAACGGCAATGCATTCACTAACGCTTAAATTCGGGTAGTTACCGATGAGCAGAGTCGCTTGTGTGCTTTTTAGAGAGTTTACAAAGCTTCCCATAAAGTCACTCAATGGGCTTTCTCATATTGGTCCACAGACTCCTTTATGAAGATACAAAACTATTATACAGGTAGAGAGTTAGCCTTTGGGAAGCTCTGTAAGCTCTTTAGCTTAAAGGAAACAGTCGCCGATGGCAGTCGGTTAAAAATCAATACAAAAGAGGACAAAAACATGAGTATCAAAAAAATAAATCTCCTTACAAAAGTCTATCTTGATACAAAGCCAGATGCAACAGCAGGCGAAGTAGCAAGATTTATAAAAGATGTAGAAATCACACTAAAACTTTCGGAGAGAAAAAATGCTTAAATTCAACACAGACCAGTTTTTAGCTCACTTCTTTAAAAAAGATGAGCGTGTAGATGTAAATGCTGACGAGCTGCAGCGTCTAGTAAGAGAGTCACGATCAAAAGATGCTGAGATAAAGAGACTTTGCAAAATCATTGCAGAGCAAAAAATGTTGCTGCTAACAAAAGATGACAAGATACTGTCTCTTGAAGCAAAGATAGAACCTACATACAGACTTGATTTGAGTGCGTGAGGTGTTTTATGAGTAGTGTAATAATAGGGTCGGTTATATGTATTGCATCTGTGATTATCATCATTGATGCTTATATTTCATACAGTAGAAAGTGGGGAGAAAATGAGTGATTTGAAAAAAGATGCTGCATATTATGAAAAAGCAGTTAAGAATTTTAGAAAACAATTTAAGGAGATGAAAAGATGAGTGCAATTCCAAAAGTAATGCAAAAGATGAGTGATAAAGACTACTTTGCCACCGATGCCCTCTCAAACAGTGACTTTAGACTGCTTAAAGAGTCCGTTTTGCACTATGAGAATAAAGAACTGTTCCCTATCTCTTCAACAAGTATGAAGATAGGAAGTGCAGTACATAAACTCGTGCTTGAGCCTGAGAGCTTCAATGATGATTTTATCATTGAGGAGTTTGAGGGCTGTGAGTTAAACAAAAACACAAAAGCCTATAAGGAAGCAAAAAAAGCGTGGCTTGATTGTGTAGGGGATAGAGAAGTGCTGAGCGTGCAGGAGTTTGACTCCATTGCGACAATGGCACGCAATGTTAAAGCTATTGCAGGTGGACTGCTTCAAAATGGTATCGCTGAACACGCTTTCTTTAGCGAGTTTGACGGCATACCTGTAAAATGTAAGGCAGACTACTATCGTGAAGACTTAGGCGTGGTTATTGACCTTAAAACGACTAAAAGCATTAAGGACTTTAAGAAGTCTATCTTAGAGTACGGCTACGACACTCAGTCAGCTTTCTACACGGATGTTATTTCAAGCCTTGGTTATAAAGCAGATAGATTTATCTTCATCTTGGTAGAAACACAGTCGCCACATATGGTTAGCGTGCAGGAGATGAGCCTAGAGTCCATAGAAGAAGGTAGAGCAGTTTATAGTGAACTACTGCAAACTTGGCGTGATTATAAAAAAGATGGTGTTGTTAATGTTGTTAAAACAACTGGACTTCCTGAATGGTATTTAGAAAAAAGACGAGGAGCATAAAATGGGTGCATTGGTAAATTTAGAAACAGAAGAGAGACTTTTAGAGTTAGAAGTAAAAAGATTTGAACTTGAACAAAGAAGAGCTATGGCACTAAGTAAAAGTGCCTTTTTTCCTGACAATCTAAAGGGAGATGTTGCAAGTGCAGTTATTATCTATGATTTGGCTAGCCGTATGAATGTTAGTGTTATGGAAATAGCACAAAGCATCTATATTATTTACAACAAACCATCTTTTTCAACAAGCTACTTGGTTGCAAGACTAAACACTAGCGGTCGCATAAAAGGCAGCTTGGTTACAGTTATAAGTGACGATAAACAGAGTGCTTACTCTTATGCTATTGATGCTGAGACTGGCGAAAAATTAGTCGGTATGACCTATACAATGGAGATTGCAAAAAAAGA
>JAMORG010000055.1 GCA_027063745.1 Sulfurimonas sp.
ATCGTCTTTATAACCCAGCCAAGTGGGCTTGGATTTTCCAAGTATGACCTGCTTGGTATCTTTAGTGGTGTAGGTGCTGCTCTTGCCTATACCTCCATCCGTGAGCTAAAAAAGTATTATGACACTCGAGCCATTGTGCTTTCATTTATGGGTGTTGGAACTATTGGGCCGGTTCTTTTGTTTTTGATCTCGCCTTATGTGAACTTTCCAGAACTTGACTTTATCTTTAGTGAGTTTGTTATGCCTGAGGGTATTGTCTGGTTCTATGTCATAGCGATGGGGCTTTTTGCAACACTATCACAGGTACTTATGACAAAAGCCTATAGGGAAACAAAGGCGGGAATTGTCGGTGCGGTGAGTTACACAAACATACTTTTTTCTATCATTGTCGGTGTTATGCTAGGAGATGCGCTTCCTTCGCTTACAACGACTTTTGGTATAATTTTGATTGTTATTGCAGGAGTTATGGTAGCACGGGCTAAATGAAGTTTTAATGACAAAAGGGTATAATAAGAACAATTTTTACAAATGGATATGAAAAATGGTACTTTTAAGTGGACCGTGTGTTATTGAGAGTGAGGAGAATGTCTTAAAGATAGCCTCACAGCTGCAAAAATACCACGAAGATGAGACGATAGATTTTTACTTCAAAGCAAGTTTTGACAAAGCAAACCGCACATCACTGGAGAGCTTTCGAGGGCTTGGTATGGATGAGGGTCTTCGCATCCTCCAAAAGGTTAAAGATGAGTTTGGCTACAAGATTGTAACTGATGTGCATGAATCTTGCCAGGTACCTGCAGTTGCCGAGGTGGTAGATATGCTTCAGATTCCTGCGTTTTTATGTCGCCAGACAGACTTGCTTGTAGCATGTGCAAAGACAGAGTGTAAGATCAACATCAAAAAAGGGCAGTTTTTGGCTGCTGAGGCGATGAAACATCCACTTCTTAAAGTTTTAAAGACTCGTGGATGTGATGATGTCAGCTATGAAAATGCGCAAAAACATGGAGTATATCTTTGTGAGCGTGGCAATACTTTTGGCTATGGTGCATTGGTTGTAGATATGCGTAACCTTGTGATCATGCGAGAGTATGCACCGGTCATCTTTGATGCGACTCACTCAGCGCAGATGCCATCAACGGGAACAACAACAGGCGGAGACAGCTCTTTTGTTCCTTACTTGGCAAAGGCTGCAGCTGCAGTTGGAGTGGATGGTTTCTTCTTTGAGACACACTTTGACCCAAGTATAGCGCTCTCAGACGGACCAAATATGGTAAAACTAGATGAGCTTGAATCGCTCATAGCAAAAATCAAAAAAATTCAAGAAATTTAACACAAAGGAAAGAAATGGAATTTATAGAAGGCAGACTCAAAGTAGTTAATGGCAAAAAGATAGCAATCGTGAGCACTCGTTGGAATCACTTTATCGTAGATAGACTTGTAGAGGGTGCAAAAGATGCATTTGCTCGTCACGGTGGTGATGATGCAGACCTTACTCACGTACTTGTACCGGGTGCATTTGAACTTCCGATGATAGTTGACCAGCTTTTAAGCAGTGGTAAGTATGATGCAGTATGTGCGCTTGGTGCGGTTATTCGTGGTGCGACTCCTCATTTTGACTATGTAAGTGCAGAGGCAACGAAGGGCATCGCTACCATGAGCTTAAAATACCAAAAACCGGTAGCTTTTGGACTCTTGACAACAGACACTATCGAGCAGGCTATCGAGCGTGCAGGAACAAAAGCCGGAAACAAAGGCTTTGAAGCAATGACTACGGTTATTGAGATGTTAGATCTTTATGAGGCACTATAATGGCTACAAGACATCACGCAAGAATGGCAGTTGTAAGCCTGCTTTATGCTTATGACTTAGGAAACGGAAACATTGCTGAACATACAGATGAGATCTTAGAAGAGAAAAAGATTCGTAATAAGCAAAAAGATTTTGCACTTAGTCTTTATGAGGGTGTGATGGAGCACTTAGAAGAGGTTGATGCTGCAATTATCGAGCACTTAAAAGATTGGGACTTTGAGCGTCTTGGTGCTATTGAGCGTGCAACACTGCGCCTTGCTGCTTATGAGATTCTTTTTGGTGAGCTTGACTCAGCTGTGGTTATCAACGAAGCTGTAGAGATTACAAAAGCATTTGGAACAGAACAGTCTCCAAAATTTATCAACGGTGTGCTTGATGCCATCGCCAAAGATAAAAAAGCAAAAGAAAAAGCGTAAGTGATGAAGAAGCTCCTTTTTGTACTGCTTTTTGCAAACCTTCTTTTTGGAGCGAACGAATGCATCGTCTGTCATAAAGGCATAGAAGATATTCGTGATAGAAACTCCTCTATGATGCAGGAGATATTAAAGATCGCAGATAAAGCCGGACATACAGGTAATGACTGTATAGTCTGTCACGGAGGCGATCCAAAGAGTAAAAGCAAAAAGTACGCACATAAAGGAACGGTAAAATACTTCAAGACAAATCCGGGACCAAAAGAGTACTACCCAGCACCTGGAAGCTCTTGGATAAACCAAAACACCTGTGGCATCTGTCATGAGCAGCAAGTTGGTGCTCAGATGAACTCGTTGATGATGACAGAACAGGGTAAGATTCAAGGTGCTATGTGGGGCTTTGGAGCCAAAGAGGGTTATACCCATGTTAATGGTAACTACAAAACCAAAAACCCGGATGACCCTCACGCAAGACTTGGTACGAAAACCTATCAGGCATATATGCAAAAGCTCGCAAAGATGGAGCCACAAGGCTTTCCTGCTGAGATGAAAGAACTTCCTGCTGCCCCAACGGCCGAGGAGATAGAAAAAGATCCATCAAAAGCGGTCTATACCTACCTGCGTCAAGAGTGTCTACGCTGCCACACAGGAAGTAAAGGACGCTACAAACGTGGTGACTTTAGAGGTATAGGATGTGCATCGTGTCATGTACCTTACTCAAATGAGGGCTTTTATGAAGGTAACGATAAAAGCATCAATAAAAAAGAGCGTGGACATATGCTCTCGCATCAGATCCAATCCTCACGCAAGGTAAAGGTAAAGATACATGATGTTGAGTACAGCGGTGTACCGGTAGAGACATGCTCGACCTGTCACAACCGTGGAAAACGCATCGGTGTGAGTTATCAAGGGCTTATGGAGACAGAGTACAAAGCAACTTTTGATGCTCACGGAAATGCACAGCCAAAGCTGCACACTAAACGCTACTTGCATATGAAAGAGGACATTCACTACCAAAAGGGGATGCTCTGTCAGGATTGTCATACATCCAATGACCTGCATGGTGATGGCTTTTTAAGTGGGGCAAACCTTGGTGCTGTAGAGATAGAGTGTCAAGACTGTCACGGTACGACAAAGGCCTACCCGTGGGAGCTGCCACTTGGTTACTCTGATGAGTTTAACACAAGTGTGGCAACCGGTAAGCCAAGAGGGGTTACAAAAACGGTTGTTGAGTACCTAAAACAGGGTTACTTGCCAAAAGACAAAGGCGATGGTTACATCCTCACAGCCCGTGGAAACCCGTTGCCAAAAGCAGTCAAAAAGGGTAACAAAATCATCATGCATCTTGCAAGTGGTAAAGATATAGAGCTCAAACCGCTCAAACTCCTAAAAGAGCAAGAAGCACTCTCTAAAAAAGCGCTTATCGCTATGGATGTAGTGCAGGCACATACAGATGATATGGAGTGTTATACATGTCATGCCACATGGGCACCGCAATGTTATGGCTGTCATGTAAAAGTGGACTACAGTGGCGGCAAGCAAAATCCGGATTATCTGGCAGCTTCACATGACCAGGACATTCACGGAACAACAGGCGGTATGCGTGACTTGAAGAAGTATCTTGTAGATGGTCAAGTAACTGAGACAAGAAGTTATCTTCGCTGGGAAGATCCGGCTCTTGGACAAAACGGAGAGGGACGCATCACTCCACTCATACCAGGGTGTCAGGTAACTGTTACTGTCATAGGCAAAGATGGTAAAGCACTGCTACAAAACCATATCTTTAAGATTCCAAATGTAGAAGGTGCAGGCAAAGAGGGACAAAATGCCATCGATATGGCTCCTGTTCAGCCTCATACCATCCAAAAAGAGGCGCGTTCATGTGAGAGTTGTCATACATCGGACAAAGCCCTTGGTCTTGGTGTGGGTGGCGGTAAGCTTAATGCTGATCCAAGTAAGACAACCATTATGGATCTTATGAGTGCTGATAGAAAAGTGCTTCCAAAAAAAGTAGATGAACAAATACCTGCCATACCAAATCTCAAACATGACTACTCACAGTTTTTAGATGAAAACGGTACACAGCTTATGACTGTAGGGCATCACTGGAAGCTATCAGGTCCACTCTCAAAAGAGCAGCGAAGTAAGCTTGACCGTCGCGGGGTATGTCTCTCGTGTCACGTGAGCATTCCAGAGGGTAACCTTGCCATCTCGGCTATGGCACATATCGCGCAGATGGCAGAGCTTGACATTGACAACAAAGAGCACCAGTCCATCTTAAATAAAATCTTAAACATGGGTGCATGGTTACAGGTTTTAGCTGTTGTTTTTGTAATTTTGTTATTTTTCTATATAGTTTATAGAAAGTTCATCAAGAAAAAATCGATAAATCCAATGAATCAAGGATGGAAATAGTGAAAAAAATACTTTTGGCATTGATACTTGTCGGCTCACTCTTTGCCGGTGATATTATCATCAAACAGAGTGAGTGTAGTGTTGATAGCACGATAAAAAATATAGAAAATATAGTACGTAAAAAAGGGCTTGGTGTTTTTGCCATCATCAACCACAAAGGCAATGCAGAGTCAGTTGGTATGAAGCTGCGTGAGTCAAAAGAGATTATCTTTGGCAATCCGAAAATCGGCACAGCTCTGATGCAGCAAGATATGACAGTGGGGCTTGATCTGCCTATTCGTATCTTGGTTTACAAGGACAAAGACGGTAGTGTAAAGATAGCATACAGAAACGGTGAATGGCTGCGTGAGCATCACATCATTGATGCACCAAAGAAGATAGAAAAGATAAACAAAGCACTTGAAAAAATCACTACAAAAGCGGGACAATGCAAAAGAGACTAACCAAAGAAGAAGCACTTGACTTAATCAAAAATGCGGATCTAAAAACACTTGGAAAGATGGCAAGCGAGCGTAAGCGTGAGCTCCATCCAAAGGGCATCACTACATTTGTAATAGACAGAAACATCAACTACACAAACATCTGTTGGGTTGACTGTAAGTTTTGTGCCTTTTACAGACATGAAAAAGATGCCGATGCCTATGTGCTCACTTTTGATGAGATAGACCAAAAGATAGATGAGCTCTTAGAGATAGGTGGAACGCAGATACTTTTTCAAGGCGGTGTGCATCCAAAACTCAAAATTGAATGGTATGAAGACTTGGTAGAGCATATCCATACCAAGTACCCGACTATCACCATTCACGGCTTTAGCTCCATAGAGATAGACTTCATCGCCAAGGTCTCACGCATAAGTGTAGAGGAGGTGTTAGAGCGTCTAAAAGCCAAAGGTCTGGCTTCCATTCCGGGTGCTGGAGCTGAGATACTTTCTGACCGTGTGCGTGACATCATCGCACCAAAGAAAATTGATTCTGATGTTTGGGTAGATATCCATAGAAAAGCACACAAGCTTGGTATCATGAGTACGGCTACTATGATGTATGGAACGGTGGAGAGTGATGAGGACATCGTCGAGCATTTTGATATGATTCGTAAGCTGCAAGATGAGACGGGTGGTTTTCGGGCTTTCATTATGTGGAGCTTTCAGGGGCAAAACACAGAGCTGCTTCGCCTCATACCAGATATGGAAAAACCATCATCAAACCGCTACCTCAGACTCCTGGCAGTAGCACGTCTCTACCTTGACAATGTGCCAAACATTCAAAGCTCATGGGTAACACAAGGACCATACATCGGACAGATGGCACTGCGCTTTGGGGCAAATGACCTTGGAAGTACAATGATGGAAGAGAATGTCGTAAGCTCAGCCGGAGCTGCATTTTCCATGGCAAAAGATGAGATGGTACACCTCATAAAAGATATAGGCGAGACTCCGGCAATCAGAAACACAGCCTATGAAACTTTAGAGATTTTTGAATAGATGAAACATTTAACGATAATACTTTTTTTAATAGGACAGATAGTAATGGCAGCAAAAATAGACAGCATAGAGATAGCAGGTGTGAAAGTTCCCCTTATTTTTGAAGAGGACAAGCGTCTTCCACTTGTCAATACGCAGATAGTTTTTACAAACTCAGGCAGTATAACAGACAAAAAGATAGCAGGTCTTGCAAAGTTCTCTGCAAAGATGCTTGGAGAGGGAACGCGTGAGCTTGGTGCCAATGGTTTTGCAGAGGCTTTGGAGTCTGAGGCTATTCATATCTCAGCTTCAACAGGAAGTGAGACGTTTGTCATTGAAATGGGTTCACTCAAAGAGCAGTTTGCAAAAAGTAACCACTTTCTCTCACAACTCTTAGCTGAACCAAACCTCACAGAACGCTCACTTGAGAAGGTAAAAGCAGTAACACTCGGTGCGCTCTCACGCAAAGAGAATGACTATGACTATGTAGCATCAAACGCACTCAAAGAGCTGCTCTTTGAAGGTACACCTTTAGCACAACCATCAGCAGGAACAAAAGAGAGCATAGCAAAGATAAGCCTTGAAGATGTGCAATCGTTTTTAAATGAGCATCTTGTACTATCACGTATGATTATTGTCGTAGGTGGTGACATAAGTTTAGATGAAGCAAAAAAAGAGCTCAAAAAGAGCCTCAAAGTACTAGCAGTAGGAGAAGCCGAACCACTGCCACACTACAAAGCCAGCAGTGATGCAAAGACAAAAGTGCTAACGCGTGAGACAGAACAGGCATATATCTACTTTGGCTCACCATATAACATGGATGTAAGTGATGAAGATTATTACAAGGCTCGGGTGGCGACATACATACTGGGAACAGGTGGCTTTGGAAGCAGACTTATGGAAGAGATACGTGTAAAACGCGGGCTCGCATACTCAGCTTATGCGCGTGTGCATGTAAGTAAGTCGGTAAGCTACTTCAACGGCTACCTCCAAACAAAAACTGACTCTAAAGATGAGGCGGTAAAAACGGTAAAAGAGGTCATAGCTGAGTTTGTAAAAAACGGTGTAACAAAAGCCGAACTCAAACAGACAAAGAAGTTCTTGCTAGGAAGTGAACCACTCCGAGTAGAGACACTTTCACAAAGACTCCACCGCAGTTTTATGGACTACTACAAAGGCTTCAAACCAGGTCACTCAAAAGAGGAGCTCAAAAAGATAGAAGCTCTCAAACTAGATGAACTCAATGCCTTCATAAAAGAGCATAAAGAGATACTAGAACTTTCGTTTGCTATTGTTACGGAGTAGGCTCTAGTAGCGAAACATCTCCACAAGTGTCTGTGCGATTTCCTCTGCTTTTTGCTTGGGAATCGTGCCTAGCTTTTTGACCAATCTTTTCTTATCTACAGTTCGAATTTGATCTAAAAGAACCAAACCATCTTTGTCATCAAAAGTAATCTTTGGACGAAACACAAAGTCAAAACCTTTGCTTGTCAGGGGTGCTATGATGACGGTGTTGAGTTTGTTCATCTCGTTTGGTGAGATGATGATGCAGGGTCGTGTCTTTTGTATCTCCGAGCCAACTGTTGGGTTAAGAGTAACAAGATAAATCTCATAGCGTAAAACTTTCACTACCACTCCCAACTATCAAGCTCTTCATCTAAAAACTCAGAGATAACCCCCTCATCCTCTTTGTCAGAATGTTTTTTGAGAGTCTCTTCAATGTTTTT
>JAMORG010000056.1 GCA_027063745.1 Sulfurimonas sp.
ACCTGAAATATCAATCGGCTTGGATGCATAATAGTTAAGTATACCAAAAGGTTTTGGAATTGTAAACTTATCCCATGAATTTAGCTGCCAATACTTTGTCGGCTTTATCTCTACAAGGATAATCTTTGCTTTTGTCTTTTGTGCCATTACTATGATGCCATCAGCAACCTCGTGACGAGGTCCCTTTGGTCCATCGGGAGTAATGCCGATATCATAACCCTCTTTAATGGTCTTTATGGCCTGAATGAGCACGCGTGCAGGGTTCTTGTCTGATGAACCGGCAAGTGTTCCTAGTCCAAAATACTTGATAGTGCGTGAGATGAGCTCTCCATCAAAGTGTGGAGAGATAAGAACCTTTGCATGCGGCTTTTTACGATAAAACCTGTACATATACGGCAACATCAAAAGCTCTCCGTGCCAACAGGCAAAGATATGAGGCTCTTGCCCTATCGTTTTTGGAGCATGAAAGACTTTTTTGTTTGTAAGGTATAAAAAACGAATCAGCAGTGCACCTATAAAAGGTACTACTGTAAGTGCAAGCTTTCGAGTAAACTCTTTTTTAGTCAACGATCTCACCTGTGTATATTGTACGACCAATTTTTGTAATCTTTACATTACGAAACTCGCCTAAAAGCTCCTCTGAGCCTTTTACTTTGACAACAAGGTTGTTATCTGTTCTACCAGATACATATCCGTCAGCATTGAGATCTTCAAAGTATACTTCATAAACTTTTCCAAGCTGCTCTTTGCTCTTCTCATCTAATAGTTGCGTATAGAGTGCCTGAAGGTATGAGAGACGTTCAGATGCCACTTCAGGATCGACTACATTTGTGTAGTGCTGTGCTTCTGTCTCAGGACGAGGTGAATACTTAAATGAAAATATCTGATCAAACTTAACCTTTTTCATCACATCTATCGTCTCTTCAAAATCCTCATCACTCTCACCTGGAAATGCCACGATAATGTCTGTTGAGATACTCGCCTCGGGACATACGGAGCGCAGTTTTTCAACACGATTTAAAAACCACTCTTTTGTATAGCCGCGTTTCATCTCTTTTAGCACTTTTGAGCTTCCGCTTTGCAGAGGCATATGCATCGACTTGCAGATCTTCGGATTGTTAGCGAACTCTTCAATAAACTCATCATCCATGTGAAACGGATGTGGAGAGGTAAAACGAATACGACGCAGCCCTTCTATCTTTGAGAGACGGCGTAACAGTTCTGTGAAGTTTACTTTTTCATGATCTGGTGATGAGAAGCGGCGACCGTAGTTGTTAACATTTTGTCCAAGAAGAAAAATCTCTTTTGCGCCATTATCTACTGCACGCTTGGCTTCTTGAATGATAAGTGCATCGGGAATGGAAATCTCTTCACCACGAGTCTTTGGAACGATACAGAATGTACACTGCTTGTCACACCCTATAGAGATGTTGATGTAAGCTTTATAGGGAGATGTTCGAAAATCATCAAAAGCAAACTCACTCTCATCGTAGTTGATGTCAACCTCTACTGCTTTGTCTTTATTAACAACTTCAGCGATTTTAGAAACATTTCTTGCCCCTAATACAAAGTTGACATAAGGTGCACGCTTGATGATCTCTTCGCCAAGGTGTGAAGCTGTACAGCCACACACACCTATCTTTGCACCCTCTTTTTTCTTTTTATTAAAAACTCCAAGCTCAGAAAAGAGCTTAGCTACCGGCTTCTCACGCACTGAACAGGTGTTGATGATGATAAGATCAGCCTCTGGCATGTTTTTTGTTATCTCATAGTTCTCTTTCTCTTTAAGAGCTGCTATCATATGCTCAGAGTCGCGTGAGTTCATTGCACAGCCGAGAGTCTCAATAAAAAGTTTTTTACTCATAATAGCTCCGCTTAGCTCATAATGTGAACTTGGTACATATAGTCATTATCTGCTAGACCATACTTTACCTCGCTCATATAAAAACTTTTGCCCTCTGCTTCAAAATGGTCTTGAAGTGCCAGAAGATCTTTGTGAGAATTTTCTCTGTCAAAGTAAAAAATAATACTGTTGTTTTTTGCAACTTTCTCTTCAATTTTAGCTAAATCAACTTTTTTTGGTTTTGCGTTTAAGTCTGTTCTTGCAAGTTTTAAATCCATGCCTATAATCCTTTGCGTTTTTTAAAAGTTTTGCATTATACTTAAAATCTACTAAAACTTGGGTTAAAGATGCTTTTAGCAGTTTTTAAGTATAATACTCTACTTCGATTAAGAAATCCCCCAAACACATTACTATTGTCGCAAAGATTTCTTAAAAATTTTAAGGAAATAATTATGGAAAAAATATTAGATATTGCAGAAGCTATCGGACACGAAAAAGGGTTACAGCCAGAAAAAGTACTAGAAGCTTTAAAGACTGCTTTTGTTCAAACTGCAAAAAGAGTTATCAACCCACACTACGCTTTTGAAGCAGTAGTTGATGAAGATACAAAAAACATTAAACTCATTCAAACTATCACAGTAGTCGCAGATGATGATGAGAGACTTCAAGATGAAGAGACAGCGCCTGCATATATGGCTATCAGTGAAGCAAGAGAGTATGACGACCAGGTAGAACTTGGCGACCAACTTCAATATGAGCATGACTTGGAAGACTACGGTCGTACTGGTGCATCACAGCTTCACCGTGAGATAGAGTACCATATTCAGCGTCTTGTAGAAGATGAAGTATATAACAAATACAAATCAAAAGTGGGCACACTTGTAAGCGGTCGTGTAACACGTGTTGATGCACAAAACGCAACTTACATTGAAGTAGATGAGATTCGTGCTGTTCTTCCGATGAAGAGCCGTATAAAAGGTGAGGTCTTTGAAGTGGGTGATCACATCAAAGCAGTTGTTCGCCGTGTAAATATGGACAAGGAGCATGGCATCCAGATAGAGCTCTCACGTACTAGTCCTAAGTTCTTAGAAGCACTCTTAGAGCTTGAAGTACCAGAGATCGCAGAAGGTACTGTTATCATCGAAAAATCAGCACGTATTCCTGGTGAGAGAGCTAAAGTAGCAGTGCTCTCAACGCATCCACAAGTTGATGCTGTCGGAGCTACTGTTGGTGTAAAAGGTGTGCGTATCAATGCAGTAAGTGCTGAGCTTATTGGTGAAAATATCGACTGTATCGAGTACACTGATATTCCAGAGCTTTTTGTATCTCGTGTTATGAGTCCGGCTATCATCTCTCATGTAGAGATCATTAAAAACGAAGAGGGTGAGAATGAAAAAGCGATCATCACACTTCCAAGTGACCAAAAATCAAAAGCAATCGGTAAGAGCGGTATAAACATCCGTTTGGCTTCAATGCTTACTGGTATGCAGATAGAACTTATTGAAAACGACGCAGTTACAAATGAAAATGGTGAAGTTGAAGAGAAAAAAGAGAGTGTAGATGCACTTGAGGCACTCTTTAGCTAAACTTACTTTTTAAGAGGAGCATCTCTCCTCTTAATACCCTATAGACATCCTTCTCTTTAACCCCTATTCATATATGGGTTTAACTTCAATAAAATCAAATCAGCCAACATATTTCCAAGCAGTGTCAAAAATGCTGTTATCATCAGTATGCCCATAATCACCGGATAGTCGCGTGAGAGTGCAGAGATGTAAAAGAGCTGTCCCATTCCCTCTATACCAAAGATAGACTCTAAAATAACACTCCCTCCAATAAGTCCAGGCAGAGAGAGACCTAAGAGTGTGATAATAGGAGGTAAGAGATTTGGCAGAATATAATAACGCAAAAGTCTCTTCTCATCTAGTCCGCGTGAGCGTGCAAAGTAGTAGTAGTCACTTTTGAGTATCTCTAATGTCAGTGAACGGATGTAGATTATCATACTGCCAAGTCCTGTAAAGACCATAACAGTAATAGGCAGTGTTAAGTGCCATGCCATATCCAAGATATTTGCAACACCCTCTTTTGCTTCTATGGAGTGAAGACCTGCTATAGGAAAAAGTGAAAGTTTAATAGAGAAGAGTATGATAAAAAGCAGGGAGAGATAAAATGAAGGCATAGAGAAAGAGACCAAAGAGAGCTGGCGAATAAAATAGTCACTCTTGGCTTCATAATGCAGTGCTGCTTTTATGCCAAGCCACAAAGAGAGCACAAAGACACTCACAAGTGCTACAATGTTCATCCAGAGTGTAACGGGCAGGCGTTTGAGTATCTCACTGCTGACATCTTGCCCAGAAACAAAAGATATGCCAAAATTAAGTGTCAGGATGTTTTTCATCCAGTCAATGTATTGCTGAAAAAGTGGCTTATCGAGTCCATAGACAGACTTGAGTTTCTCTAACGCCTCTTTAGTCATATTCGGGTTAAGCTCCCCTGCTCCAAAAAAGCTGTTTGGTGCGGCATGAATCGCTAAAAATGAGATAAGAGATATCAAAAAGAGCATAAAAAGTATGTAGAAAAGTTTGCTGAGTAATAATTTCATAGAAAAATTATAGCATAAGTTAAGAAGTTATAAAAAAAGAGGAAGTATAACTAGCTCCCAAAAGGGAGTTAGTTAAAGTTTCTAGTCTAAAGGTTAGATTAGAAGTTTAATGTTAAGTAAGCTTGAACCATATTTGATGTTTCGTCATCATCATGATCGTTAGGAGTTTTAACATCTGCATAAACATATGCTAAAGTTGCATCTAAAGGACCAAATGATTTGCTTGCAGTAACTGCAACTTCAGTTAAGTCATTATCTAGTTTATCTTGATCAGCATCTGTATAGTAAAGACCTAAATCAAACATACCTTGAACAGGAGAAGTGATAGATACTTTATAAGCATCAGTATCTAACTGAGTAACTTTACCATAGTTCCACCATGCTTCAGTATAAAGTTTTGATTTACCAGTAGAAGTTGCAGTATTTGCAGCTCCTAATACACCGTCATCATCTACAGAAGAGTAAGCAACTTTGATTGTAACTAAATCTTTTACTTCATAACCTAACATTAAAGCATATGTTGAAGAGTCATCAGTATTAGTAATACCTAAATTATTATTACTTTTTACTTCTACTGAAGCATACTGAGCACCTGCAATAAGACCATCAACGCCTAATGTGCTAGCATCTAAATCAGCTTGTAACCAATATGCATCTGCTAAGCTTGTTAGATCAAAATACCATGCCTGTACAGTAAGTGGTTTAAAAGAGTTGTTGATAACACCAACTGCATATGCTCCATTTGTACCATAAGTTGTAAAGTCACCGCTTTCATTTACAACAGCACCTGCAGCTAGATCAAGTGTTGTTACAGCACCTCTTTCATCCTGACCAAGTACTTCATTACCATTACCGTTACCAACATAAGCACCTACTAATGTAGTATCTGGAATATCTTGGTTAACTACAACAGCAGCTTCAAAAGTATTTTTCTCAATTGACCATGTTTCAGTAAATACTAATGGCGTATCTAGTTCCATACGACCAAGTTTTACAGTAGTTTTGCCAGCAGTTGCTGCGATCCATGCTTCTGTCATCCAGTTTGCATTTTCAACTTTTGCACCACCAAGACCTTTGCCATAACTAGCTTTAGTTCCGGTTGTAGCACCATGCGCACCACCCCATACATTAGATACCAAGTTATTTTCTAAACCAAGTGTAGAAAGAACAGTATAACCAGCACCAGCACTGATTGCTACTAAGTCATTTTTTACAAGATCTGCAGTAACATTTAAGTTTAAAGCAGCATCAGCAGCTGAGCTAGCTTTATCAAAAAGATCACTATCTTTACCTTCATCTGATGTCGCATAGAAAAGTTTAGCGTCACCGCTTACTTTAACATTATCAATAGCAAACGCACTTGAACCAATTAGTAGCGCTGCTACTAAACTCATTTTTGTAAATTTCATATATTCTCCTTGTTTTTTACAAATTTCACCTGCAGTATAGCATATAAAAGTCTTAAGTTTAGATTAATTCACTAGTTTTTCCCTTAATATTTGGCTATAATTCCCTTATGAAACAGCTTATAATAATAACAAACACACTAACAGCCCTCTTACTTTTGAGTGGCTGCGGATCAAGTACAACAGTTGCACCTTCTCAAAACAGTGCCTTAAACAGTATAAGTAAATCTAGTGCTGCTAAAGAAGAAAAAGGCATGATACAAAGCTCTTTAGACAACTGGCTGGAGACAGACTGGGAGCCTACCGTCTCTAAAGATAAAGAGATACAAAAAAAGTATATGCAAAAAGCTACAAATGATAAAAAAGAAGTTGGTAGTAAAGTTACTTATGTAGAAAAAGAAGATAGAAACTTTACACTCCAAGAGTATGTTGATAAGGCAGAGGCATATATGAAAGCTAAGCCAAATGACTACGAGCACTCAAATGTAAAAAAAGTTGAGTCACTTCCTGTTATAGGAAAGTAACTCATTTTATAAAAGAAGGACTATCTAGCATCCCATGCTAGAATAGTTTTTCCCTCTTCATTGGTAGCAGCTGCTGCCATACCCATGATGTTATAACCAGCGTCAACATAGTGAACCTCACCTGTTACACCACTGCTTAAATCACTCAGCAAGTACATTGCAGAGTTTCCAACCTCTTCGATAGTTACATTTTTACGTAGAGGTGCATTTACTTCATTCCAGTTAAGTATCTGTTTAAAGTCACCAATCCCTGCTGCTGCAAGTGTCTTGATAGGTCCGGCAGAGATAGCATTGACACGCTGACCTTTTGCACCAAGCTCTACTGCCATATAACGCACTGTTGACTCTAACGCCGCTTTTGCAACACCCATTACATTATAGTTTACAATGTACTTTGGTCCACCAAGATATGAAAGCGTAAGAATAGAAGCATTGTCACTAAGAACCGGCTCAAGACGATTTGTCAAATCTATTAAAGAGTAAACAGAGATGTTCATAGCGATCTCAAAAGCCTCTTTTGTAGTCTTCATAAAAGGCTGTGAGAGTGCCTCTTTTGGAGCAAATGCAACAGAGTGAACCAAGAAGTCAATCTTTCCAAAATCTTTCTCAATTACTGAAGCGATATTTGCCATATGCTCTTCATTGCTTACATCAAGTTCATAAACATGCTTGCTTCCAAACTCGTTTGCTATTGGCTCTACTCTCTTTTTGAGTGCGTCATTTAAAAATGTAAATGCCATCTCAGCACCCTGATCTGCACAAGCTTTTGCTATTCCGTATGCGATCGATTTATTGTTTGCGAGTCCTACTATTAGACCACGTTTGCCTTTCATTATCATACTACTGTTTCTCCTTCATTATTTGTTTTCATTTTCAAGTTCATCTGCATACTCTATCATCGTACAGAAATGCTCAGCATAGAGTGCTGCACTGCCTACGAGCACACCATCTACATTATCAAGTGCCAAGAAATCTTTTGCATTTGTTATCTTTACACTTCCGCCATAAAGCAGTGGTGCCGTTGACTTCTTTTTTAACTCAGCGTGAATCGTTTCAATATCTTTGAGTGTCGGTGTAAGTCCAGTACCAATCGCCCAAACCGGCTCATATGCAATAATAAGCTTGTCATATGTAGTGTCAATACCCTCATACTGCTTAGCAATGTACTCTAAAGTAGCTTCACTTCCAGCCTCACGCACCTCTTTTGGTTCACCTACACAATAAACTATCTCAAAGCCCTGATCTTTAAAGTACTCAAATTTTTGGGCTATAAAAGCCTGTGACTCACCCAAGATATGGCGACGCTCACTGTGTCCTATCAAAATGGTCTTTATCTCGAACTCTTGAAGCTGCTCTAAGCCTATCTCTCCGGTAAATGCACCATTTAATGTAGGATATGCATTTTGTGAACCGATTGTAAGCGGTGTAAGATAGTTGTCCAAAGATGTCATTGCAGGAAATACCATAACTTTTTGAGCACTCTTTTGGGCATATTTTCCTACTTCTTCTATGTATGAAGCTGTCTCTTTTCTTGTAAAGTTGGTCTTTAAATTCGCTGCAATAATCATCTTTTTATCCTTACTCTTGGTCTTTTTTTACTAAAAGCGGTTCAACTCCAGGAAGAACTTTACCTTCAAGAAGCTCTAGTGATGCTCCACCGCCTGTTGAGATAAATGTCATCTCTTCATCAACACCAACACGTTGTACTAGGTCAGCAGTATCACCGCCACCTACAACCGTTGTAGCATATGAGTCAGCTACGAAGTGGGCTATCTTTGAACTACCACGTGCAAATTTTTCCATCTCATAAACACCCATCGGACCGTTCCACAGAACTGTTTGGACATCATTAAGCCCTTCACGGTAGAGTCTTACAGTTGCCGGACCAATGTCTAGTCCCATCCAGCCATTAGGAATCTCTTGCGCTGTTACTATCTTACTGACTGCATCTTCTGCGAACTTATCTGCTGCAATAACATCGACAGGTATGTAAAACTTCACACCAAGTTTTTTCGCTTCATCCATAATGCGCTGCGCTTCATCAAGTAAATCATCTTCAACCAAAGATGCTCCGATGTCATAACCGAGCTGCTTTAGGAATGTAAATGCCATTCCTCCACCGATAAAGATCTTATCTACTTTTGGCAGAAGATTTACCATAGCTTCGAGTTTACCCGAGACTTTACTACCACCAACAATGGCAGCAAAAGGACGAACAGGGTTGTTCATCAGCTTACCAAAGAACGTGATCTCTTTTTCGAGCAAGAAACCAGCTGCCTTATGCTCATTGTCAAAAAACTTTGTAATTCCGTGAACAGATGCGTGAGCACGGTGACTTACACCAAAAGCATCATTTACATAGTACTCTGCCATTGAAGCGAGTTTTTCTGAAAGCACAGGATCATCTTTTGTCTCACCCGGTTCAAAACGAAGATTTTCAAGTAGGAGTACTTCGTGACGAGGAAGTTCCTGTGCCATTTTTAGTGTTGCATCATCTACAACACCGGGAGCAAGTTCAACATGACGCTTGAGCAGTTGTTGCAAACGGCGCGCAACCGGAGCTAAAGAGTACTTCTCAACCACTTCACCTTTTGGGCGACCAAGGTGTGATGCAAGTATAACTGCACAGTCAAGGTCTAAACAGTAGTTGATCGTAGCAATAGCTGAACGGATACGTCTGTCATCAGTAATGTTTCCAAACTCATCCATCGGAACATTAAAGTCACAACGGATAAATACTTTTTTATCTTGCAGGTCTAACTTTTTTAAGTGTAGTAGTTCCAAGATGCCTTCCTATTTTGAGATGTGTAGAGCCATGTCAAGCAGACGCATAGAGTATCCCCACTCATTGTCATACCATGCCATAACCTTAACCATATCACCACCGATAACCTGCGTGAGATCCTCTGCTACGATTGAACTGTACTCACACCCTACAAAGTCCTGAGATACTCTCATCTCTTTATCAACTAACAAAAGACCTTTAAGGTGACCCTCTGCAGCTTCGTTAAATACTGCATTTACTTCTTCTTTTGTTGTTCCTTTTTTCACTACAACATTCAAGTCAACCATAGAGACATCCGGTGTAGGAACACGAACAGACTGACCGTGAAGTTTTCCTTCAAGTTGTGGAAGAACAAGGCTGATAGCTTTTGCAGCACCTGTTGTTGTTGGAATCATATTGATAGCACCTGCACGAGCACGGCGCTTGTCTTTATTATGTTTTACATCAAGAATATTTTGATCATTTGTATATGAGTGAATAGTTGTCATGAGACCTTTCTCAATACCAAATGCATCATCAAGTACACGAGCTACAGGACCTAAACAGTTCGTAGTACATGAAGCATTTGATACGATTCTTTGACCATCATATTTGTCTTCATTTACACCCATTACAAATGTTGGAGTGATTTTGTCTTTTGCAGGAGCTGAGAAAAGTACTTTTTCTACACCTTTGTCAATATGTACCTGAGCAGACTCTTGTGTCAAGAAAACACCTGTACACTCCAAAACCATCTCTGCACCACAATCCGCAAAACCAAGATTTTTTGGATCTCTGTCAGAAAATACTCTGATTTTATTTCCGTCTATGCTGATGTAGTTCTCATCAACCTGCTCAACTTCACTGTCAAATGTTCCATGAACAGAATCATTTTTAAGAAGATAAAGCATCATATCCATACTTGCCATATCATTGATAGCAACTATCTCTACATCATCTCTCTTTGCTGCTATGCGAGCAACACAACGACCGATTCTACCAAACCCGTTAATTGCAATTTTGAGTGCCATTCTATATCCTAATAGTAAAAATTGGCTTATTTTATCGAAAATTAGTTATAATTCGCATTAAATGAAAAGCATAGCACTTTACGGAGGCTCATTTGATCCTCCTCATATCGGTCATAAGGCAGTTGTAGAAGCTTTAGAGAAGTTGGATTTTATCGATAAAATCATTATAATGCCAACTTTTTTGAATCCGTTTAAGGATTCATCTACTGCTCCGTCTTCCTTACGACTAAAATGGCTTCAAGAGATATTTTCAGATAATGAAAAACTTGAAGTAAGTGCTTTTGAAGTCACGCAGGCAAAAAAGATACCGACCATTGAGACGGTAAAGATGCTCAAAAAGAAGTACGAAAAAATCTATGTCGTTATTGGTGCGGACAATCTACAGAGTTTAAAAAAATGGTACAAATTCAATGAGCTTAAAAAGCTTGTTACTTTTATAGTGGCAACTCGAGATGCCATTGAAATACCTGATGATTTTTTAAAACTTTATGTAGATGTAGATGTATCGTCAACTGCTTTGCGTGAGCATATGGACATTTCAAAACTACCAAAACAATGTGCTGATGAAATAGCACAATACTATAAGGAACACAATGCAAAACAGAATTGAAAACATTACAAAGATACTAGACAAGCATAAAGCAGAAGCGATTGAGGCATTTGATCTGCGTGAGAAGAACTACTTCGTAGATTATGCCATCATCGCTTCATCACTCGGACAGAAACATACTCTGGCACTTTTAGACCATCTCAAAAAAGAGCTCAAACCCCAGGAGTCTTTTAACAATGTAGATGAGAGCGGTGATTGGGTTGTTATTGACCTTGGTGATATTCTCATACATATTATGACTCCAGAATATAGAGTCAAATACGATATGGAAGCCTTTTTAAGCGAACTGGGACGTGCAGAGTAGCCTTACTCTTGTACTTCCTTCGTTACATTGCTATCTACTTTCTCTTTATCTATTACTTTTTCAACCTCGTCCTCTTTTTCACTCTTATCTAAGATGTCTTTATAGTTGTAAATTGCTTCTACATATTTTACCGGTTCACTACCACGTGCATAGCCATATTTCAAAGTTCTATAGTACCGTTTTTGTGAAAGCAGCGGTAATACAATTTTAAGATCTCTCCATGAATTTGGATTGAGCCCCAGTTTTATTGCCAACTTTTGTGCATCATGAATATGTCCCATACCAATGTTATAAGCAGCAAGTGCGAACTTGAGTCTATCTTCACCCTCAAGCTCTTTTGGAACAAATTTTATCATCTGTTTTAAGTGACGTGTTCCTCCAATGATACTCTGCTTTGGATCGAGTCTGTTCTTAACACCTAGAATTTTTGCTGTCTTTTTTGTAAGCATCATAAGTCCACGTACCCCTGTAAAACTTTTTGCCTTAGGGTTCCAGTGAGATTCTTGATATGAGAGTGATGCTAAAAGTGTCCAAGGTATATCAAATCTCTCTGCAGCCTCTTGAAAATATTTTTTATACTTTGGCAGTCGTGATTTTATACGTTTGTAAAACATTTTTGTATTGTAGTAGTCAAAAAAGAGTACATACGAATAGTAGTGATCTTTAAGCTGAGTCATTTTTCCTTTTTGATTAAAATCATTAAGCCATGTGTACATATCGGCTTCTAACTCTTTTGCATCTTTTGGCAGCAACCATGCAAGCTGCTCACGCCCGCTGATAGAAAAGGCCAAAGAGATCTCTGGAAAAAACTTTAGATTTAAAGCATATATATTTGAATCTGCCACAGTACAGTCAATCTCATGCTTGGCAACCATCTCTAAAAGTTCTTCTGTAGAGTATTCAGATGTTGTGGTAAAGTTGATGTCAAAACCATCATTTTTCAGTTTTTGCAGGTTCTCACTGTAACTTGTATCTTCTCCGACCATAATAGAGAGCCCTTCTAGGTCTTCGACATCACGAGGAAATTTTGAAGAACCCAGCATTCCTCTGTTACATATGACCTGTTCTTGGACCTCAAAATATGATGGCCCGAAATGATACTTCTTTTGTCTTGAAGGAGTTTTTGCCAAAGCAGCCGAAGTGATATGAATCTCTTTATTTTTACTTAGCTGCAAAGCCTCTTTTACAGTATGTGCAGGAGTGATCTTTAGAGCAACTCCCAGATGATCTGCATAGGCTTTTAAGAGGTCATACTCAAAACCCTGTGGCCCTTCTGTGCCGATATAGTATGTTGATGGGGCATTGAGCAGGACTACATGCAGTTCTTTGTTCTTTTTGATTTTTTCCAGCAATGTAGGTTGTTTAATGCGGTTAGATGGGTTGTATGCACTGTGACTAAACCAGCCAAAGAGGAAAAAAGAGAGTGCAAAAGCAAAAGATATAACAACTAAGGGTACTTTATTCATTACTATAGTTTACATATTTAAACTTATGCAAAAATAAAGCGATTTACTCCATTTTCATACTCATGTGCCAGTACCTGTCCATGTGCCTTTAAGATAGAATCTACAAGATACAGACCTAAACCAAAACTGTTTTTAGAAGGGTTGTCTTTTGTAAAAGGCTCTATATAGTACTGAAGCGGGTGCTTCAGACACTCCCCTTTACTCTCAAAGCAGAGCTCACCATTTTCATTGACACAGATAGTTATCTTATGATCACTTGAGTACTTCATTGCATTGTCTATCATATTTTTGATGGCCGTTGTATAGAGTCTGTAGTTTGCATGTATCTTTTTGTCTGCCGGCACATCAACGATAACATCTTTTTTATCTACCATAGCCATATCAACTGCACCATCAATGATATCAATAAGTCTGTACTCAGCAAAATCTTTTTTATCATCAAGACTTGTCACTTCTTCAATGAGCGCAAACTCATTCACAAGAGTCTCAAGTCTTTTAAAAATAGATGTAAATCGGTCTCGCTGTTTTGGAGACTCCAACATCTGTGTTGCAATAGTGCCTTTGGCAATAGGTGTCTTTAGCTCATGCATTAAATTACGCAAAAAAAGTGTGCGTGAGCTTAGGACATTGTTAATTCTTTCTCTGGCATGCTCAAGCCCGTTGGATATAGCGCCTATCTCATCTTCACTTTTTGTCTTAAAAGAGACTTCCATATCTCCTTCACCATAACGTTCTATTTTTTTACGCAAGCGAATCAGAGGGCGTAATTTTTGCAGTACCAACACAAAAGAGAGACTGATTATGGCAAAAACCATTGCAAATGTGTAGAGTATATTGATATAGCTGTAAGGTTTGAGTTCATTGTCTTTTATAAGGATTTTACCATTTGGTGTCTCGATCATAAAGTATATCTTGCCCTTATACTGCACCATAATGGCACGCAGATTTGAGACTGTGTTTTTGGTGTACATTCCTTTTTCGCTGATAAGCAAAGAGGTATTAAAGCTTTTAAAGCCTTTTTGTTTTAATACCTTGCCTTTAGTTAAAATCTGCTCACGCAGCTTCTCATCTTTAATAAGTTCAAGATTATACACTGCAAGATTTGCCTCAAGCATAATCTCAGAGCTTTGACGCTGCTGATGTTCACGATAGATTTGGGTAATAACGGTGTATTTTGTAAAGATATGATTAATATATTGTTCTTTATTGAGCTTGTAAAACTCCCAAAAAACAGCACTCACACTAACAAGAGAGACTGTTAGTGCAAAGAGTACTGTTATTAAAACGGCATGACGTTTCATAGAAGCTTATTTGAGAAGTTTATAGCCAACACCGCGTACTGACTCAATAAGTGACTTGTCTCCAAGTTTGTTTCTGATTCTTCCAACCATAACATCGATGCTCTTGTTTGAAGAGTCTTCATTGATGGCATTTACATTATGGATAAGATCTTCACGTGAGACAACAAGCCCCTGTTTACTTATCATGTATGAAAGAATCCCAAACTCTGCATTTGTCAGGTCGATATTGCGCCCTTTATATGTGATGGTCATTGTTGACTTGTCACATTTGAAGTCACTTTTATTCTCCTCTTTTGCAGAGGTTTTTGCCTCATAACGGCGAAGTACTGAGTGTATGCGAGCTTCAAGCTCACGCGGATCATATGGTTTAGGAAGGTAGTCATCTGCTCCGAGCTCAAGTGCTTTTATCTTGTCTGTGACATCTGAGCGCGCACTTGAGATGATGATGGGAATATCTTGACGCTCACGTATCGCTTCACAAACTTCTAGTCCATCCATTCCCGGAAGAGTAAGATCTAAAATGACCAGATCAAAAGGTTCAAGCTTTAAGATACTTACTGCCTTAAAAGGGTCATCTTCGGTAATCACTTTAAAATCAAACTGTTCTAAATACTCTGTTAAAATCTCAGCAAGTTCTAAATCATCTTCAATCATTAATATTTTTTTCATTTTCATCCCTTCATGCTCAATTTTAACAAATATGCACTAATAAAGAGTTAACCTCCAACAAGAACACGTGTCACATTGTAGGCAATAAATGCTAACACATATGCAACTACAGAAGTAAAGATGAAAAGATAAAATGCATACTTCCAACTACCGGCCTCTTTTGCAAATACCGTTGTCGCCGCAAGACATGGCAGATAAACCATCACAACAACAATAAATGATACTGCTGATGCAAAAGGAATATGCTTGCGGATATTTTCTGCTAAAGAGTGTGATGTCTCATCAACATCCCCACCCATTGAGTAGAGTACTCCGAGTGTTGAGACAACAACCTCTTTTGCTGCCAGACCTGCCTGTAGGGCAACATTCATCTTCCAGTCAAATCCAAGCGGCTCAAAAAGCGGCTCTGTGAGTTTTCCGATACGTCCAAGATAACTCTGCTCTAACTGCATTTCAGCCAATTTATTCTCATACTCTCTCTTTTGCTCAGATGTAGCTGCCTGTTCAATTTTTACACTGTACTCCTGATCTAAAAGTTCATTATGAGGATAATTACTTAAAAACCATATCAGCATTGCTGCACCGGCGATAAAAGTACCCGCTTTTTTAAGATACATAATAGTCTGCGTGAGCACTGTATGCCAAATAAGTTTAAATGACGGCAGTCTATACTTTGGCATCTCCATAACAAAAGGCTCATCTACTCCCTTAAAGGCAGTCATTTTTAAAACTTTTGCAGCGATAAGCCCTAAAATAGCTCCACTTACATAGATGATAAAGAGAACTGTTCCTGCCATATCTTGCCCAAAAAAGGCACCGGCAAAAAGAACATATACAGGAAGACGTGCACCACAGGACATAAAACCAATAATAAAAAGTGTCAAAAGTCTGTCTCTGTCATTTTTGAGTATTCTTGCACTCATATAAGCAGGTATAGAACAACCAAAACCGGTGACCAAAGGAATAAAGCTCTGCCCGTGCAGACCGAACTTATGGAAAAATCCATCAAGTAAAAAAGCAACACGGCTCATATACCCCGTTGTTTCCAACAGGGCAATACCGATAAATAAAATAATAATATTTGGAGTAAAAAGCACAACTGCGCCAACCCCGCCAATAATACCGTCAACTACCAAAGAGCGTATATCATCATTGGAAATTGTAGGGGCAATAGTCTCACCCAACCAGCCAAAAAAGCCATCGATCCACTCCATTGGAATATTACCAAGGGTAAATGTCAGCTGAAAAAGTCCCCACATAAAGAACAAAAAGATAGGTATTCCAAAAACAGGATGGATTAAGATAGCATCTATCTTCTCTGTCAAAGATTTTTTCTCTCGTCTCTCATCAGCTGTATATTTCACAACTTCTGCAACAATCCCTCTGTTAAAAGAGGCATACTCTTCAGCAAAAGCCTCTTTTATGTCGTCTGTATCATGATGCAATTCTATATGACGGGAAGCTTCTATCAAAATCGGCTGCAACTCTGTCCAGATTGGATCATCATGGAGTTTTTCATAAGTTTTTTTATTGTTTTTGAGTAAATTAATAGCTACGTTTCTATAGGAATTGACTGCCTTATATTTATGTTTTTTCAAATAAGAGACGATTTTTTCTATCTCCTCTTCAACAGCCTCACTAAAGACGAGTTTTGGTTCTTGCTTTGGTTTTTCATAAACTTCTATAACAGTATCAATAAGCTCTTCTATTCCCATCTTTGTAGCAGCAGAGACTTTTACACAAGAAACACCTAAAAGCTCAGACATATACTTTTCATCTATTAATATGCCCTCTTTCTCGGCTTCATCACTCATGTTAAGAGCGATGACAATTTTTTTACTCATTGTAAGGAGCTCTGAAGTGAGTTGAAGATTTTTTTCTATGTTGGTAGAATCTACAACATTGATAATGATGTCATAATCTTCTGCACACAGATACTCATGTGTTACTCTCTCTTCTATCGTATAATCTGTAAAAGCGTATGTTCCGGGCAAGTCAACTACTGTAAAGTGGTAATCTTTATAATCAAACAGCACTTCTGTCTTGTCAACTGTCACACCGGAAAAGTTACCGACATGCAAGTGAGCATTACTTATAGAGTTTATAAGCATACTCTTACCGACATTTGGCTGCCCAACCAACGCCACTTTTATATGTTTAGCCGTTACAGGACAAGCTTCAGGGTTAATGTTTTGCTGTTTCATATCTCTTCTACCTCTATCTGTTGTGCTTCTTCTGCTCTTAGTGCCAAGCGCATTTTACCTACTCTTACCTCTATGGTTTTTTTACGAGGTGCATGTTCTAGTACCTCTATAACCGCATCTTTCATAATGCCAAAAGAGATAAGCCGTTGCTTTAGTTCATAAGAAGCATTCAGTTTGATAACTTTTACCTTTTTGGATTTTTCTACTTCATATAGGGTCATAAATTTTCTCTCTTTTTATAAAATTTAATATATTTTAAGAAATGATAATCTATATCAACTTACAAAGGACTTAATAATTATGATAATGTATATCGTTTTCAGTTTATCTATAAATTCTCTCTTACTATCTATCTGCTATAATAACGAAAAATTAGCCAAAGGGTCTTTTTTATGAAGTTTTTATGGACACCGTCTTCACACTTTAACTTAGCAAATCTCTTTACATTTGTAAATATCACAGCAGGTCTTCTTGCTACATACTTTATAACACAAAATAACTTTACATTAGCAATTGTTTTAGCATGGATTGGAGGAGCAGCAGATATATTTGACGGTAAGATTGCCCGAAAATACAATCTTTCAAACGAATTTGGTGTACAGCTTGACAGTTTTGCAGATTTTTTGAGTTTTGTGCTTGTGCCGGTCTTTTTAATTTTTCAGGCATCCTATGCACCGGCACTTCATGGCTTTGAGCTTGTTATGGCAGCCATTGTAAGTATTTACTATGTTATATCCGGACTGCGAAGACTTATACAGTTTAACATCAATGCAGATGCAGGTGAAGTGGAGAACTACTTTACAGGTGTTCCAACACCTCTTGGAGCAATCCTTTTATGGCTTGTCTATCTCTTAAATGCCTATGATATTTTGCCGGCATATGGTGTTATGTTTGCAATGCTTCTTATCGGATGGAGTCTAAACTCCACCATAAAAGTAAAACACCCCTAAACTACTTCGAATTAACTGCGTACTTGCCACTTCCTAAAAAGATGATAGAGAGAGCCAACACAAGATAAAGGAGTGGTGTCTCCCACACAAGACCACCATGCCCTCCCAGGGTCCATGCAAATCCATATGCCAGATAGATGGCCATAAGCATATTTATAACAACAACTCCGGATGCAAAACGCCCATAGAGACCAAGCAGTATAAATATTGGTGCAATAAGTTCACCAAGATAGACCCCATATGCCAAAAACTCAGGCAAACCATGCGAGAGTACAAGAGATTTCACGCCTCCTATGCCATGAATAAGCTTATGCACTCCGTGAAAGAGTAAAAGTACTGCAAGTGTGACACGCAAAAGCAGTTTTGCCAGATCTGTCTGTATCAACATCTACTTATCCTTTTTCTTACGAAATTTACATGAGCCTACGCTTATCTCTTTACCATTTTCAATGCTCTCTTTTACATAAGAGAGTGTACCCTGCGGGTCAATATCACCAACTTCTTCAGAGATAATCTTTAGTAAATCTTTTTCACCTGTTAACTGCCAGATTTTTTCATAATTATAGCGAGTCTCTATTTTCATATTATCACTCCTCTTCACTGCTCTTTAAAGGCAGCTCTTTTTTTGTTTTGATACCTAGCTCCATAATATTTTTTGCCCGTTTGATAACATTGCCTCGACCACTTGAGAGTCTGTTCATCGCTTTATCATACGACTCTTGCGTTTTTTGCAGTTGATTTCCTACATTTTTCATCTCATCGACAAAGAGTATCAGCTTGTCAAGCATTGCCTCAGCCTCTTTGGCTATCTTTTTGGCATGTTCTTCTTGATGTTTTGTTCGCCATATATGCTCTATTGTTCTGAGAGTTACTAAGAGTGTTGAAGGAGAAACAACTAAAATATTGTTCTCAAACGCATTTTTGAAAAACTCGCCGTCTTTTTCTAAAGCAAGTAAAAATGCCCCCTCAATAGGTAAAAACATCAAAACAAAATCCAGACTGTTTATACCCTCTAAATCTTCATATTTTTTAGCCTTGAGCTCTTTGATATGAGATGCAATGCTTTGTAAATGTTCTTTAAGATAACGCTCACGCTCTTTTTCATCTTCTGCATTTACAAAACGCTCATACGCAGAGAGTGAAACTTTTGAGTCAATAATGACATCTCTTCCCTCAGGCATATGAATAATAACATCGGGACGGTATGTTTTACCCTCCTCTGACTTGCGTGAGGCTTGCAGTTCATATTCAACCCCCTCACGCAGTCCTGACTGTTCAAGTATGCGTTCTAAAACAAGCTCTCCCCAGTTTCCCTGTATTTTGTTTTCACCTTTAAGTGCTTTTGTAAGATTGAGCGCTTCGGTTGCAAGTTGCTGGTTAAGCTCTTCAAGGCGTTTGAGCTCATTTTTAAGCAGATGTCTCTCTTTTAGCTCTACTTCAAACTGCTCTTGTGAACTTTTGGCAAAAGATGCAACCTGTTCGCGAAAAGGTTTTAAGAAAAGTTCCAACTGCTCTTTGTTCAAAGAGCTGAACTGTTTTGATTTTTCATCAAATATTTTAGAGGAGAGATTTGTAAACTCGCGTGAGAGTTCCTCTTTTGCATTTTGTAAAAGTTGCAGTTTCTCTTGTGAACTTTGTATCTCCTGCTCATATCTACTCTCTAAAACAGCCCTCTGTATCTCAAGATCTTTTAACTCCTCACGCAGGCGCTCTTTTTGATTGTTTGTAGCCTCAAGCTCCTCTTGCAACTCTAAAATCACTGCATCTTTATGACGGAGCTGTTTTGAAAAGAAAAAAAGAAGAAAAAGGGCAATAAGAAAAAATATAATCGATGCTATCTGATAAATCTCAATACTGTTTAGATCAATGTTCATAAAAACTCCAACTTTTTTTACTATTATACAGCCTTTGCTTGTAAATTATATAAAACATGACAAAATGAAATATCATAAAGTAGCAATATAAACTTAAGTAATTAAAAAAATTTGTAACTTTAATAAAAACTTAGAAAAATTCAGGTATAATTCCACAAATATTTTTAAGGGGAAGATGCCCTGATAGACCTGAGTATTCGTAGTAAAGTTCAATGCAAGCGTCATCTCCTTGAAAGATTATAAAGGATTTAGATGCAAGAAAATGCACAAACAAACGAAACAACAAACGAAGAAAAAGTCATGACCTTTGAAGAATTAGGTCTTAAACCACAACTACTCAAAAGTATCAAAGAAGCAGGTTTCACTGCTCCATCACCTATCCAGGCAAAAGCTATTCCGGTTATTTTAGCAGGTAAAGACATTGTAGGTCAAGCACATACAGGTACTGGTAAAACTGCAGCTTTTGCTCTTCCGGCACTTAACAACATGAAACTTGACGGTTCTGTTGAACTTCTCGTTATCACTCCTACACGTGAGCTAGCTACTCAAGTAAGTGATGAGATCTTCAAATATGGCCGTAACCTAGGTGTTAAGACTGTAACAGTATATGGCGGCAGCTCATACAAACGTCAACTTGACCTTATTAGCCGTGGGGCTTCTGTAGTAGTAGCAACACCTGGTAGAATGCTGGATATCCTTAAAAAAGGAATGCTTACAGATTTCAAACCAAGTATGGTAGTTCTTGATGAAGCCGATGAGATGCTTGATATGGGATTTTTGGATGATATCAATGAGATCTTCTCATACCTTCCAACTGATCGCCAAACACTTCTTTTTAGTGCGACTATGCCGCAGCCTATTAAAACTTTGGCAAACAGAATCTTGAAAGACCCAGTTTTTATCTCTATCACACAGGGTGAGACAACAAACTCTGACATCGAACAACTCTACTATGTAATCGATGAGCATGAGCGTGATGATGCTATTATCCGTCTTATGGACTCTGAAGAGACAAAAAAAGCAGTAGTATTTTGTCGTACAAAATCAGAAGTAGATCGTCTTAGTAATGTACTTAGCAATGCCGGATACCTTGCAAACGGTCTTCACGGAGATATGGAACAACGCCAGCGTGAAAACGTTATCAAGGGTTTTAAAAACAACTCTGTTTCAGTGCTTGTAGCGACTGACGTTGCTGCTCGTGGTATCCATGTTAATAACATCAGCCACGTTTTTAACTACCATATTCCATTTGACCCTGAGAGCTATGTTCACCGTATCGGTAGAACTGGTCGTGCCGGTACAAAAGGAAAAGCTATCACACTTTTAACTCCACTCGA
The DNA here is from genome assembly GCA_027063745.1 of Sulfurimonas sp. Classification (GTDB taxonomy): domain Bacteria; phylum Campylobacterota; class Campylobacteria; order Campylobacterales; family Sulfurimonadaceae; genus Sulfurimonas. The sequence continues at coordinate 20,886 of JAMORG010000056.1, forward strand.
GTTTAAAGAGCTTCAGCGTATTAAACAAAAAGTCGGTACATCTATGGAGCATGCGTACGTTCCTAGTAAAAATGATCTTCGCCAGACAAATATTGAAAATATTGTTAAAAACATCGAAGATCAAAAGATCTATGACGAAGCGCATAAAATTCTTGACCGTTTAAAAGAAGATATCGATGAAGAGACAATCATGTTCAAACTCATCTCTATGATTCTTGACAAACAAGATATCAAAGGGCCAAGCAATATCGGTATTCCTGCTGATAAACTTGCTGCTATTTTAGAGCGTGCAGGTAGACGTAACTCTGGAGGCGGACGTGGTGGCAGAGGCGGCCGTGGCGGATACCGTGGAAACAGAAACCGTTCAGGTGGTGGTAGCCGTGACAGAAACAGAAGCGGTGGCGGATACCGTGGAAACAGAAGCAGAAACAGAGACTAATCAGCCTCTATACTCTCACCTTTTGTGTGAGAGTTCCCTCCTCTTTACTTTTAACCTTATGTTATAATTTGACAAAAAGGTTACACACTTGCAATCCCAACTTATTTACCAAAACAAAAACTTTTATATAGAAGTAGAACCATCCACTATTCCGTGGCTAAAGATTTTTACAAAAGAACCCTTTTTAGAGCTAACTGATATGCCGCGTGAGCTGCGTGAGCAACTTTGGAATATCTACTATATAGTTGAACATGAAATGCGCATATACTACCGTCCTACAAAGATTAACATGGCATCTTTTGCCAATATGCTTCCTCGTGTACACATCCATGTAATGGCACGCTTTGAAAATGACAGCCACTTTCCAAACCCTATGTGGGGAGAGCAACTGCGTGAGACAAAACTTGATCTTCCTGATGAAGAGGAGTTTTATAAAAGAGTCTTTGAAGCTTTGCAGGGCTTAGAAAATTAATTGTTTAGTTTGTAATGTTTTATTCCCGACGGGGATGTTTGGAATCAGACAAAAGTAGTTTTTGCCTCTAAAATTCTTGATTTTGTTCAAATTCAAGGCGAATTTTTGTTTTATTGAGGAGCTTACTGAAGTAAGTGACGAAAGAAAAGAAAAGTCCAACGCAGAAGTTGGACAAAAGCATTATTTTAGTGGTGAAAATGGAACGAGTGCACTTCCCCAGGTCAATCCCCCACCAAAAGCATCAAGCAGCATCAACTCACCGGCTTCTAACTCTCCTGATTCATAAAGATCATTAATAGCCATAGGAATGGATGCTCCTGAGGTATTTCCATATTTATGCACTGTTAGAACCACCTGCTCAGGAGTCATCTTCAATGCATCACCAACTGCTTTAATAATGCGGTAATTTGCCTGATGTGGAACAAAATGCTTGATATCTTCACTCTTGATGTTGTTTTCAGCCAAAATCTCTTTAACATCATTTGTCAATGTTCTTACTGCAACCTTGAAAGTTTCATTACCTTTCATCTGCATATAAGTTCCAGCTGCTTCACCCTCAAGTGCATCATGCGCAGATCCGCTTCCACCGTTTGGTGTCATTAAAAGATCTGCGTACTCACCGTCAGCACCTGTGTGTACATCAATGATAGCTTCATCTTTGTCCTCAGTCGCAGAGATAACAGCAGCACCTGCACCATCTCCAAAAAGGATACATGTACCACGGTCACTGTAGTCTGTGATTGCAGAGAGTTTTTCTGCACCGACAATAAGTACATTTTTCTTCATCCCAGACTCTATAAATGCTTTTGCAACTGAAAGTGCATATACAAAACCTGTACATGCTGCTGAAATATCAAATGCAGTTGCACCCTTGATTCCTAATTTTGTTGCGATTATAGTAGCAGTTGAAGGCATACAAAAATAATCAGGTGAGATAGTGGCACATACGACCATATCGATATCTTCTTTATTAATGCCACTGCGTTCAATCGCTTTTGTAGCTGCTTTTACACCCAGGTCACTAGTAAATTCATCTTTAGCTGCAATATGGCGCTCTTTAATACCTGTACGCTTTGTAATCCATTCATCTGAAGTATCAACCATTTTTGAAAGATCTTCATTTGTCAAAACTTTTTGTGGTACATAAGCACCAATAGAGCGAAATGCAGCATATGACATACTAATCCTTTTGTTTAAGCTCAGCTAATCTATCTGTAATGTGGTTATTGACACCAGTATCTACATAAGCGATAGCTTGAAAAATTGCATTTTGAATTGCTTTTGCATTACTTTTACCATGCGAAACAATTGCACAACCTTTAATACCTATAAGTGGTGCTCCACCTACTTCAGCATAATCAATCTCTTTTTTAAGTAGTTTAAATACACGACGCATCAAAAGTGCACCTGTAATACGGATAGGAGATTTTTTAATATAATCTTTAATTAGAGTAGAGATAGTTGATGCCACTCCCTCACTCGTTTTTAAAACAAGATTACCAACAAATCCATCACAGGTAATTACATCACAAGAACCATTAAAGATGTCTCCACCTTCAACATTTCCTTTAAAACCACGATAACCCTTTAAGAGTTTAAAAGCAGCTTTTGTAACTTCATTTCCTTTAGAGTCCTCTTCACCATTTGCAAGCAGACCGATAGATGGTTCATCTATACCCAAAACATCCTCTGCATAACAGCCACCCATTACAGCAAACTCTGCTAAGTGTTCAGGCTTTGAGTCAACATTTGCACCAACATCAAGTACAACGGAACGACGACCCGTTTTTGTCGGCATCAACGTTACAAGTGCAGGACGAGAAACACCTTGTAAGCGACCAAGACGAAGAGTGGCGAGTGTCATTGTAGCACCACTGTGTCCAGCACTCACTACACCGTCAGCTTCACCGTTTCGTACAAGCTCCACTGCTTTGTATATTGTGCTCTCTTTTCGCTTTACCGCATCAGTAGCAGCATCACTCATAGCGATTACGTCATCTGCTTCAACAATTAAAATCTTATCTCTATAACGTTTTGGTAACAGAGGTAAAATTTCTGATTTTTTCCCTACAAGAATAGGTGTGAAGTTCTTTTTCTTAAGTGCGTTAATACATCCCTTTACAATTGGTTCGGGACCGAAGTCCCCTCCCATTGCATCAATTGCAATTTTTACCATTTAATTATTTATACTCACCAGTAGTTGGGTTGATGTGGTGTGGTAATCTGTATGTTCCGTCTTTATCTTTAACCGGACGAGCTAAAGAAATTTTATAATGTGTTCTACGTTTTGCCGAACGAGAGTGTGATACTCTTCTCTTAGGTACTGCCATACTGTTTTCCTTAATTTAATTTTGTTTCATAAAATAACATAAAGGGAACCTTCATCTTATTTAATTACGGTACCGGAAATAATTCCGTTACCTACACTAATACCCCAAGGGTACTTCTTTCAGGGCTCGCAAGTTTTCCTCAGCGGAAGGCTCACGCACCTTGGTGCTTTTTTTAGTTAGATAGTAAAGGAGTAAAAATCTTAAAATTCAAACTCTTCAATATCTTTACAATTCCCACATGCATGGTAATCATTTTTGATAAGTTCTATCTCTGAGTGTAATATCTCATCGATATCTGCATATCCGTCAAAAGATTCAACAACATCTATTTCGCCGTTGTTATCATCTTTTTTATAGAGGCCATCACTGATGAAAAATTCTACTTCTTCATCAATATCAAGCTCAAAAGCTTCTGCGCAAACATCACACTCTCTAGGCATTGAACCAAAGAGGTGAGCTTTTAGCAAAATCAATTTGCCCTCATGATACTCCAAAAAACCTTTAAAAGTTATTTCTTCAGATTTTACTTCGAAGTCAAGAGGCGTTTTTGTTACTTTTCTAAGCATTACCTTCATATAGGTAAGCTTTAAGAAATTTCTCTCTCAGAGAAAAAGAATGCAATCTCAATAGCAGCATTTTCTAAAGAATCGCTTCCGTGAACTGCATTTGCATCTATATTTTCAGCGAAGTCTGCACGGATAGTACCTGGCTCTGCTTCTTTAGGGTTAGTTGCACCCATTAGGTCACGGTTTTTCTTAACAGCGTTTTCGCCCTCAAGAACTGAAACCACAACTGGACCACTGATCATGAAATCAACAAGATCGTTGAAAAAAGGACGCTCTGCATGAACTGCGTAGAATGCCTCTGCATCTGCACGAGAAAGTTGAATCTTTCTTGTTGCTGCGATTTTAAGACCATTGCTCTCAAAACGATCTAAAATTTTGCCTATAACACCTTTTGCAACTGCATCTGGCTTGATTATTGATAGTGTACGTTCCATCAAATCTCCTCTGAAAATATAAAATTGAAATGGAATTATACCGAAAAAAAGATATGTTTTAGTTTAAAATGTAAATTTTTGCTATTTGCTTAAAAAGATTGAAGTAGAAAGAGGATAATCAGAGCAAAAGCTCTGATTTTGTTGTGAGTTAAGATCTACTCTACAACTGGTGTGTGGTTTTGACGCATTTCGTCAGTAATGTCTTCACGATGTTCTGGAGACTCACCAACTTCAGTCCAAACGATACAACCCTCTGTAGGACATGCAGTAGCACATGCTGGCTCATCATGATAACCAACACACTCTACACATTTGTCTGGATAAACGTAATAAATCTCTTCACCAGTTGGATTATCATCTTCATCAACGATTGCTTCTACTGGACACTCATCAATACAAGCGCCACAATTAATACATGTATCTGTAATTAATACTGCCATTATCTTCTCCTAATTTTTGTTAAAAGTAACTATACAATTTAGAGTTTTAAATATAGCTAAAACTCTAAGTATAGTCTCTAAAGTGTCCCTTTTTGTTACACTTTTCTCACTTTGACGATTAAAGTCCCAAATAAGCCTTGATTGCATCTGCTTTATCTGTTTTTTCCCAGTTAAAGCCATCTTCTTCGCGACCAAAGTGCCCATATGCTGCAGTTTGTCTATAGATAGGCTTTAAAAGATCAAGAGACTTGATAATTCCTGCAGGAGAGAGATCAAAAAGCTCTTTTACACACTCTTCTATCTTGCTCTCTGCAACTTTACCTGTTCCATGCGTATCTACCATGATAGAAACAGGTTGTACAACACCGATAGCATAGGCTATCTGCATAGTAACTCTGTCACATGCACCAGCAGCTACGAGGTTTTTTGCAACCCAACGTGCTGCATATGCAGCTGAGCGGTCAACCTTGGTCGGATCTTTTCCTGAGAATGCCCCACCACCATGTGGACAGCTGCCACCATACGTATCTACAATAATCTTACGACCTGTAAGACCGGCATCACCTTGTGGACCGCCTATAACAAACTTCCCTGTAGGGTTGATGTGAAAGATCGTCTCATCACTCATCATCTCAGCAGGAATAACCTTGTTAATAACCTCTTCAATAATATCTTTATGTATCTGCTCTTGAGAAACCTCTGGAGCATGTTGTGTAGAGATAACTACCGTCTCAACTGCTACTGGTTTGTCATCTACATACTTTACACTGATCTGTGCTTTGCCGTCAGGACGCAAGTATGGAACTGTTCCGTCTTTTCTTACCTCTGCCAGTCTTTGCGTGAGGCGGTGTGCCAAATGAATAGGTAGTGGCATAAGCACATCTGTCTCACGACATGCGTAACCAAACATCAAACCTTGGTCACCCGCTCCTGTTTGCCCATCAGCCTGGTCAACACCTTGATTAATATCAGGAGATTGTTCACCAATACCATTTAAAACTGCAGCAGAACGGTAATCAAAACCATATGTTGCATCTGTGTATCCAATACTCTGGATAACCTCTCTAGCAATCTCTTGCATTGGCGCGTACGCCGTCGTCTTCAGTTCGCCTGCAATTACACAAAAACCATTAGACACGAGAGTCTCACACGCTACTCTCGCATTTTTATCATTTTCAATAATATAATCCAGAATTGCATCACTGATCTGATCTGCCATCTTATCAGGGTGCCCTTCTGTTACAGACTCTGAAGTAAATATATACTCTTTGTGAGTGTTGTTAACTTCCGTCATCGATTTTCCTTATTGAAATACAAAGTCAAGCTTCATAAATCGTCGCAATTATAGCTAAAATTATAAAATTATTCTTTAATCTTACAATGAGCATAAAACAATTCAGAACTCTATTAATATATTTCAGCTAAAATATCTCTATAATTAATTCAATAAACAAAGGACATATATATGTTAGTAACAAACCCAGCTCCGGACTTTACAGCTGCTGCAGTTTTAGCAGACGGATCAATCGTAGAGGACTTCAAACTAAGTGAAAACTATGGCGAAAAAGGTACAGTAGTATTCTTTTACCCATTAGACTTCACTTTCGTTTGTCCATCAGAGATCATTGCATTTTCACACAGATACAATGAGTTTCAAGAGAGAGGCGTAAATGTTATCGGTGTTTCAGTTGACAGCCAATTTTCACACTTCGCATGGAGAGAGACTCCGGTAGAAAAAGGTGGTATCGGGCGTATTAACTTCCCACTCGTAGCTGACCTTACTAAAAACATCGCACGTGACTATGATGTACTTCTTAACGATGCAGTTGCACTTCGTGGATCATTTTTAATTGATGATAAAGGAATCGTTCGTCACGCAGTAATTAATGACCTTCCACTTGGACGTAATGTTGATGAGATGTTAAGAATGATCGATGCACAACAGTTTACTGATGAGCATGGTGAAGTTTGTCCTGCTGGTTGGCAAAAAGGTGACGAAGCAATGAAACCTGATGCAGAGGGTGTTGCCCAGTACTTGGCAAAACACGAAAAAGAGTTATAAGAACTCTTTTAGACAGAAGAGTCTTACTCTCTGTCTAACTTATCGAAAGCTTTTTCACTCGCAGCGTTTGAGCGCTGATACTCATAGTCAGATAGAGACTCTTTTTTAGAACTACATGCACTCATAAGTATCATACTACTGACAATAAATATAACTATTTTCATAATCTTTTCCTTAATTAAAGACAACTCTGTTACGTCCAAGATTTTTAGCGGCATACAAAGCATTGTCAGCACGATTAAGACACTGCTCTTTTGTATCGTTATCTCTATACTCTGTTACACCAACACTGACAGTTATGCAGATATTACCAAAAGATGCTTCAGCGACAAGAGTATTTAGCTTTTGCCCTATACGCATTGCTTCATGCTCACCTGTTCCATCTAAGAGCAAAAGAAACTCTTCACCACCCCATCGTCCAAATTTATCAACAAGACGAATATTCTCCATAACAAGTCTGCTAAAAGATTTCAATACAAAATCTCCCAGTGGATGGCCATAGGTATCATTTATCTTTTTAAAATGATCGATATCAAAGATAAGTACTGAAAAAGGCTGTCCAATACGCTCTTTTCTTGCAATAAACTCATCAAAACACTCATTTATCTGATAACGGTTTGGAATTTGTGTCAAAGGATCTATGGTTGCCAACTGTTTTAATTTTTCTTCACTTTTTATACGACTAGTGATATCTCTTGCATTGACAACAAAATACTCTATCTCTTTTGTTGTTTCATTCTCAACAGGAGTAATCTTTGTATCTGCATAGATCAACTCACCGTTTTTTTTCCTATTGATTATGACCTGATGATAATTTTTACCTGAAAGTATCTTCTCCCATAACTCTTTATAAAAAGCATCATCCTGCTTGCCCGATTTAAAAACTCGAGGTGTTTGTCCAAGAACCTCTTCTTCTGTGTAACCATAAATATTCACCAAAGCATTATTGACATAGAGGATATTGCCTTGAACATTTGTTATAAAGACGATATCGTCACTTTGAGAAAGGGCCTGGATCAGTACTTTTATTACCTGATTTTTTTTCATAATATCAGAGATATCTATAGCAATACCCATCCCCGCATAGCTTTCTTTATAGCGAACGGTTTCTACTGAAATTTTTATATGTAAAAGTTCTTCGTTTTTGCGAATAAGCAGTGCATCATTATGCACTGAAGAGAACATCTCTCCTGCTATACGCCTTTGTACAAGCTGTTTAAATTTTATCTTATTTTTTTCATCTACAAGATCCCAAGGATGCATTTTGAGAAGCTCTTGTATACTATAGCCTGTCATATCAGCAAATGCTTGGTTGACATAGATGAAATACTCTTGATATAAAAACATTCCAAAAAGTGAGTTTTCTGCGATTATACGGAACCTTTCTTCACTCTCTTGCACCAACTCCAAACACGATTTGGCATTTTTCACTGACATTCTCCAGAAATTTCTTACTAGATGATATCTTTTATTTGTTATGTTTTAACTTAAAGTCACTATTTTCTACTAACTAAAACCCCGCCAATTACAATAAGTGCAATACCTATAAAAGTTAAAATATCTGGAAAAGCATCTCCCAACAGCCAGCCAAAACCAATTGCAAAAGGAATATTTGTATAACTTATCACCCCAACTATACTTAGATTTTTTGCTGAATATGCTTTGGTAAGCAACCATTGAGAGAGTGTTGATATCAGGGCCATAAAGCCTATGAGCAAATAGATAAATAAACTATTCGGCAGTACAAAATGAGGAAACAAAAACTCCAAACTAACGGGAACATCTACATAAGGGGCCACCATAAACAAAAGTGCCGGTAAAAAACTTCCTACCGTAACAAAGGAAAGGACAATCACACGTGAGTCATAGATGTCTTTTATCTTCTTTATGGTCGTGTAAGCAGCTGCAGCAAAAAAACCACCCAAAACACCCAATATATGGATAAATGAAAAACTCATGCCAAATGGTTTACTAATAAGCACTACCCCACTAAAACCAACCAAAAGGGCTATCACCGTTCGCATACGCAGTCGCTCGCCCAAAAGAAAAAAGGCAAGGATTGTAACAAAGAAAGGTGAAGTTTTATTCAGTGTTATCGCTTCACCTAAAGGAATCGTACCGATAGTATAAAAAAAGAGTATCATAGCCATAAACCCAAAAAGTCCACGAGTAAAGAGGAGATAGATCTTACCTCCTGTTAGTTTTGGAGGGGTATGTTTTAAGGCATATAAAATGATAAACAGACCCAAGATATTACGAAAAAAGACAACTTCAAGTGCAGGCATCTCCTGCGTGAGCATCTTTGTCAAAGCACCATTAAGTGCTGATATCAAAGCAGATGCCAGCATAAAAAGTATGCCATTATCAAGATTTTTCAACACTCTTCACCTCGCACAAATGCCATCGCTTTTGGGTGCACATAAGCCAGCTCATACCACTGTCTCTGTGGTGCTATAAGTATGAGACTCTTAGGGTTACAAGAACGCGAAAGTGCAACATAGAACTGCGAAGGTGCGAAGATCTCACGCGTCTCTATTATAAGATTTTCAATACTCATTCCCTGCGATTTATGAATGGTAATGGCAAAAGCAAGTTTAACAGGGTACTGATAAACACTAAAACGCTCCTCTTCAACAAGCTCTTTTTTCCCTTTTAGCGTTTTTTCTTGCCACTCGCTCTTACTCTGTGCCACCTGCTCGAGCTTCACTACCTTACCATCACTCTTTTGCACATAAAGATAGCTCGCATCGACATTGACAATCTCTCCACGCTCTCCGTTGTAATAGTTCCATGCATTGCGGGTAAAGAGTACAGGTGCACCCACTTTTAGCTCAAGAGTTGCTTCAATACGAGCATCTTGCATAAAGCGTTCTATCTCTTTGTCACTTACACTCTTTTTATGTTTGACAATCTGTGCCTCTTTATAAAAGTGCTCTCCATCTATCTCTTTTAACTGCTCTTTGTTGTGGTATGATGCAGAAATATTTTTTCCAAACAAAAAAGTGTACTCACGCAGCTCATTTGGCAGTGGTTTTATAAAGCCGTTTAGAGCATTATGAATAGACTCATCTATAGAGCCAAAACGTACAGCGTGCAGCAGTTCTATAAACTCCTTGTCATCTGTTCTATAAATATGTGTCAACTCAATCTTTACAAATTCACATAACGCCCATGCAGCCGACTCAAAGGCGAAGTGTACTTCATTACGCCCACGCACAACAGGCGGCAGCTGTAAAAAATCACCAACCACAAGCAAGGCACCCTTAAACTCCGACTGCTGAAGTCGTAAAAGTATCATCTCAAAAAGTTTGTCACTTACCATGGATATCTCATCAATAACAATAAGATCCATAGAATATATAAGCTTCTTTACTTTTTTCTTTGGTTCAAACTTACCATTTCTCTCCAACGCATCTACATCATCGGCAATCCCAAGATCAAAGAAACTGTGCAGTGTCTGTCCACCGATAAGTGTCGCAGCCATGCCGGTAGATGCCAGTTTAGCCACCTTTTTAGCTTCAGATTCATATGCAGCTATGAGTTCTCGTGTCAAGGTCGTTTTACCAACCCCTGCACCACCGGTTAAAAAAACATTACGTCCATTTTGTAAGTGAGATAGAGTTTTCTCTTTGTAATTCATAACGCGATAGTACCTGCTCTTACTATAATTTTAGATTAATATTGCTATACTCATTCAATATATTTTGGAGACAATCATATGCAAAACGAAGAAACACGCCAACGCATTCTTGTTGTTGAAGACAATAAAACACTAGCAAAACTAATAGCTAAAAAGATTGAAAATGCTTTAGATATGGATGTTGATGTGGCCTTTTCTCTTGCTGAAACCAAACTTTTTCTAGCTAGATACAAATACTTCATAACGCTGCTTGACATAAATCTTCCCGATGCCCCGGATGGTGAAGTAGTTGACTATGCAATAAGTAAAAAAAATCACGTTATCGTCTTAAGTGCAAATATAGACAAAGATTTCCGTAAAAAAATGCTTCAAAAGAGTATTATCGATTATGTCAACAAAGGTGGAACCGGAGATATTGACTATATCATTCACACCATCAAACGCCTCCAAAAAAACAAAAACCATAAAGTTCTTGTAGTTGATGATGCGATGATGTTTCGAAAACAGATGCAGGGTATTTTGGAAAATCTCTTTTTTGAGGTTATTACTGTTGCTCACGGAGAAGAGGCACTTGGTATGTTACAGGCAAAACCCGACATCTCCTTAGTCCTTACAGACTATAATATGCCTGTTATGGACGGACTTGAACTCACATATGAGATTCGTAAAACCTACTCAAAAGATGAACTCTCCATTTTGGCACTCTCAGGAAATGATGATGAAGAAGTAACTGCACTCTTTTTAAAACATGGTGCCAATGACTATATCAAAAAACCCTTTTCAAAAGAGGAGTTTTCAGTTCGTGTAAATAACACTATTGAGGCTTTGGAAAACATTCAGACCATTATGCACTATGCAAACCGTGACTACCTTACAGGGCTTTACAATCGCCGCTACTTTTTTGAGTCTATGCAGGAGTATATTGAAGATGTCAAAGAGAGTGGTGAAAAATTTGCTGTGGCAATGCTTGATATAGACCATTTTAAACAGGTCAATGATACCTATGGACATGACATCGGTGATAAAGTCATCATCACACTTGCAGATATTTTACGAAGCTCAACCAATCCTCAAGATGTAGTGGCACGTTTTGGAGGAGAAGAGTTCTGTGTAGTGCTTAAAAATATCAACCGTTACAGTGCGCTCGATATCCTAGAGCGTATTCGCCAAACTGTAGAGTCTTATACGGTAGATGCGGGAAAAGGACAGTTTATCAACTTTACCATCTCTATCGGTGCAGTTATCCATAAAGAAGAAAATGATCTTGAAGAGAGCATAAATGAAGCAGATATGTGTCTGTATAAAGCTAAAAACGGCGGTAGAAATCAGGTAGTCTTTGAAAGTTAATCTTCTACTAAAACTATCACCTCTCCAAAAGGAGTCTCACTCTCTTTTGGACTCACCCACTTCACACTAAAAGAGGGTTCTTCTTTTGGAAAAAATCCCTCTAAATCTGTGAAATAGAGCAGCAGTGCTACATCATCCAAGTGCTCCTCAATGTAGCCAAAGACAGGACGAAAGTCAGTTCCTCCAGCACCTTTGAGCTCAACTTCGAGACTCTCACCACTTAAAAATCTCTGATGGGAGTGAATCTTATCATCACACACAAGCAGATCTATAATGTAGTTTTGCGTATGCTCCATAATGAAGTTCACTTCACTCAAAAAAGTATCGAGCAGCTCTTTATCTACCGAGCCAGAACTATCAACCGCAATAACAAGCCGAAATGTCTCTGAGATGGATAAAGGAAGATATATCCCCTTATAGAGCAGTTTTTTTGATGGCGGCATCACTACATAGTTGTCTCTAAAAAAAGGAGCTATCGCCTCACGCAGCTCCTCTCTCCAGTCTAGCTTTGCAAAACCGCTTATGTCAAAAAAACGCTCTATGGACTCCGGAGCCTCTCCGCTTTGCAGCTTTGACTCAAGCAGTGCTATGGCCTCCTCTGCAAAGAGCTGTTCTGCCAGTATCTCTTCTTGGAGCTGCTCTTGTGTTTGTTGCCTCTGTTGATTTTCTTGTGGTTCTACATCATCACTGCTATTGGCTTCATACTCAAGATCTTCATCATCACGCAGTATGTCACTCTTTAGCTCTGCATATATCTCTTCGGCATACATACCACTGAAACGTTTTCTATACTGCGCACCATAAGGCATTGTCATACCATTTTGCAGCAGCATATCATTGATGGCAATATCTGTTGCCATCTGCCACAACCAGCCACTTCTATTGTTTTTACGCTGCTCGTGCACCAAGGCTGCATGCATGGCACCGTTTGCCAAGACAAACTCTAGCTCATCGAGTTCAAGCTCACGCAGATACTCCTCTCGAAACTCAAGCTTTTTTCCATCACTTTTAAAGCTCTCCAAATCATCATTGACAACTAACTCCAGTCTTGAGGCAAGTGTACCAAAGTATGGATACTCTACTAAAAGTTTTGCTTTTGCCTTAGATATTTTCTCTTGTGTTGTCATTTTCTATGCAAGCAGATATGCAAACTGCTCCACCCATTTTTTAAATGCTGCCAAGTGTTCCATCTTCACACCCTCACGCTGCATATCCTGCACAATAAGCACGGCAAACTCACCTTGAAGACCAAGCGTATAGTTAAGGATATTTACCAGCTTTTCATCATCTGGATTTTGCAAGTAATGACTTACCACTCCAGAACTTAGCGCATAGAGCACATCTATCTCACTTGGATACTCACGCACGCTACCTGATGCGATGGCTGTAATATCTGGCAGTCTGTCCATCACCCTGATAAAAGAGAGAAAACTCACAGCCACCTCACGCCCAACAGCTCCGGCAATGACATCAAGTAGTAATGAAGCCTCGATGCCACTTTGTAAGATGTTATGCACATACTCCCAAGATCTTGGTGTTGCAAAGCTCTTTTGCTGTTTTTTTGCATCGAAGGTAAAGAGGTGCTCACTTTTGTAGCTAATGTAAGCGATAATGCGTGCATCTATACCAACACCATAAGCCCAGCTACGCCAATCTTCAACACTCACTTCAAGTTCAAAGTGTACAAAACGGTTTGCCAAGGGAGCTGGCATCTTGTAAGTAACACCTCTGTCACTCTCTCTGTTTCCAGCAGCAACGATTGCCCAACCATCAGGAAGGCGATACTCTCCTATGGCTCTGTCAAGTATGAGCTGATAGGCTGAAGACTGCACAGCAGGAGCAGCGGAGTTGAGCTCATCTAAGAACAAAATCCCCTCTCCCTCGCGCGGCAAAAATGCAGGTGGTGCCCAAAGAGCCGAATGACTCTCTTTGTCATAAAAAGGAATACCTTTTAAATCGGTCGGGTCCATCAAAGCAAGACGCAGGTCTATAAAACCGATGCTTCTCTCTTTTGCAATGCTCTTTACAATGGAGGACTTCCCAATACCCGGTGCTCCCCACAAAAATGTCGGAACCTTCTGAACTACCAAAGCCTCCAGGGCTTTTGTTACTTCACTTGCTCTCATACTAACCATCCTATATTCTGGCTTTGAATATGTTTTCCAAAAGCGGCATTTGTTCGTACAGCCCGCTCAAAACGGCTATCTAGTTGAAGTTGGTAGAGGATATCCACCGGTGTTGCCTCATTGGCTGCCAAGGCTGCTAAAACCATCTCATCTCCCTCACTGTAAAGAGCCTCTAAGATATCTGGCGGTGTTGCACTGTTTTGTGCGAGGCTGTAATGCAACTCTTTGTTGGCATATGCCTCACGCAGCTTCTGCTCAGCCATTGCAGGGTTTTTAAAAAGTAGCGCTTTTATCTCACTGTCTGCTTCTTCTAACATCTCTTCTACAACGCTGCCAAAGAGAGCTTCATTTTGAGCCAGTCCATGCAATACTTCTTCGCTCTTATTTTCTAAAAGTACTCTTTGCATCGCTTCATCTAAAGAGCTGTTATGTGCCAGATCTGTGCTCCACTCTTGCAGCTCTTCAAAAAGCTCACTATCAAGTGTTATGTTCTGTGCAATCTGGCGTACATAAGGCTCACCCATTGCTATAAGCTCTTTGGCTATTATCTTATCAAGCAGGGCATTGGAACTCATCGCTTCTAAAACTGCCTCATCTGCCTCACGCAAGAGTTTTTTAAGTACTTTTTTGGGGCTTTGGGGGTGTTGTGCCAGCAGTACTTTTATCTTTGGGTGATAGCCAAGTGGCTCTAACTTGCTAACAGCCTCTAAAAGCTGTGGATTTTGTGTCTGAGAGAGAAGATGAATAAGCCCCGTAGTTGCATACTGTACATTATGGTTTCGCTCTATGTTTTCATAAAAACGCCCAATGAGTGCTGCTGTCACATCACGGTTGTCATCATTTTCAAAGAAGTCCTCACCACTCCACTTGTACATCTCTAAAAGTTTAAAGAAGAGCTCATCAGAGATGGTACTGTTTTGCAAAAAGCTCTTAAGACGCTCTTTGTCATTGGAGAGTTTGAGACTCATCAAAAGCACATTATCATCAATACTCTTTGCAAGTGCTGCTTCAAAAGTATCTATCTCTAAAAAAACAAAGCCACCCTTTTCATAAAGCTCATCTGAGAGATTTTGCTCATAAGGGGTCATCATACGCCCCTCCAAGATGGTATCTATCTCATCGCTTAGCTCTTTTGTTACACTTATGTTCCGGCTTGCTAGTTGTGCATCGAACTCCTCTTGGCTAAATGCTCGTGGCTTACCTAAGAGGAGTATGGTCTTGTCTTTGTAGCTATCTAAATTCATAAAGTGATTATACTAAAGTTTTTAACTTTGTACTATGAAAGATATAAATTATCGCTATAATTAAGAAAGATTTTACAAAGAGGTAAATTATGAAACTTTGTGCACCATGGGAAAAGGCCTTTAAAAAAGTCTATACTCCATTTGAGCATTTTTTACATGCGCAAACAACTACCGGTCTGGTTTTAATGGGTATGACGATTCTTGCATTGATTGTAGCCAACTCACCTTTTTATGAGACTTATCAACACATCATACACACAACCATCGAACTTGATATTAATGACCTGCAGATAAAACATCCTCTTCATCACTGGATAAACGATGGACTGATGGCAATCTTTTTCTTTTTAATAGGTCTGGAGATAAAAAGAGAGGTTCTTGTTGGGGAACTCTCTAACATCAAAGTGGCAATACTGCCAATCCTCGCAGCTATTGGAGGAATGCTTATCCCTGCACTGATCTATCTTGCTATTAACAAGGGTGGTGAGGGTGCAAATGGATGGGGAATTCCTATGGCAACGGATATTGCTTTTGCGATTTCAGCCCTTGTACTCTTAGGAAAACGTGTATCACCTGCACTTGTGACATTTTTAGTCGCTCTTGCCATTGTTGATGACTTGGGGGCAGTTTTAGTGATTGCTCTTTTTTATACAGCAGAGATTCAGATGAACTATCTCTTGCTTGCAGGGGCTATGTTCTTAGTGATGATAGCACTCAATCGTTTTGGTATCCATGCGGTACTGCCTTACTTCATTGTCGGTATTGTCATGTGGTTTTTTATGCTTGAGTCCGGTGTTCACGCAACTATTGCCGGAGTTATTGGGGCTTTTGCCATTCCATCAAAGCCTAAAATGCCGCCAACTGACCTCACGCAACATACAAAAAACCTTCTTGAAGAGTTTGACAGCTACCCAGTAGCCACAGACTATACCATGCATGAAAAACAAAAAGCTCTCTTACAAAACATCAAAGATCGCATTGATGCCGTAGGTTCACCTGCTGTCAGACTAGAACAAGAGCTTCACCTTCCCGTGAGTTTGATTGTTATTCCACTCTTTGCACTTGCAAATGCCGGTATCCGTATTGACTTCTCATCTGTTGGCGATGTTATAATACAACCTGTATCTTTAGGCATTATTTTAGGCCTCTTACTTGGAAAGATACTCGGTATCTTTGGAGTTGCCTACCTTGCTATCAAGCTAAAAATAGCAACACTGCCACAGAAGAGTTCAATGAGTCAGATCTTTGGAGTCGCAGCTCTTGGAGGGATTGGTTTTACTATGAGTATGTTTGTTGCAGACCTAGCCTTTATCAACAATTCTGGGCTTATTTTCCAAGCAAAGATAGGCATTTTAACAGCATCTCTGCTAGCCGGAGCGCTGGGCTTTATCTGGCTGCGTTTTATCGCAAAACCGGCAACTGCTCTTTAAAAGAGATAGCTGCACAATTATAGATAAAGTCTAACTCCTCCGGTAGCTTTTCATAAAGCAGTGGGGAGTCAAGATCAACAAACTTGACAACATCACGGTAAGCAAAAGCAAGATAGAGTGTGATGTTGATAGAGTAAGGCCCCTCTATCATAGAACCAAGCATACACGATATGCCCTCTTCTCTTGCAT
>JAMORG010000057.1 GCA_027063745.1 Sulfurimonas sp.
TTCAGACAAGGCAAATTTCAGTGAGCGAATTTTACTATGATTTCCCTTTAAGTATTCTGATGGAACACTTAAACCACCATAGTTGGCCGGCTTTGAGAAGCTTGGTGCCTCTAAAAGTTCAGTCTCAAAACTCTCCGTCTCTAAAGACGCAGCGTTTCCAAGTACACCTTCTATATTTCTACTCACGGCATCACAAATAACCAAAGAGGCAAGCTCGCCTCCTGTTAGAATGTAATCACCAATAGAGTAGACTTCATCGGCATACTTCTCGATGACTCGCTCATCAATTCCCTCATAACGTCCGCTAACAAAAGCTATGTGAGACTTCTTCGCGAGCCTTTTTGCATCATTTTGAACAAACTGTTTGGCAACCGGTGTTAAGAAGATGATATGAACATCCTCATCTGCAGCTTTGAGTGCATCGAGTGCATCAAAAAGCGGCTGAGGGTTCATCACCATTCCAGCACCACCGCCAACAGCTGTATCATCAACTTTGGCATGTTTGTTCTTTGAGAAGTCTCTGGGATTACAGTATGCAATCTCCAAAAGATCTTTCTCTATCGCTCTTTTTAAGATCGAATCTTGGAAATATCCCTCAATCAGATTAGCAAAGAGCGTAACAAATGTATACTTCATCGTTATGATGCTTCTAAGATATCCATAGCGCCACGCAACTCAATGCGTTTTGCATCAATATCTACACAGACTTTAAACGGCTCTATAAAAGGAACAAGAAATTTCTTTGCATATCCCTTTGCGACAAGTGCCTCATCTGTTTTAATACTAAGGTAGTTCGTTATGGTAATACGCTCTACCTCATTGACCACACCAAGCTTTATGCCATCTTCAAACACTTCACAATCTTCCAAGTCAAAAAAGAAGTACTCTCCATCATCAAGATGACAGTTCTTTCGTGTCTCTTCATATGTTGTGTAGAGTTTGGCATTTGTAAACTTTTTTGCATCCTCTGGATTTGTAATACCATTAAGTTTTACAAGTCCACGCTCCAAGTTTACATCACTCAGCGTAATCTTCTCTTTGCCGTTTGACAAAAAGCTGGCTCCCTTTACAAACTGTTCAGGGAAATCTGTCATAAGATGTAATTTCATATCACCTTTTATTCCAACTGTTTTACCAACAGTAGCGATATGAAGTAAAGGTTCTCTAGACTGCTTCGACATTGATTCTATAACTCACGCCATCTTTGGCTTTACAGCCCGAGATAACTGTCTTAATAGCACCTATCATCTTCCCGCTCTTACCAATAAGCTTTCCGATGTCTGCCTGATTTGCATAAAGAACTATCTCTGTTATTTCATCGCCTTCATTTACTTCTACTTTGATATCGTCCGGATAGAGGGCTATAAGTTTTGCAAACTCAGCGACAAAATCAGCAATCATCTTAGCGACCAGTTATCTTTTTAACACGATCACTCATTTGAGCACCAACGCTCAACCAGTAATCAACTCTTTCATTGTCAACTTTAAGCTCTTTAGTCATTGGGTTGTAATAACCAATAAGCTCAATCCAACCACCATCTCTACGTTTACGGCTATCTGTTACCGCGATACGGTAAAATGGTCTTTTCTTTCTTCCCATACGAGTAAGTCTAATTACTGTCATTTAATTTCCTGTTTTTTATTTTTACCTATTACTGGTTATATCTGTACAAAGTGATTGAATAAGGGGTGGGAAGATTTATAGTGAAGTTCAGTATAAATAGTCGGTACTAAAAGTACCAAGCTTCCCTCTTAATCATCTCTATAGTTGGATGTACACATGTAACCAGTAATAGGCTACAAATCTTCTTATCACAGAGGTATTGTTTAAGAAGATTTTAATTTCAGTGGAATTATAACAAAGCTTTCCTTAAAGAAAAGTTCTATTTTGGCAGTCCACCCATTCCGCCAGGACCATTCATCTGTCCCATAAGTGACTGAAGCTGCTTCATTCCGTTTTTACCGGAGAATTTTTTCGCCATTTTCCCTGCATTTTTAAACTGTTTTATCATACGGTTGATCTCAACTACATCAAGACCACATCCTTTTGCAATTCTTTGCTTGCGTGAGTTGTTTAAGAGATCTGGGTTCTCACGCTCTTTTGGTGTCATAGAACTCACCATTGCTTTGATATTTTTTAACTCAGTAGAGTTTTCAAGGTCAAAGTCCTTAACAGCTTTGGCCATATTTCCCATGCCTGGAATCATACCCATAATAGAGCTCATAGAACCCATCTTTTTCATCTGTTCCATCTGCTCTAAGAAGTCGTTGAAGTTGAACTTCCCTTTTTGAATCTTCTTTGTAAGCTTTTTAGCCTGTTTTTCATCGATAACATTGGCAGTTCTCTCAGCAAGACCTTCGATATCTCCAAAGCCCATAAGACGATTAACGATACGATCTGGTAAAAAGACCTCAAGATCTTCCATCTTCTCACCCATACCGATAAAACGAAGCGGAACTTCTACCTGAGATGAAAGACCAAGTGCAACCCCGCCTTTAGAGTCACCATCATATTTTGAAAGGATAACACCGTCGATGCCGATTTTTTCTTTAAATGTTGTCGCAGTTCTTACTGCATCTTGACCTGTGAGTGAGTCTGCCACATAGAATATCTCATCAGGATTTGCAGCCTCTTTTACAGCGTGAAGCTCTTCCATAAGCTCATCATCTATCGCCAAACGACCCGCTGTATCTATTAGAACAACATCATAGAGTTTCGAGTTTGCATACTCCATTGCAGATTTTACAACTTCTACCGGATTTTTTGTCGCTTCATCTTCAAAAAGCTCTACGTCTATCTGCTGCGTGATTTGGCGAAGTTGTTCTACTGCTGCTAGACGCTGCAAATCGGCTGCAACGATAAGAACTTTTTTACCTTTGTTTTTAAGGTAGAGTGCCAGTTTTCCTGTTGTTGTTGTTTTACCAGAACCCTGCAGACCCGTCATCAAAATAACAGTTGGAGGGTTTGGAGCAAAGACAAAACCTTTGTTCCCGCCTACATCTAAAATATCGTTAAGAACTTTACGAAGCGCATCTAAAAACTGATCTTTTCCAATACCGTTTTTCTTTGTCTCCAACTCTACATTTTTGATAAGTTCTTTAACTACTTTATGGTTCACATCTGCTTTGAGCAGATTTTTCTTCAGCTCATTTAATGCCTTACTTAAAGCCTTTTCATCATCGTGAAAACGAATCTTCTTTATAGCACTTGTAAATGAATCTGTTAAAGTTCCAAACATTAAATCTCCTGAGCTCTTAATAAAAAGTGAGCAATTCTAGCTAAAATTTACTTTTTTTCTGCTTTATAGACTTTTAGGTACTGCTTAAGAAGAAATCATCACAATTGTAATATAGTTCTACTATGCTAAATCTACTCAAAAGTAACAAAGCTTTTTGGCTCTGGTGCTACAAATTCCATACCTAAAAGACGTACTTTGTGCGCATGAAGCATTACACGTTTTGCACGACGCCCGCCATAAAGTTCATCTCCAATAATAGAGTGGTCAATATAACGTGCATGCACACGAATCTGGTGTGTACGCCCATGATGGATAATGACCTTTACCTTTGTCTTTTTTGCGCTCACTATATCTGGAAAGAACTCAGTGCGAGCCGGTTTTCCTTTTGGAGATACATTTGAGACTGCACGATTGTTCTTCTTTGTCGTTAATATTGGCTTGTCTACTTCAATAGGCTCAGTCATAATTCCCTCAACCCATGCAATATACTCTTTATAGACCTTGTCTTGTGCAAACTCTTTGATCGCTTTAATACGAAACTCTTCGTTTTTTACAAGCATAAGTACACCACTTGTCTCACGGTCAAGTCTGTGTAGCAGTCTTGCATCCTTAAACTGTCGCTCAATCTCATCTGAGTTTACAAATGCCGGCTTATCAACTACGATAAGGTCATCATTTTCAAAGATCGGTTTTGCTTTTTCTATCTTTTGTACACGAAAGATTGTTCGCTCATCTATCTCTCCACGAGCGATCATTACTTTTTTGTTTCCTACATAGACAAGTCCTCTGTCTATCATAGATTTTGCCTGAGAGTTTGATATACCCTCTTGTTTTGCTAATAATTTATATGCTTTTTCTGTTGCCATAACTATCTATATTCCTTTTAATTTTTGAACCACCGGTTCTAAGTTTATACTCTCTTCTACCATGGATGGTGGAAGTTCTTTTGCCTTGCGCAGGGCATCTGCTATATCTTCTTTTTTCACATACTGCACATGATGTACATACTTAAAGAGCTCTTTTTGATGAAAGAAGTGCTCTCCTGTTATGATTTTACAGCCAAAGTGAGCCGGTTCGAGTGGATTATGTCCACCGACATCATCACGAAATGCACCACCTAAGATAGCAATATCACTGATGGCATAAATATTGTTTAGCTCTCCCATCATATCGACTAAAATCATATCACTCTGCAGTGCTTTACTCTCAGAAAATCTCTCAACTCTCAAACTTTCTCGCTGTGCACACTCTTGCATCAGTTTATAAACACTCTCAAAACGCTCAGGGTGTCTTGGCACCACGATAAGCTTTGCGTGAGGGTTATCCTGCTTATATTTCATAAAAGCCTCTAAGGCAGCCTCTTCTTCTTCTGGATGGGTACTTCCAGCTACAATAAGTTCTACACCTTCTGGCTTGGAGTAGTTTTTTGTCTTTTTTATCTCACCTGCAAGTTTAATGTTGCCTATAACTTGGATGTTTTTGGCACCAAGTGCTAAAAAGCGGTTTTTATCTACTTCACTTTGAACATACAAAATATCTACAAAAGAGAGCAGTTTTTTATAAAACCATGCAAACTTCATATACTTTTCAACACTTTTGTCTGAGATACGCGCATTTAAAAGCACTAGCTTTGCACCTCTGCTCTTTACAACTGCAAAGAGCATGTACCAAAACTCAGCCTCTAAAACCACTACTACCTTTTGAGGTTTTACCCAAAAAGGCAAAAAGAGCTCATAGGGCAGATAGCGAACCTCAGCATCATACTTCTTTGCCTCAGCTTGTCCTGTATGTGTGATAGTTGAAATAACAATCTTTTGCTCACGCAACATCTCTAAGAGTGGCTTGAGCGCTCTTGCTTCACCTAAAGAGCAGACATGAAACCATAAAGCATTGTGGGTTTTAAAAGGAGGATTTTTAACTAAAAAGAATCGTGCAGGTATAGACTCTCTATACTTCTTCTTAAACGAGAGTACTATCAAAAGCGGCAGTGCTACAAAGTAGAGCACAGCACTTAAGAGATAGTAAAAAAGGGTAAAAAGATTCACAAATTATGCTTCTTCTTCGCCGACTTTCACATAAAGAATACGACCACAGTGAGGACAAGTAGTGATATCTTCACCTTTGATAACGTCAGAGTAAACTTTATCACCAATGACCATATGACAACCCATACAAGCTTGATCCTCTAC
>JAMORG010000058.1 GCA_027063745.1 Sulfurimonas sp.
TATAAAAGTGCGAAAGTTGACTTGACATTGTACCTCTGTGCTCCATAGTATGCTTTACGAATTTCTATAATCAATCTCTGTTTTATTTTTTCATTTATCATTTTTTATCCTATAAAAAGCTTTTTTTCCCGCCTCTGTCATACATATCCCGATAACGAAAGGTAATGAGGTTCTGCATAATAGCAAAAAGTATCATAAAGTTTAAAAAACTACTTCCTCCGTAAGAGAACATTGGCAGAGGTACCCCTACAACAGGAGCGTATCCTATGGTCATAGAAATATTTACACCCATATATATAAATATCATAAAGGATATTGCAACAGTAACTACTTTAATGTAGTAGTCTTTGTAAAAGAGAGCAAGACTCAAAAGATGTAAAATAAGTAAGACATAGATCAAAATAAGTCCAAGTGCACCTAAAAAACCTGTTCTCTCAACTACAAAGGCAAAGATAAAGTCACTTGTTGCAATAGGTAAGAACTTCATCTGTGTCTGTGTGGCATTTTCTTTATCTTTTCCCGTCCAGCCTCCAGAACCTATGGCAATAATTGATTGTTGCACATGGTATGAAGGCTTTTCACTTAAGAAGTCTTTGATACGAGTTTTTTGGTAATCATGGAGACCATATTTGTATACAAGAGGGGAGAGAAGGAGTATTGTAGCTACGATGGTTGCAGTTATTTTCCAATAGATACCGACAAAAAATAAAACACCATAACCTATAAGAAGTAAAACAAGAGCAGTGCCTAAGTCAGGCTCTTTTGCAATGAGAATAAAAGGAAGTAGTATGTATAGGCTGAGCTTGGCAAAATCTTTAAGATGGTAACCATCAGGCGGAGGGGGTGTTTTGTTTATAAGATATGCGAGCATTAAAATAAGTGCCGGTTTAACAAATTCAGAAGGCTGTATCGTTGCATTGATAAAAGGAATGTCGATCCAACGCTGTGCACCAAGGCGTGAGTGTCCAAAAAATTCAACTGCCAAAAGAAGTAAAATATTTCCCCAATATATAAAAGGGATAAGCCAGCTCATGCGACGAATAGGTAAGAAAAAGACGATGCTAAATGCAATAAGTGCAACACCCACATAGGCAAGTTGTTTTTCTGCAAGAACTGGAACTGCTTCACCAATGAGCCAATTGGACATAAGTACAAGAGGAATGATAAGAATCATTGAAATAAAGTCAAATTGTGATAAAATACTCTTATCAAATCTCCGCAAGTTTGTAACTCCAAAAAAAATTACATGATTGTATCATAAAGGGTAAAGAAAATGATAAATAGACAAGAGTATCTTTGTCAAAATCCACAGAGACTCGACACTTTTTTAGCTGAGGCTATAGGGCAGACGCGTTCACAAATAGCACAGCTGATTAAAAAATCTGCCGTTGAGGTAGATGGCAAGAGTGTTATACGCCCTGGAGTAAAGCTCAAAGGTGGAGAAAAAATAGTTGTAACTTTTCCTGAGGTCAAAGAAACCGATAATGGAATTAAAGATTTTGAATCTGAAGTTGCATGGGCAGATGATGTTGAGATTATCTATGAAGATGAAGATGTCCTTGTTATTAACAAACCTAGTGGGGTAACTGTTCATCCAGCACCCAGTGTTAAAGAACCGACACTTGTAGACTGGCTGAAACATAAAGGTATTCGTCTTTCAACAATCAGTGGTGAAGAGCGTCATGGAATTGTACACCGTCTGGACAAAGGTACCAGCGGTGCTATGGTTATTGCAAAAACAAATGAGGCTCATGAGTTTTTGTCTGAGCAGCTGCAAGACAAAAGTATGGGACGCTACTACATTGCGGTAATTGAACCACCTTTAAAAGAGGAGATGACTTTTGTGGAGTCAAATATCGGCAGAAGCTCACACAATCGTCTAAAAATGGCTTGTGGTTTGGAACATGGAAAATATGCAAAAACACTTTTTAGACATTTGGCTCTGAGTCAAGATGAGAAACTAGAACTGATTGCCTGCAAACTCTTTACGGGAAGGACGCATCAGATACGCGTTCATTTAGAGTCTTTTAATCGGCATATTGTTGGAGATCATATCTATGCTTTACAGCCTAGACAGGAGAGTTCGGAACGAATTTTGCTACATGCATATATATTATATTTTATACACCCTGTGAGTAAAAATCGTATGATCTTTATGGCAGATTTTGATACTTATATGAAAAAATACATAGAAAACAAATTTGATATGGAGAATATAAATGAAATTATCGACAGTGACAACATTGTGCACAGCTTCAATACTCTTTCTTAGTGGATGTGCAGAACTGACACCAAAAAATGAAAAAAAGATTGTTGTAGATAATACACTTCCAAAAATAGAGTTAACTAAAAATGGTGTGATTACTGATATGAAAACAGTGGCATTTGAATGGAAAAGTATACAAGACCCACGTGTAAAAGAGATTTATATCTATAAGCGTGCAGCAAATGCAAAAGAACAAAAAAAACTTGACTATTATGATAGTGTTGAAAACAGATATGCAACACATTATGTCGATAGAGATGTTGCACCTGGAAGTATGTATAGCTATGCATTTCGTGTCGTTTCTGAAAATGCAGAGGGAAGAGTGAGCAAGACATATGATGTCAAAACTCGTCCTGTACTAAAATCAGTTGCCTGGATTCACTCGATCGCCGGACTTCCTCGAATGGCCAAGATCATATGGAGACCACATATGAGCGAGCGTGTAGAGTCATACATCATAGAACGCAGAGCTGTTGAAGAAGATGAGTGGAGCAAAGTAGCAGAGCTTGAAGGTCGTTTAAATGCAGAGTATATTGATGAAGGTTTAGATGACAATCATGTTTATTTTTATCGATTAAAAGTAAAAACATTTGATGATATTATTTCAGCACCTTCTATGAGTGTGAAAGTTGTTACAAAGCCATTACCAGCAAGTATTACTAATATCAGTGCAACAAAAGATACGCCAAAAGCGATAAAAGTAAATTGGAGTGCAACAAGCTTAGAAGATTTTGACCATTACAATCTTTATAGAAGTGAAGATATAGATGGTTCGTATGATTTGATAGCGAAACTGCATAACAACTCTTTCGTAGATAAAGTAGATGAAGATGGCAAAGTCTATTTTTACAAGGTAAGTGTTGTTGATAAAGATGGGCTTGAGAGTCCTTATGATCACAGTGCGGCAATGGGTATGAGTCTGCCAAAACCAAAAGCACCTACCATTTTAGAAGCAAAATTTATGGGCTCACGCATTGAGTTAAAATGGAATAAAAGTGATCCAAGAACAGTTGAATATATTGTAGTCAAAAAAGCACAAAAAGGTTGGTTTGACGAAGAACGTCAAGAGTTTAAAGGTATCAAAGCCAATACATTTATAGATTCTGATATTACACCGGATACACTTTATAAGTATATCGTTTACAGTGTAGATGAACATGGTATTGTTTCAAAACCAAGTACAGAAGTACAGATAAAAACACCAGAATCAAACACGATTATAGAAGCAAAAGAACAAAAGACACAAGTTGATATGCTTGTAAATGAACCTGTAGTAAAGGATGCTGGAAGTGAAGAAAAAACAACAGTATCACCTATTGATGATTTAGATTTAAATGAGATTTAATGCCACACTTACATATAAAAGAGTTTAAAGAGATTAGTCTGCCTTGCGAGCATGATGAGGTAAAGTTTGAGTTTTTTGCACAAAATACAGCACATACAAATGAGAAGCTTATTGCTGTTGAGTATGAAAATGAGTCGTTTTTCTTACTTGTAAAAGAAGAAGAGGGTAGAGTACTTTTAAAAACGGATAAGCTCACGCGTCCGGCATCTATCTATAATGTACATCGTGCCTTACTTGCTTATGCAAAAGCAGCTGATTTGGAGATCATTGCTTCCAATGTTCCCCAGTCTCCAAAAAATGTCCATCTTCAAGAGGCAACAGCACTTCGTAAAATAGGTGACTTTGCTAAAGATTTTCCAACAGATAGAGAAGTTCGTATTGAAGTTGGTTTTGGTTCTGGCCGTCATCTGCTGCATCAAGCTGCAAAGCATCCTGATGTCCTGTTTATCGGTATAGAGATTCACCGTCCATCTATTGAACAGGTTTTAAAGCAGATAGTCATTCAAAAACTAGATAATATCTTACTGCTAGATTATGATGCCAGACTCTTTATGGAACTTATACCATCAAATCTTGTAGGTGCTATCTATGTACACTTTCCTGTTCCATGGGATAAAAAGCCGCATCGTCGTGTAATCTCTACAAGTTTTATAAAAGAGGCTCGTCGTGTCTTAAAGGTAGGCGGTACACTGGAACTTCGAACAGACAGTGAGAAGTACTATGCCTACTCATATGAGACCTTTATTGCATTTCCTAAGATAACTTTGCAGATAAACAAGAACAAAGATATCGCAGTAAGTTCAAAGTATGAAGACAGATGGAAAAAGATGCAAAAGAACATCTATGATGTCATAATGGTCAATGATGAAGAGTCTAAACCATTAGAGATTGTAGGTGACTTTATATTTGGGCCATTGCAAAGAGATGCAAAAGAGCTTCTGGCACTTCATGGTAAAACTGTTCGTTTTGAAAATGGATTTATCCATTTTGAGCGTGTATATGAACTTCCTGACGGTGTTATGCTCCGTGTCTCTATGGGAAGCTTTGACAGACCCGAACATCTGTATATTTTAGTTCGTAATGGTAAAGTTTCCTATTATCCGGAGCTTCCTCTTCATTCACCTGTGAATTTACAAGCGCATACTATACTACAAAAGGAACTCAATGGATAAGGTAATTGTTGCTAAAGATCTCTCTCTTGCATATAGTGATGATGAAACCATTATCAATAAAGCGAATTTCTCAATAGATTCTGGAAGTTTTGTCTTTATTACCGGAGCAAGTGGTAGTGGAAAGTCAACTCTATTAAAGTCGCTCTATGGAGCACTGAAGCCAAAAGAGGGAAGTTTGGTAGTAGGTGGTGTAGAGCTTAATGGAGTATCTTCTTCCAAGCTTAATTTTTTACGTAAGCACTTAGGAATAGTTTTTCAAGATTATAAGCTTGTTAAAGAGTGGACAGTTGAAAAAAATATTATGCTTCCATTGATTATAAACGGTTATGATAAAAGTGTTACACAAAATCAGGTTGATTCATTGCTCAAGCATGTAAAACTACGGCATCAAGCTGCAAAATATCCACCAGAGTTAAGTGGTGGTGAACAACAACGTGTTGCTATGGCACGAGCTTTGGCACATAATCCTATTTTGATTTTGGCAGATGAACCGACAGGGAACCTGGATGATTATTCATCACAGGTTATATGGAATCTGCTTGAAGGTGCAAATGAGCAGTTAAAGACAACAGTAATCGTTGTTACTCACCATATACCTGAGACTATGGGTGTACGATATAAACATTATCATATTGAGTTTGGAGCTATTCGTGAAGTCCTTTAAAAACCATTTATCTTTAGTTATTGCTCTGCTTAGTATTTTATTCTCTTTGCAGATATTTACTATAGTCGAACGTTCCATTGATGCATATAAAGAAAATCTTGCTACAAACTATGCTTTAGTTGCTGTTGCACAAAAAAGAATAGATGTAAAATCTTTGATACGTGCTAATCCTTTAGTTGAAGATGTAGAACAACTCTCTCCAGATGCCGTCATAAAGCGTTTAAATGGAAGTATGAGTAAAAAAAACATAGAGCTTTTAAAGCTGACATTACCAAAGTTTTACAAATTAAAACTCAAGCACTATCCGACACCTCAAGAACTAGAAGAGTTAAGTGCAAAGTTATTACGAAGCCAATCAATAAACAAGGTTGAAAGTTTTACAAAAACACATGATACTACCTATAAGCTTCTGTTACTTTTTAAAACTGTAGTTTCTGTTTTTGCCTTTACAGTGCTTCTTGTTACAGTTTTACTGATTTTTAAAGAACTTCGTATTTGGCAGTTTCAACATAATGAACGTATGAGCATTATGGGTCTTTTTGGTGCACCTGTATGGTTGCGCTCAGCAGTACTTTTTCGACTGGCAATTGTTGATGCGATCATTGCTTTTTTACTTGCTTTTGCTCTTTTTATGTATCTTTCAACAACGGAGTGGGTACACAAACAGTTTGAGAGTATAGGTATAGAGGTGATATTTTTTGATACATTGCATGACTCTTTGATAATGCTTGGTGTTGCTTTGGCTATTTCTATATTACTGGCAGTTTTTATTGTTCTTGGACATAAAGAAGAGGTATGATGATAGTTAAAATAGTTTTTCTATTTTTTATAAGTAGTGCACTGCTCTTTGGAGAGGCTGATATTGATAAAAAAATTCAAAATACAAGTTCAAAATTACAGACCTACTCTAAAAACTACTTAAGTTTAAACAAGAAGATGGCTAAAACTGCCAAAGCTATACTTAATCAGAAAAAAGAGATTTTACAGCAGGAAAAATATCTCAAAGAGCTAAAAAAAGAGTTACTGGACAAAGAGAATATCTATAAAAAGAATCTTTCTGATCTAAAAGAGATAAAAAAGCAGCAAAAGAGCTTAGAAGCCAAACAGCAAAAGCTTGAAAGTGAATTGGTTTTTGTCCTGGCCAAAGGTGTTTCACTCTCTATGATCTTAAATGAAGAGTATCCTGAGACACAAGATGCGATTATGGAACTAGAAGTACTCAAAGCTATGCTTAAAGAGTCGCAGGAAAAAGCAAAAGAGTTGAGCAAGAATTTTGTGAAAAATGCAGATGTCATTAAAAAGCTAAATGATAAAGTTAAACTGTTAGAGCGTTCTATTAGTTCAATAGAGTCAAAACAAAAAGAGCTCGTGGCAAAACAAAAAGAGAATAAAAAAGCACTCAAAAAGCTTGAACTTGCAAAAGCATCGTATAAAAAAGAGTTAAAAAAGCTTTTAAAACGCCAAAATGCACTCAAGCAGACACTTTCTCATCTTAACCTAATAAAAATAGATGCTATTAAAAAGGCAAAAGAGGAAAAAGAGCGTAAAGAGGCTTTTAAGCGTCAAAAAATCACACTTAACGAAAATCTTCCAAAGGTAAAACGTCATGGAAGCTCATATCAGAGTGTAAAAACTATTCGTTATCG
>JAMORG010000059.1 GCA_027063745.1 Sulfurimonas sp.
CTATCAAAGAGGAGCACTTCCCTTATGATTCTTTTTATGAGGACATTGAGCGTAAAACCATACTAAAAACACTCAAAGATACGGCTGTTTTCATAGGAGTCTCGATTGTTACACTGCCACTGCTTTTTATCCCTGTCTTAAACTTTCTTATTTTGGTTGCTCTATGGGTATGGCTGATGAAAGACACTTTGGCGTATGATACTTCCAGCTATGTGTTTGGAAAAGAGGCAGAACAAAAACGACAAGAGTATAAAGCAGCTACATGGGGCTTTGCATTTATAGGTTCGCTCTTTAACTTTATCCCTGTTTTTAATGTTTTTGGGCCTTACTTTACAGAGCTTGCCCTGCTTTACTACTACAAAGAAAAAAGAGATCTCTCAGAAGAGTAAAGAAGTGCTAACTAAGTAGCATATCCGGCTTTAAAAAAGCTCTATAATATGCTTGAAATAACAAAAAAACAAAGGATTTACAATGTGGAAATATCCAGTAGAAGAAGATTTATTTGAAAAGTTTTCAAAATACTCAAAAATAGCAGGTATAATTTTTATACTCTTAGGACTTGTAGGTATCATCTACCCTACTTTTATGACAATGGCAACAGTAACATTTGTTGCGTGGCTGATGATGTTTTCCGGTTTTATGGCTGGATACTTTACATATATTACCGATAAGCGTGATATTGCCGGATGGCTTAAGAGTTTTGTACTTATCGGTGTATCTGCACTGATGATCTTTTACCCGATGACAGGTGTAGGAACTGTTGGTTTACTACTGGCTATCTACTTTTTTATGGATTCATTTGCAGGTTTTTCTCTTGCATTTTCAATGCGACCTGCAAGTGGTTGGATTATGTGGCTGATAAATGCCATTTTATCTATGCTCATTGGTGTTCTTTTTATTGTAGGTTGGCCGTTTAGTTCACTCTATCTTATCGGGCTTTTAGTAGGATTTAGTCTTTTCTTTGACGGTATCTCTTTACTTGTTACTGGTTCTATCTTTAAAAAAATGATTAAATAAGCCCGCCTTTTAACACTTTTACTTCTAAATCAAGAAGTGAAAGTGGCAAACCAAAATGCTCGATTTTTACATAATCTTTCAATGTAACCAACAAAGAATCAACTCCATCTTGCGCTAAAATCAGCTCTAATTCCTTTTTTTCAAAACTGTGATGATCTTCAAAATAGTGTTTTGCAACTACATTTTTTGGCAGATATTTATCAAGTCGCTGTGGTCTGGCAATGGCTGTAACCAATGCCATCTTAGCAGATGGATCTTTTACATATACCTCACGCACAAAGTCCACATCTTCTCGTAAAACCATAGCATCTTTACCCAGCCAGAGCTTCTCTCTGTATGGTCCACTTGGCAGACAAAAAGTATTTGGTGTGCTCACATCTATGAGGATGTCTTTTTTCTTTATGGAGTGCTTGGAGTAGGCATCATCTAAAAAAACCATCTCACAGCCCAGCTCTTTTGCTTTTTTGATAGCTGTTTTTCTATCTTCACTGACAATAACGGTTGCGTGAGGCAGTTTTTTTGCATATATCATCGCTTCATCCCCACTGATACGTACATCACAGTAAATCTCAGTGCCATCTTTAACTACAATCATTCCCTGTGACTCTCTGCCGTAACCTCTTAAAATCACAGCCGGCTTTTTTACTTTTTGGGCAAGTGCCGTAACAAGTGGTGTCTTGCCACTCCCACCGACTGTCAAGTTACCGACACTGATGATATCTATGCCCATATCTTCTGCTTTTGCAAGCTTGAAGCGCAAGTGCATTACAAAACAGTACAGCCATGAGAGAGGTAGCAGTAGATAAGAGAGGATTCTTTGCGTGAGCCTTGGGTTGTAGAAGTACTCTTCAACCCAAAAAACAAGAGATTTTTTCAAAGATTATACTCTTGTTTTTGCTATCTTTTTAATAGTGTTGATAACAGTTTTTACATCTTCATCACTCATACTTGCATAGATAGGCAAAGAGAGCACCTGTTGAAAAGTACGAAGTGCAACCGGAAAATCATTAACACGCAAAGAGTACTTTGATTTATAGTACGTGAGCAAATGTAACGGAATATAGTGCAGACCCGTACCAATGCCCTCTTCTTTAAGTGCTACAGCAAAAGAGTCTCTGTTTTTATCTATTTTTATAATATAAAGAGAACAAGCACTCTCTGCATCTATCCCCATTGGAATACTTACATGCTCTACATCTGCGAGTTCTTGAGAGTACATTTTAGCTATTTCACGCTGTCTTTGAATGTTTTTGTCCGTATCTTTTATCTGTGCACGGATATATGCAGCATTGAGCTGACTGAGTGAGTAGTCATTTCCAATGTCAATCACATCATAGATATACTCAAGTGCATCTTCATCACGGACCATTGCATGATTTGCAAGCAGACGCGCTCTTTGCATAATCTCTTCATCTTCACTCACAAGCATACCGCCGTTACAGATATTTTTCTTTAAGTGCGGAGAGAAATTAAAGCATACAATATCAGCACCCGTAGCACCGATTTTTTTACCCTTGTAACTCGCACCGAGTGCATCACTCGCATCTTCTACAATCTTTACATTGTATATTCTACCCAGAGAGTAAACTTTGTCCAAGTCAACCATATTACCACCAAGATGTGTCAAGATTACAGCTTTGAGTTTTTTTGATTTGTTTGACTCAAGATACTCTTCAAGTTTCAAAATATCCATATTGTAATTTTCCGGCTCAATATCAATAAATACTGGCTCTGCGTCAAAATGGCGTACCACTTCAGGAAGACTTGGGTGGGCATTGACTGAGCAAATGACCTTGTCACCACGCTTAAGATCAAGTGCAAGCATAGCCAAATGAAGTGCTGATGTACCATGTGAAGTAGCCAAAGCCTTTGATGTTCCTATATATGCCGAAAATTCCTCTTCGAGCTCACGCACCTGATTTACATCTTCACCATCAAGTGCATCACTGACATTTGAGTGGGCATGCACAGAACTTTCATACTTGCTAAACGGGATCTTCATTGCTTTTGAATTCATTTTTTTTCCTTGTTTAAAGTGTAATATCACGAGGGTAGTTAAAATCATGCCCCAGTGTTCTTGATGTCAGTTTTGCAATGACTGGCATCTTTCTTTTGAAATGATTACGAAAAATACGTTTTATAATCATATCAAGCATCTTTGCATCAATACCTCTTGCTACTATCTCATCACGTGAGAGTCGCTCATCAACATAGAGTTTCATAGCAGCATCAAGCTGAGCATATGTATAACCAAGATCTGCTTCATCACTCTGACCATCCCACAGATCAGCAGAAGGCGGCTTGTCTATAATGGAGTCATTTACTCCAAGATAACGGGCAAGTTCAAAAACTTCACTCTTATACAGATCACCTATAGGATTAATTGCCGAAGCCAAATCCCCATAGAGTGTTCCATACCCAAGCATCAGCTCACTTTTGTTACTTGTACCAAGAACCAAAGCACTCTCACGTGCAGAGATATCAAAGAGTGTCGCCATACGCATACGTGCAGAAAAGTTTCCTTTTCGCAGGTTATCCATATCTGGATTGGCTTTTTCATATGCCTCTATCATAGGAGCCACACTACAGGTCTCACTACGCAGTGAAAACTTTTGACAGAGTGCATCCGCATCATCCAGTGAACTTTGTGATGAGTAGTGAGAAGGCATCTTCACACACAAAAGATCATCACCAAAAGCTTTTTGTGCCAGTACTGCAACCACTGCAGAATCCAGCCCGCCACTGAGTCCTACGACTACTTTTTGTATGCCTGTTTTTCGTACTTCATTGTCTAAAAAGCGGACAAGATAGTCACTTATCTGAGAATATTTACTCATCTTATAGCTTAAACCTTTACAAAATATTAATAATTATATCTAACTTTCGTAACAAACAGCCAAATTTTCAATATACAATTTTCTAAAGATAAAGATTATCAATATAAAAAACTAAAAAAAATTTCTATAAACACAAACAAGTTAAAAGTTTATATACTTGTTTCAAATAGTAATAATCTTCATCACTTCTTCACTTTTTTAACATTTCTTTAACACTTAGCTTCTATAATTACTCATATTTTTTAAAGGAATCCAAATAAATTCAAATTCCATATTAAACAGGCTTAAAATTCTTACATTTTTACCTGTTGTCATCATAACAATCAGTTTTTTTGTCTTTGTAAGCAATGGCTATGACACACTCAAAGATTTACATAAACTCCAAAGTGATAATAATAAAATTCAAACAATCGCCAAACTTATAAATGATATGCAACAAGAGCGTGGTCTTAGCAGTGGTTATCTTGGCAGTAAAGGACAAAAGTTTCAGCATGAACTGCTTCAAAAACGTAAAGATGTTAAAAAATCATTTCAAAAATTTTTACGCTACTGTCATCATAAAAAACCGGAATATATACAAAAGTTCAAAGACTTAGAGACAATACGCCATTCTATAGACAAACTCCAACTCAACACTAACTTTGTTTTTGATTATTACACAAGACTTATTGCTGAAATTCAACATGATTACCTTCAGCATGTTATGAGTGTAGATGATTATAAAGTCAAAAATATTTTAGAATCTTTTACCAATATCTCTTTTATGAAAGAGGCCTTAGGACAGATTAGAGGAGCATTAAACGGTGCTCTCACGCAACAAAAACAAAACAATCAAGAACTACTCAACAGAGCCATCCATGCAAAAGGAATGTATGACACAGCACTCTACCGTTTTGAAGCGACCACAGAGTATGATTTCTTAAAAGCATTTCGCGCCATAGAAAAAAGCTCTGATTACCAAGTTATACAAACTATTGTCAAAGAGGTTTTCTTATATAAAAAACTCACAACCGATATAGAGCCAAACCAATGGTATATTATTACAACCCATATTATAAACAGACTCTATGCCATACAACTAAAACAATTAAAATTAATCAATGATCATATTAGAGAAAAAACAGACAGTGTATCTATTACACTTATTATCAATGTTTTGTTTTTTATGCTTTTTCTCATCATCACAGCATGGCTCTCTTTACAACTCAAACATGATATTATGAAAAATGTAAAACTGCTCAGTGAATATAAAAATGCAGTTGATAGAAGCAGTATCGTCTCAAAAACAGATAAAAGAGGAAAAATAACCTATGTAAATAATAAATTTTGTCTGATTTCGGGTTATACCAAAGAGGAGCTCATCGGTAAACCACACAATATTGTCCGACATAAAGATATGCCAAAAAGTGCTTTTAAAGATATGTGGCAAACAATTCTTGCTAAAAAACCATGGTACGGCATTGTTAAAAACAAGAAAAAAGATGGGAGTTACTATATTGTTGAAGCAACAATTAATCCTATTTTAAATCAAAATGGTGAGATTGAAGAGTTTATTGCCATACGTAATGATATTACTGATGTTATAAAACTGCATGAAGATTTAGAACACACCCAAGAGGACTTGATTTTCCGCATGGGTGAGATAGGAGAGACACGAAGTCAAGAGACAGGCTTTCACGTACGTCGCGTTGCTAAATATTCAGAGCTCCTTGCAAAACACTATGGACTCAGTGAAAAAAAGATTAAATATCTAACAACAGCTTCTCCTATGCACGATATTGGAAAAGTTGGTATTCCTGATGATATTTTAAATAAACCAGGAACACTCACACAAGAGGAGTGGGAGACTATGAAAAAACATGCTGAAATAGGATATGAACTCTTTAAAGATTCCAAAAAACCGCTCCTCCAAACAGCAGCGATTATCGCTTATGAACACC
Organism: Sulfurimonas sp.; assembly: GCA_027063745.1. GTDB lineage: Bacteria > Campylobacterota > Campylobacteria > Campylobacterales > Sulfurimonadaceae > Sulfurimonas. The sequence continues at coordinate 5,795 of JAMORG010000059.1, forward strand.
ATGAAAAATATGATGGCAGCGGCTATCCTAGAGGAATAAAAGGTGAAGACATTCATATCTACGGACGCATCACTGCACTTGCTGATGTTTTTGACGCACTTGGCAGTGACAGATGTTATAAAAAAGCATGGCCGGATGAGAAGATTTTAAAATTTATTAAAGATGAAAGCGGAAAACATTTCGACCCAAAATTAGTAGAAATCTTTTTTGAACATCTTGATGAATTTTTAGCTATTAGAGACAGATATCATGACAGCAGCTCTTTTATGCAAGAAAAAAAGGCTTAACAAACCTCTCTTTTTGCCATGACTTTAAGCTCTGAGCAGGAAAACCCCGCCTCTTTTCTTGCCTCTAGGTTTAAATCATTTGGACGTAAAAAACCACGAGGATAATATTTTGCTATTATCTCAAAGTAGATACTCTCATCTGCACCCTCACGCTCACAGGCATACTTAAACCATACATCGCCTTTTTTTACATGATCTATCTCCTCGTCTAAAATGATCTCTAAATTGCTTATGATATTTTCAATCATCTCGCTCTTAGGCAACTTTTTTAACTTTTTTAGTATCATCGGTGTTGCATCAAGACCGTTGGCTTCCAAATACCTTGGTACAACTGCCATTCTCTCTAAAAGTGTCTGTGTCTTCTGGCTTGCTTCAAACAAAGCATCATGAACACTCACCGCTCCATAGTAACTTCCCAGCTCACGCAACAGAGTCTCAAGCATTTTAAAGTGGCGTATCTCATCATCTGCTACCTCAAGCCAGTCAGCATAGTACTCACGTGGCAGTCCTTGAAACCTATAGGCTGCATCTAGGGCTAAGTCAATTGCAGAGTACTCAATATGTGCAACGGCATGCAGTAGATTTATCTGTCCCTCTTTTTGCGTGAGGTTGGAACGCTTTGGAACCTGCTGTGGCGGAACAGTCGTACATATATCTGCATATGAGGGCTTTGTGAACTTTTTTGGAGTAAAATTCTCCTCAAATTCAAGCTCTTTATTCTCAAATGCCCGATAAAACTCGCTAAAGTGTGCAAATTTCTTCTGTACTTCTTTTTCTTCTAAAATTAACTCTAAAGTTTTATAAAAATCCATAAGTGTATAATGCTATAATTCGACTAAAAAAGAGATGAAAATGAGCATAAAAGTCCAACCAATGGGACCATACCAGAC
>JAMORG010000060.1 GCA_027063745.1 Sulfurimonas sp.
ATGTTTGTATCTGCCAAATCTTTGACAATGATCTTCATCACCTCATCTTTGGCCCACATTGCAAGCTCACGGCGACGTGATTCATCATGAAAAATATCTGCGCCAAATTTTTCCATTGCCTCACGGGCAAGACCGTCAAGGTACTCACCACGGTAGTATGCATCAGGGTACTCTACTGTCTCATCTAAAAGATTTTCACGACCATAGAGCTGAATAGAAAGACCCAAAAGGTCTATCTGGTTTCCTGCATCATTTACATAATACTCAGCTGTGATGTCATAACCGAGATGTTTTGCAAGACGATAAAGCGTGTCCCCATAAACAGCGCCACGGGCATGACCGATATGAAGAGGACCTGTCGGGTTTGCACTGACAAACTCCAAAAGGATCTTCTCCCCCTTTTTCTGCGTTGCAAACTCACTTGGGTTTTCAAGTGCCCACGAAGCATACTCAGCTAAAAACTCTTCGCTCAAACGAAAGTTTAGGTAACCTTTGACTGCTTCAACACTTGAGAACTCACTCACATCTTCAAAAGAGCTTGCCAACTCATCTGCAATAACCATCGGAGATTTACGCAACTCTTTTGCCAATGAAAAAGCAATAGGTGTTGCAAAGTGACCAAAAGAGCGGTCACGTGGCTTTTCTAAAACAACCTCACGACCAAGTTTTTCGCGCAAAAGCGCTGCTACACGTTGCTTCAAGGCTTACGCTTGTGTTGTAGATTTTGGAGTTTCTTCAGCAGAAGCCACCTCTTCACTCTTTTCAACTTTTTTTGGAGCATCAGTAGCTACTTCATCAACTTCTTTCATCTCTTGCTTGAAGTTTTTAATCCCTTTTCCAAGACCTTTTGCAAGTTCTGGGATTTTTTTACCACCAAATAGAATAACTACGATAGCTAGAACTACTAACCATTCCCATCCACCAGACATTCCTAACATATAAATCCTTTAATTTTAAGTGTTTGATTGTATCAAAACAATGCTGTATCTTCTCTTACGACTCTTCCCACTTCACGACAAAGGCATTTATCTCATCGCTTGATTTTTTAAGACGTGCCGTAATTGCAATGAGACGAAGCTTATCCGCTGTCTCATCCAAGTCATCATTGATAAGCAAAAAGTCATACTCTGATACCCTCTGAATCTCTCTTTTTGCCATCTCCAAACGCTTGTTTATCACCTCTTGAGAGTCAGTTGAGCGATTCTCCAAACGACGACGAAGTTCAGAAAGTGAAGGTGGTGTGATAAAAACAGAGGTTGTAATATCTCCCAATCTGTTTTGCACGGCACTGTTTCCCTGAACATCAATGTCAAAGATAACAAGCTTACCCTCTTCTAGTGCTTTTTTTACAGGACGCATGGAAGTACCATAATAGTTACCATGCACTACTGCATATTCTAAGAACTGATCCTCTTCTATCTCACGTTTGAACTCTTCTTCACTTACAAAATGGTAGTGTACACCATCTTCTTCACCCTCACGCATCGGACGTGTTGTAGTGGAAATAGAAAAATAACACTCCCCTATATCATCAATAATTTTATTAATCAAAGAGCTTTTACCCGCTCCACTTGGACCTGAGAGAACTAATACCGCTCCGTTAATCTGGCTCATTATGCATCACCTAGTTCTATATTTACAGTAATTTTCATACCCTTCATCGTCGCTGCCACCTCTTTATCACTTAGAAGCTCGAGTAGTTTTTTAAGTTTTTCCACACCACTGTTTAGAGTCTCATCTGCTATTTCGTCACTGCTGTCAACAACCAAACTCTCATCTGCATCACTGTTGTCTTCTTCAGTCTCATCAAGAGGGAGCTCTTCTTCAATATCATCAATCTCTTCTTCTACAGCCTCACCCAGTGCCATTTTCAAATCGCGTGAGCTTAAAGCGTCAAGTGAGTCGATATCATTTGCTGCTATTTCTAAAAGAGTTTCATCATCAAGTTCGCTCTCAAGATCTTCTTCAGAGAGCTCTTCAACTGCTTCTTGAATCTGTGAAGCGATATCTTCTTGTGCTTCTTCTTCGCTTGCACTCTCTAACTCTTCTTCAGAAATAAGGTTATCACTTTGAGTATCAATATCTTCTTCATCTTCTAAAATATCACTAAGCTCTTCAAGCTCATCATCTTGAGCTGTATCTTCATTTAAGTCATTCTCATTTACTTCTTCAAGCTCTTCTGTAGGCAAATCATCAATCTCCTCTTTTGCTTCCTCTTCTTCAGAGATACTATTGTCATCTGAAAAATCTTCCTCAAGCTCTTCAAGTTCTGAGTCTGCATTGTCATTACTATCTAAATCCAGCTCCAGCTCTTCAAGTTCTGAGTCTGTATCATTATCACTATCTTCAAGTGCAATATCTGCATCAGCTTCATCTTCTAAATCAAGTGCCATCTCATAATCTACCTCAGGGTCTTTGGCAACCTCTTCTTGTACACTCTCTTCTTCAAGCTCTTCTGTAACCGCTTCATCTATAAAATCTTCAAGCTCCTCTACACTTGCACTCTCAAGCTCTTCTAACAGTTCCTCTTCCTCAACAGCCTCTTGTAAATCATCTAAGGTATCTTCCCCTCCGACATCAGCATCAGCCTCATCTTCCAGATCCAGTGCCATATCAAAATCAAGATCACTAATATCTTCATTATCTTCAGTCTCATCAAGTAACTCTTTTACTTTTTGAGCCTCTTCATCATCTAAAACACTCTCACTGTTATCATCTGCATCTTCTTCAGATAACGCTTCATCATCCAAATGAAAATCATCTTCTAAAGAAAGTTCATCATCGAGTTGTAGCTCATCATCAAGATTTAACTCATCATCAAGATTTAGCTCATCATCCAAACCACCCAACTCATCAAGCTCCAAAGCACCAACATCTTCTTCAACCTGCTCGTCAAACGGCAACTCTTCGTTCTCATCTATATCACACTCCGGCTCTGTTTGTGCAGGCACTGATGGAGCATTTGCTATCTCTTTATCTAAAAAAGCAAAAAGTTCTACTAAATCTGTTGGTAAAAATGGCTTTTTTAGAGTCGAATCAAATCCCTCAGGTATTTCACTGTCACGTGAGCATATATATAAAGATTTTGCAAATGAGATCTTCTCTTTGATTGCATCGAGTGTTGTCTTTTGCAATACACTGTCATCAACAACAAGCAAATCGTATTGCGAGGATTCCAAACTATCCAAATCAATAGCTATTTCCAAATCATCTTCAGTCTTTTGTGCACTGAGTGTAACCAATTTATCTACAACAGGATTATCATTTAACAGTAATATCTTCACGCCATGGTCCTTTAAGGGATTATATGATTTTCAAATCAACTTATTGTACCCTAAAAAAACTAAAAAAACATCTCCAAAGCATTAAAAGCTTCTTGAACTTGGCCTTTTAAGATCAACATCATAGCTGTCAGGGTCGCAATAATAACGGCAAATGCCACCATAATCTTAATTGGAAAACCAATAACCAAAAGGTTAAACTGTGGCATTGTCTTCATCAGCATTCCAAAGATAACATCAGCAAGCCACGAGAGTGCAATGATAGGAAATGCAATAATAAAACCAACTAAAAACATATTGGCCGTTGCATGAATAAGATAGTAAAAAAAGTCATTTGTCACTACAAATCCGCCCAATGGCACAGTTTTAAGAGAGTGGTCTACCAAAAGCAGCATCCAGTGATGCAGATCAAGTGCAAAGAGCATCATAAGCCCCAAAAGTGATAGAAACTGCGAGATGATAGGCATAGAGACACCAGATTGCGGATCAATGGCACTGGCCATGGAAAAACCCATCATAAATGAGATCTGCCCTCCTGCAAAGGTTATAACATTATAGGCAAGCTGCAGAGCAATCCCAACAACCATTCCAAGTAAAAACTCACTCAGTATTGCGATGATAACAGTTGGAATGGTTATAGGGATGTTTAAAGGCGGCATAGAAGCGTAAAAGACGACAGCGAAGAAAAAAGCCATAGAGGCTTTTATATTCATAGGAATAGAGTTGTGCGAAAAGATAGGTGTAGCGATAAAAAGTGCTGCAAAACGAAAAAAAAGCAGTAAAAAACCAACCATATTTACTTCATTGAAAACTGCTGCAAACTCCATCTATTTTATCCGTTGTAACTCTTTTTCATGTAGTCTATAGACTTTATCACACATATGTGCAAGTCCCTCATCGTGTGTTACCAAAATCATAGCTGCATTATGTTCATTGATGTATGAGAAGAAAAGCTCCATAACATCTTTTGCGGTTTTAGCGTCAAGATTACCTGTTGGTTCATCTGCAAAGATAAGCCGTGGCTGTTTTGTAAGCACTCTGGCAATAGAGACACGCTGCTGCTGACCTCCTGAGAGCTCTGTCACTTTTTGATGTATGCAGTGCTCTATCTCAAGTGCTTGTAAAAGCTCTGTATTTATGGGCTTTTGTGCCAATATCTCTGCAACTTCTAAGTTTTCATAAGCAGAAAAGCCTTTAAAGAGATAGTGTGACTGAAAAACGAGCCCGAGTGCTTCACGACGTAGTTTTGCCAGCTCTTTTTCTTTGAGTGTTGCTATATCTTTTTGTAAGATCTTCACATCTCCTTTTTGTGGATGAAGGAGTGTTGAGAGAATATGCAACAGTGTGGACTTTCCACTGCCACTTACTCCGATAATAGCGATACTCTCTTTTTCATAAAGATCAAGTGAGACATTAGAGAAGAGTTCGTACTCAAAAGAGTGTGCAATATTACTGGCTGATAATAAATTCATAAAAGGATTATAATGAAATTTTGCTTATTTCTATATTGCACCTTTATTTACAGAAGTCTCAACTCTTCTGCAATAAGTGGTTTGGATAAAAAATAACCCTGGGACAAATCTACATTAAACTCTTTAAGGAGTTCAAGAGTCTCTTCGTTTTCAATAAACTCTGCTAAAGAGTATATCTCAAATGTTTCACACATTTGTGTAATGATTTTGACTATTTTTTGTGTTTGTACTTCTTTATCCAGGTTTGCTATTAGTGAACCATCCATTTTCAATACTGCTATGAGATTCTCTTCTACCATTTCAGAAACAGTTTTTAAAGCAGAATAACCTGTTCCAAAATCATCAATGGCAAACTGTACATTTGTTTTTTTATGAAACTCTTTTAAAAGATCCAAACTATTCAATGCCTGCTGTTCTGTTATCTCTACAACAATATTTTCAGGTGGAAACTCCTCTAAAAATTTATAGAGTTTTTTCATATATCGAGCATCCCCCAATGATGATGAGGCAGCATTAATAAAGACATGAATGTTTTTTTGAAGAATATACTCTTTCTTTTCTAAAATCGCATCAAGAACCAACATATCGAGCTCTGTAACTAGATCAATCTCATAGAGCGTATCTATAAATATGCCCGCTGGTAAGAGTTTGCCCTCATCTTTGATTCTTGCTAAAGCCTCTACTGCAAACAGTTCATCTTGTTTTGTTTTATATATGGGCTGCAGCATAATGCCGACTTCTTTGTTTTTGATTTTATCTTGCAAAAATTTGATACTAAAGTAACGTTCATTTAACCACTTGCGAATGCTGTCTTGTTCCTCTTTTGTATAGTAAAAAAGAGTGGTACCACTCTCTTTTGCTCTGTTTTTCAACTCTAACATAATGCGTCGCAGTTCATCTTTATGATATTTTACTTTTGCATCCAAGAAAAAAGAGGCTACATTGGACGATACATCATAATGCACAAACTCCTCTTGCAACATTTGTGCAATCTTTTGAGTTATATTTGCTATTATGTTTTTAAACTCTTCTTTATCTTGAAGATTGAGATGCAAAATATAAAAACTTGCACTTATTCCTCGCACCACTAAACTGTTTTGAGGATTTTTTAAAAATTCTTCTTTTACAATCTGTTCAATCTTTTTCAAAATCAAATCTATGTTTTCTTCGCCATAGCGGCTGTTCAACTGTTTGACACCCTGTATATCATAGACAGTTAAGATCTGCTCATTATCAGTGTAGCTTAAAAACTCAAGTAGCTGAAAGAAACTGTTTTCCAAGTCCGAATATGTCAAATAATAGAGATCTTTTAACAAAGAGAGCAATTTCTCAACATTTTCCATCAACTCTTTAAAAACAAAATAAGCCTGCAAATACTCTGCTCTTATATAAAACCTATAAAATGTCTCTGACTCTTTATGTACAAGTGCATGCAACAACTCCAGCTCTTTACACAACGAAGCATCCATACAAATCATCAAACTCTCAGGATACTGCATTACATTTGAATATTCACACTCTTTAGAGTTTACTAAAGGGTAGTTATATATCTCATCATCAATAAGAGCATTCACTATTCTCTCTACCCATAAGAGATGATGGTGAAATAGTTGGAACTCTTGAAATTTCGACTGTTTTTTATCTCTAAAATCGATTGATTCCTTTATTATAAATACCTTAGAAATCAAATTTTTCAATACATCGATACAAAAAGAGACCTCTTTAACTATCACTTCATTATCTTGACAACTTGTACTGCTTTTATAAATGTGTAGTATTGCTTTTTTCTTCAAAGTATTTAAATATTTCATTAAAACAATATATGGAAATTCTGATTCTAAATAAAACTGCCTATATTTTTCTAAATCAATCTTATTTACATCCCCCTTATATTGTGTAAATTCTTCAATATAATGATTAAAAAGCTCTTTTTGCCTCCCTAAGCATTCATAAAATCGTTGTGTATCTTCAAAATAATCTTGGATATTTTCATTTTTTTCAAACTCTTCAAGAGT
>JAMORG010000061.1 GCA_027063745.1 Sulfurimonas sp.
CCTCTCTCTCAAACTGAAAACGTTCATCTGGTGCATCGCTGATTACCGCTGGTTCTATGAGTGCGTTTTTGATGATCTTTAAAGAGTCCGGGTTTAGGTCTTCTATGCCCTCTGGAAACTCTGCTTTGAAGAGTCTGTCATAGAGTCTTACCTCTACCTTTTTGGCATCTGCAGCACTTACCCATTGAATGGCACTTTTTACTTTGATGCCACTTGTATCGTTTCCACTTTTAGAGTCTGGATAGTACTGGGCTTTTATCTCTGTAATGTTTCCGTTTTCATCTTTGATGATCTCTTTACAAGAGATAATGTAGCCGTGTCTTAATCGTACCGGTTGTTCCGGTGTGAGGCGGTAGTAACCTTTTGGAGGGTTCTCTTCGAAGTCTTCACGGTTTATATATATCTCACGTGAGAATGGAAGTCTTCTGCTGCCCTCTTTTGGCACATCATGCGGATAGTAGGGAGCATCTATCTCTTCACGCCCTTCATAGTTCTCAATAGTTACCTTTAAAGGATCAAGTACACACAGGACCCGAGGTACTTTTGTATTTAGATCATCTCGTATGCAGAACTCAAGCTGAGAGACATCGACTACTGAGTTTGCCTTGGCAACACCAACCTGATCACAAAATGTTCTGATAGCTTCTGGAGTGTAGCCTTTTCTGCGGTAACCTGCAATGGTAGGAAGACGCGGATCATCCCATCCGTTGACATAACCACCCTCTACAAGTTCTAAGAGTTTTCTTTTACTCATAACCGTGTAGCTGATGTTAAGACGTGCAAACTCATGCTGGTATGGACGAGGAGGCTCTACAAGCGTGTCAAGAACCCAGTCGTAGATATCACGGTTGTTCTCAAACTCAAGGGTACATATAGAGTGTGTTACTCCCTCAAGATAGTCTGATAGACAGTGAGCAAAGTCATACATAGGGTAGATCTTCCACTCATCGCCTGTGCGAAAGTGATGTGCATGACGTATGCGGTACAAAAGAGGGTCACGAAGCTTCATATTTGGAGCAGCCATGTCGATCTTGGCACGAAGGACATGCTCTCCCTCTGCGAACTCTCCGTTTTTCATGCGCTCAAAAAGATCCAGGTTCTCTTCTACAGAACGTTGTGCATATTTGCTGCGTTTACCTGGTTGCGTTACCGTTCCACGGTACTGACGTATCTCCTCTTCGCTAAGAGAGTCAACATAGGCTTTGCCCATTTTGATGAGAGTTTTTGCATATTCATAGAGTGCAGGAAAATAGTCAGAGGTAAAGCGAATATCTCCATGCCATGTGTACCCTAACCACTTTACTGCATCTTTGAGTGCTTCAACATACTTTGTGTCTTCTGTTGTCGGATTTGTATCATCCATGCGTAAGTTACAGTAACCATTATAGTCCTTGGCAATGCCAAAGTTTATAAAGATAGACTTTGCATGTCCGATGTGGGGAAAACCATTTGGTTCAGGAGGAAATCTGGTAACGACTTTGTCATATTTACCGGATTTTAAATCTTCTTCTACTATTGTACGTAAAAAATTTTTACTCTCATTCATTATTTTTAAACCTTTTGCTCTTGAACTGTGTATGAAATATGTATTTTATCGAATTCGAACTTATACAAGCTTTCTATGAACCTTAATAGCACTTTAAGTAAAAGTTGGCTAAACTTCCGCACTTAAATCAGATAAGGATATGTCACTATGAAAAGAACATACCAACCACATAATACACCTAGAAAAAGAACACACGGTTTCAGAGCTAGAATGGCTACTGCAAATGGTCGTAAAGTTTTAAACCGTCGTCGTGCTAAAGGTCGTAAAAAATTGTCAGTATAGGCGGATTTGACGTAGTAAAGACTCATAAAGAGTTCAGCTATGTCTACAAAAAAGGGAAAAACCAACACTCCAGCAGTGTGGTTCTTTTTTTTATTCCTCAAGATGGAATTCGTAAAGTAGGTTTTACAGCGACTAAAAAAGTCGGTAATGCTGTAAAGCGTAATCGAGCAAAGCGAAGAATGCGCGCGATGTTTTACGAGTTCTCAAACTCTCTCAAAGATGGTACTTATATTTTTGTTGCAAAAGTAGGACTGTTTGAGACCTCTCATGAAAAACTTCACAATGATTTTAAAAAAATTCTCTCACGCACTAAAGCAATTACTGCTTAAACTGCTCTGGCTCTACCAGAAATTTTTCACACTTATTGGCTTTGGGTCGTGTCGATATTACCCATCTTGTAGTGAATATGCCCGATTAAATTTCGAAAACAATTCAATTTCAAGTGCTTTTTACCACTCTTTTACTAGAATACTACGTTGCAATCAACTTTTTGAAGGCGGTATTGATTATCCAGAGCTGGAGAAACTATGCCACAGACCTGCAAAACTTGATGTTGATTCTATAAAATATTGGTTGGTTCCAAGTAAAAAAAACCGCTATTACATCATAAAAAATTTTTCATATAAAGGGTAATTTGTGTTAGACAAAATGTCACCAAATCAAAGATTGCTAGTCGCAGTACTGCTTTCTATCATATTTTTCGTAGGGTATACAGCAATATTTCCACCGGCTGAACCAGAAGTTGCACAAGATGCTAAAACAGAGATGAACAAAGATGTGCAAACAGCACAAAAAAATGTAAACATTGAGAAAAAAGTTGAAGAGGTTGCCGGGCATATTATTGCACAGAGTGAGAAGATATCTTCAGATTTGACAAATATTGTTACTATTAAAAATGACAAATTTATTTTAAAAATAGATACACTTGGTCGTATCGCTTCAAAAGAGCTTTTGGAAGAGAAGTTTAGAAATGATGATGACCTTCATGCTCAGGTTATTCCTCAAGATGGAACAAAACCGCTCTTCATCCGTTTTGCTGATGATGCTTTAAACAAAGCAGCGATCTCTACTCCTTATACAGCATCACTGAATGAGGCAACGCTAGAAGAGGGGAAACCAGTTACAGTTACACTCACGCAAAAGCTTCCATCACTTACAGTTACAAAAGTACTGACATTTTATGCCGATGGACACTATGATGCAAAAATCAGCACATCGCAAGATGTAAGACACTTCGTTTACCTTGGTGATCGTCCACATGTCTCTAAAAAGCTTATGGCCGTTGCCGGTGCGCTTATCTATACAGGTGATGATGTTATGCATATTATCGAAGATGGTGATGCAGAGGGACGTCAGGTATTTTCTGATGTAAAACTTGCTTCTACTTTTGATCAGTACACGGCTATTATTCTTTATGGTTTCAAAAAAGAGGCAAATGTTATTGTAGAGCGTGGTCGTGATGACAACCCTGTAGTATATTTCGATGCTATGAAAGATGAGAACATTCATGGATATATAGGACCAAAAGAGTATAAAACACTTAAGTCAATTGATCCGGTACTTACAAATGCCATTGAGTATGGTTGGTTCACATTCGCTGCAAAACCACTCTTTGCACTTCTTTCATGGTTACATGATATCTTTGGAAACTGGGGTTGGGCTATCATTGCACTGACTGCAATTATCCGTATCGTACTCTACCCGTTAACATATAAGGGTATGGTATCTATGCAGAAGATGAAAGAGCTTGCGCCTAAGTTAAAAGAGCTTAAAGAGAAGTATGGAAAAGATCCACAAAAACTCAATGCAATGACGATGGAAATGTATAAAAAACATGGTGCCAATCCACTTGGTGGTTGTCTGCCGATGTTACTGCAGATTCCTATCTTCTTTGCACTCTATCGTACACTTTTAAATGCGGTTGAACTTCAGGGTGCTCCGTGGATCTTATGGATTGATGACCTTTCACGTATGGATCCGTACTATGTACTACCGATTTTAATGGGTGCTTCTATGTTCTTACAACAACGTATGACACCAAATAACTTTACAGATCCGATGCAAGAGAAAGTATTTAAGTACTTACCGATTATCTTTACTTTCTTCTTCGTGACGTTCCCGTCAGGACTTGTGTTATACTGGTTTGTAAATAACCTTTTCTCTATTGCACAGCAGTTTATTGTAAACCAGCAGTTTAAAAATGCAAAAGAAGCAAAAGCGGCGTTAGAGAAAAAAAGCGAGAAGTAATTATGATTAAGATAGAAGCTTTAACGCTTGAACAAGCTTATCAAGATGCTGCAGAGCGTCTTGATTGTTCTGTTACAGAGCTCATAGTAGAGGTTGTTCAGGCTCCAAGTAGTGGTTTTTTAGGGCTTTTTCGTAAAAAGGCCATTATTGTTGCTACGCTGAAAAAAAGTGTAGCCCAAGAAGAAGTAAGTAAAAAACCAAAACCAGAGAAAAAAACAAAAACTATAACGCCTTCTGTCAAAGAAGCAGAGCCAGAACAAGAAGAGCATACGCATCAGTTTTTAAATGATACGATGATGCCTGCATCTTTTGTAAGTGACCAGGATGAAGAGCTGCAAGAGGACCTCTCAAGTGGCTTGGACTATACAGCTGATTATGATGATGCTTTTGATGAAAATATCGATGAGGCAGAAGAGGAGCTCTCAATTGCTATCGATGAGGTTGCAAAAGAGGTAAAAAAAGAGATCAACCGTCTTTTTGCTCTGACATGCTTTGATATAGATGAGATAGATGTCTCAGCATATGCTCCAGATACACTTCTTGTAGAGTTTAGTGGAGAAGATGCAGCACTACTCATCGGAAAAGAGGGTTACAGATACAAAGCACTCTCATATATGATCTTTAACTGGATCAATGTAAAGTACAATGTACAGCTTCGTTTAGAGATTGCAGAGTTTTTAAAGAACCAAGAAGAGTCAGTAAATCGTTACTTGCAGGGTGTCTTTGAAAGTATAGACAGAGATGGTCGTGCACAGACAAAGATACTCGATGGTGTTTTGGTTCAGATCGCTCTGCGTGAGCTGCGTGAGCGTTATCCAGACAAATATGTAGCCATTCGAACAACTCGTGATGGTCTGAAATATGTTATTGTAAACGATTATAACTACTAAAATGATAGACAATGACACAATAGCCGCCATTGCAACCGCCAATGGTGTCGGCTCCATCGCCATCATTCGCCTCAGTGGTGATGATGCACTCTCCATAGTAAAAAAACTCACACACAAATCCTCTTTTACCAACCGTTATGCAACACTCTGTAATGTCTATAATGAAGCAGATGAGCTCATCGATGAGTCTATTGTTATCTACTTTAAAGGGCCGCACTCTTTTACGGCTGAAGATGTTGTTGAGATTCAGTGTCATGGCGGCTATATTGTTGCGCAGTCTATCTTAAAGGCGTCGCTTGCAGCAGGTGCAAGGCTGGCCGAACCGGGAGAGTTCTCTAAGCGAGCATTTTTTAACGGGCGTATAGACTTGAGCGAAGCAGAGGCAATTGCACAGCTTATTGAGGCAAAAAGTGAAGATGCTGCAAAAATTTTAGCTGCACAGATGAAAGGCTCACTCAAAGAGTTTATTGAAAAAGTAAGAGATGATATTATTCATATCTTGGCTTATTCGGAAGTGACTATTGATTATGCCGAGGAAGATCTGCCCCAAGATCTCGTAGCTCAGATAGAAGCCAAGCTGCGTGAGCTATACAAGCTTTTGCAAAAGACACTGCAGGCTTCAAAATCGCGTGAGGGCTTAATGCAGGGCTTTCGTGTAGCCATTGTCGGAAAGCCAAATGTAGGTAAAAGCTCACTTTTAAATGCACTGCTGAATTACAACAGAGCAATAGTGAGCGATATTGCAGGTACAACGCGTGATACCATTGAAGAGCAGGTCAAAATCGGTTCGCATCTTATTCGTATAGTAGATACGGCAGGTATTCGTGAGGCTGATGATGAGATAGAGCGCATAGGAATAGAGCGAAGCTTGGAGGCAATAGAGCAAAGCGACATAGTCGTAGCACTGTTTGATGCCTCACGTGAGGCTGATGAAGAGGACAAAGAGATAGTAAAGCTCTTAGAGTCTCACGCAGCCGATAAAGAAAAAATTATTATAAAAAACAAGATAGACCTTGAGTCAAGGTTTCATCTTGATGGTTTGGAGTTTGATCTGGAGCTCAACTCAAAAGATGATGTTTCAGCACTTATTGAGAAGCTAAAAGCAATCATGGATGCAAAAAATCTCAGTGATGAGATTATGCTCATTTCACAGCGTCAGATTCAGGCAGTAGAAGAGACGATGAAGAACATCAAAGAGGCATTTGACCCACTTGAGTCACAAGAGCTGGAAATTTTTTCTTTTCATCTCAATGAAGCAGTAAAATCCATGGCAAGCATTACACGGCCGTTTGAAAATGACGAGATGCTAGATAAGATGTTTGGTTCTTTTTGTCTGGGTAAATAGATGAAGATAGTAGCGATTGATCTGGGTTTAAAGCGTATAGGTCTTGCTTACAGTGTCCATAAGGATATCGTAACACCACTGCCGGCTGTCATTCGCAAAAACAGAAACCAGGCAGCAAGCGAGGTTAAAAATGTACTGCGTGAGTGGGAAGCTGAAGCTGTTGTTGTGGGTATTCCTCTAGGTGGGAGTTCTGAAGATGAGATGCGACGAAGAATAGAGCACTTTATGAATCTTGTTGCCTTTGAGGGTGAGGTCTTTTACCAAGATGAAGCGGGAAGTTCAAAAGAGGCAGAAGAGCTTATGAAAGGTAAGATGAGACAGATTCGCGATGGTCGTGTTGACTCTTTGGCAGCTATGATAATTTTGCAAAGATATTTGACAAAAAAACAGTAAAAAAAACAGCAAAAAATAGCTTTATCCTAAGATTTTCTTTTTAGTATAAAAAATTAAAAATATTCTCACTTTCTAAAGAGAATCAAAGTTTTTCTGCATTACAATCTTTCCTATGAAGAATACAATTATAAGTTTTACAAATGTCACTGAATTGTCTTTAGAACTTTCAAAACATCAGATATCTGACTCAGAACAAAATCTTTTACAGGTTTTTATGGCTGATGTAGATAAAAACTCTATTATCTCTTTACAAAAATTTTTACAAGAAAACTATCCAAAAAGTATTGTTATCGGTACAACTACCGATGGTATTATAGAAAAAGGTGAAATTCTTTTTGGTAATGGTAAACATGTTATTACCTTTAGCAGTTTTGAAAAAACGGAGCTAAAGAGTAGTTTTACTTTTATGGAAGATGATTTTAACGGGAGTTATAAACTTGGTGTAAAACTTGTAAGTGGACTTACAACCTCTAAGACAAAACTTCTTTTATCTTTTGCAAATGGTTTATATATTAACGGAGAAGAGTTTGTAAACGGTGTCGCGAGTGTTGCTGGGGATATAATGCTTGCTGGTGGAATGGCAGGAGACAATGGGGCATTACAAAAAACATATGTTTTTGATAAATCAAGCATCACTGATAAGGGTGCAGTTTGTGTTGCTTTAGATTCTGACTCTTTGAATGTGGCAAGCAACTATACATTTGACTGGCAGCCAATAGGTAAAAAGCTCTTAGTGACAAAAGCAGTAAAAAATAGAATCTATGAGATAGAAGATTTAAGTGCTGTAGAGATATATGCTAAATATTTGGGAGAGGATGTTGCTGATAATCTTCCTCAGATAGGAATAGAGTTTCCTTTAATAGTAGAGCGCGATGGAGTAACAACGGGTCGCGCTGTTGTTGCAAAGTATGATGATGGATCTTTGGGCTTTGCGGGCAATATTATTGAAGGAGAATATGTCCGTTTTGGTATTGGAGCTATTGATGAGATCTTAAGTAACAGTAACTATCAACTTCAAAAACTTCTCAATAAAACAAAATACAAGCCAGAAGCTGTTTTCGTTTACTCCTGTATGGCTAGACGGCGTTTTTTGCAAGAACATGCAGAAGATGAACTGAAAGCTTTGAATCATCTTGGTTCCATTAGTGGGTTTTTTACCTATGGTGAATTTTTTCATTTTAACAGCAATAATCAGCTACTTAATGAAACAATGACAGTGCTGCTCTTGAGTGAAAATGAAGAACCATTAGACTTCTCTTTTGAAAATATTGACTTGGATTCTTTAGAGCATAAAGTGCATGCAAATCATATAATTGCTCGACTCGCAAATACAGTTTCAAAAGAGTTGGAAGAACTTAATGAGAATCTTGAGCAAAGAATACAAGAGAATGCAGCATTGATTTTAAAACAGGCCTATTTTGACAAGCTTACAGGCCTTCCCAACAGACTGAGTCTGATAAAGCGACTTGAAGAATCTCTTGGTGAGACAATCTTTTTGATAAATATAGATGACTTTACAACCATAAATGATTTTTACGGGCATGAAGTAGGGGACAGAGTTTTACAAAAACTTGCAAAAATACTGACACATCTGGCATCTTCATTGGGTGGAGAAGTCTATAAACTTCCATCAGATGAGTTTGCACTTATTCTCAATATTGCGCAAAATCGCAATAAGATTGAAAATGTTATGAAGCTTATGATTGCTTATATATCAAAAGAAGAGTTTGATATTGATGGCAATCTTGCGCATGTGAGTGTCACTATGTCAGCAGCATACATCAACAAGCAGCGTACAGGTTTAGCAAATGCGGATATGACACTAAAGATGGCAAAAAAATCTGCTAAGCAATATATGATATTTGATGAAGATCTGCAACTTACAAAGCAGTATGAACAAAATATTCAAACAGCAAACTGCATTAAGTCAGCTATTAAAAATGACAGAATTGTTCCATATTTTCAACCAATTTTTTCACTAGAGAGTGGTAAAATAGAAAAGTATGAAGCTCTTGTGCGTCTTGTTAAAGAAGATGGAACAATACTCTCTCCTTACGCTTTTTTGGGTGTGAGTGAAAAAATTAAACTCTATCCTAAAATTACAGAGATAATGATAGAGAAGACTTTTGATTTTTTTGAAAAGAACGGTTTGTCTTTTAGTATTAACCTTGCTTTTTCAGATATGCTCAATGAGCGTACTCGTAACTTTTTATTTAACAAAATAGTTGAGTATGATATAGCTTCACAGCTGACAATTGAGATTCTTGAGACACAGGAGTTTGAAAACAATGAAGCGATTTCTCAGTTTATCTTAGATGTTTATTCTTATGGTGCAAAAATCGCCATTGATGACTTTGGAAGCGGCTTTGCAAACTTTAAACATATGACGACCATTCAATCAGACTATATGAAGATAGATGGTTCTTTGATTCGTGATATTGTAGAAGATGAGAATGACCGTTTGGTTGTTGAGACCATTGTCTCTTTTGCCAAAAAACTCGGTAAAAAGACAATTGCAGAGTTTGTTCATTCAAAAGAGGTTTACGATATGGTAAAAGCCATGGGAATTGACTATGCGCAAGGCTTTTATCTGGCAGAACCAGGCCCTACTGTCTACCAAGAATAAAGAGGTTGTTACTTGGGTGCGTCTCTTTAATGAAACGCTCTTTGAGCTCTCTATCGAAAGTGAGTATAAAGATATTTGCCTTTTGAAGTTTTTGTCTTTTCATCTCTTGGAGTAAAATATCATCTGCTACATCTTTTCCATGGCCACATTTTATAAAGTTAAATGAGTTGAGTGTCTTTTGATAGTCATAAAGATTCGCTTCCCACTCTGCACGCTTGAGGTAGAGAGAGTCAGGGTTGGCAGCAAGCGTAATGTTCTCATCGGATATAGTGTAAGGCTCGATGACATCATGGAAGATGGAAGCAACAGATGAGAAGTTTTCAATATCCCAAAAAAGATAGCTCTGCTTCGCTTCTGAGGGCTTTTTCTTGTTTATCAGTTGCAGTCGTTTTGTGATATTAAAGCCTGCGTGAGCAGTGTCATTGATAAGTTCTATCTTTGTTTTTAGTTTTTGAGCATCAACAGTAGAAAAATCAAGCAGTTTCCCAAGTGCTATATAGAGATTTATATTTGCAAGCTCTTCTTGGGCAGAGCCTTTTTGATACTTTTGCAGGCGTGCTAGTTTACTTTTTGAGAAGATGAGATGAATGCCCATCTTCTTATGATTGGCATAGGCCTGTTTTGTACGAAAGAAGATATCTTTGGCATCTTTTGTATCAGGAAGCAAGATACTTCCTCGATATTTGTACTCTATAGTGACCTTTTGTTTGTTTAGAGACATTTGAAAAACTCTGCAGCCTCTTGTTCATCATCACTGAGTTTCTCTTTGGCATAGAGAGGGTCTTCTTGCATCATTTTTTTGATTCTTTCTTGACAATATTTAAAAGCGACTTCTGCCGCTTGGTCGTCATTTGTAATAAAACCTAGACCACTAAACTGGTACGATGGCTCTTCTTGCTCGATACATAGCAGTGTACCATCACATTTTGCCTCTATCTCTTCGACAAGATCACGGTAAGTGATATTAAACTCTGTAGCATTCCAACCAATATCTTCAAGTTTATCACTTGAAAATTCGCTGACACCATCGCCTGTAGTATCATCATAAGAGGCACGTGGTGTGTTTACTTTGATGAGCTCTTGCCAGTTGCCAAAAGCTTTGATAAGTACTCTGTCGTCATCTTCAACGAGCTGATACTTGTCTCCAAGAATCTCTCCAAGTCTCTGTGGTTTTGCAGGCATAAGTGCATTGTGTGCTTTTGGAATGTGTCTGCCTTGATAGATAAGGATGGCATCTTTATCAAACGGTGCATAGATAACATCACCGCTTATAGTGATACCAAACTCTTTTTGAGAGTTGATGGCATTGAGCAGTTTTTGTCTGTCTGCTACGATAATCTCTTTAAAAAGGTTAAATTTTTTCATCTATATTCCCCAATATTTTTTTCATATTATACAGCGAGAGAGATTAAGTCAAGGAGTTTTCTTTTTGGTATAAGTTTACTCTAATAAAAGTTTTACAAAAGTTTTAGTATAATGCGACAAATTTTTTAGAGTTTGTATCTCTAAAGCCCAAGGAAATAGATAATGGCATTAAATGTTTACTATGATAAAGATTGTAATATTGACCTGATCAAAAGCAAAGTAGTTGCAATGATCGGTTTTGGTTCTCAAGGACACGCTCACGCAGAGAACCTAAGAGACAGCGGTGTAGAAGTTGTTGTTGGTTTAAGAGAGGGTGGTTCTTCGTGGAAGAAAGCTGCTGCAAAAGGTTTTGAAGTTTTAACTGTTGGTGAAGCTACTGCAAAAGCTGATGTTGTTATGATTCTTCTCCCAGATGAAAACCAAGCTGAGATCTATAAAGAAGAGATCGAACCAAACCTCAAAGAGGGTGCTACTATTGCATTTGGACACGGTTTTAACATTCACTATGGTCGTATCATTCCAAGAGCTGACATCAACGTTACTATGATCGCTCCAAAAGCACCAGGTCATACTGTACGTAGTGAGTTTGTACGTGGTGGTGGTATTCCTGACCTTATCGCTGTTGGTCAAGATCCAAGTGGTCAGACAAAAGAGCTTGCACTTTCATACGCTTCTGCTATTGGTGGTGGACGTACTGCAATTATCGAGACAACTTTCAAAGATGAGACTGAGACTGACCTTTTTGGTGAGCAAGCTGTTCTTTGTGGTGGTGTAACTGCACTTGTTCAAGCTGGTTTTGAAACATTGACTGAAGCTGGTTATGCTCCTGAAATGGCATACTTTGAGTGTCTTCACGAACTTAAACTCATCGTTGACTTGATGTTTGAGGGTGGAATCGCTGATATGAGATACTCTATCTCTAACACTGCTGAGTATGGTGACTATGTTTCTGGTAAACGTGTTATCAACAAAGAATCTAAAGAGGCTATGAAAGAGATCTTAAAAGAGATCCAAGATGGTAGATTTGCAAAAGACTTCATCTTAGAAGGTCAAGCAGGTTATCCTCGTATGAATGCTGAACGTACAAATGCACGTGCTTCATTAATCGAGCAAACTGGTGTTGAACTTCGTAAAATGATGCCGTGGATCTCAGCAAATAAAATCGTTAACCAAGACGAAAACTAAAAAACTAATATCTTTTTAATTTCTAGCACTCATCTTCGGATGATGTGCTCAGTCACTTACTTAATGTAAGCTCCTTCACACAAACATCCAAATCTAAGCACTATAAATTAAAAATCTAAATAGTTTTAGACTCTATTTTTAATTTATTTTCCGTTATAATCCTCTTATGAAAAAGCGAATCTTTATTACTGCTACAAATACAGATATTGGTAAGACCTACACAACAAAACTACTTTTGCGTGAGTATGCCTTACGTGGACTGAAAGTGGGTGTCATTAAACCTGTTGAGACTGGTGTTGTTAATGGTGTCTATCCTGATGGAGATGCTCTTTTAGCACTTGTTAAAGAGTTAAATCCTTTGATGCAAGATGTATCAGTGAGAGATATTGTTCCCATCTCTTACGAGCTTCCTGCTGCACCTTTTATTGCTTCTGGCGGAGAAAAATTTGATAGTGAAAAAATTTTAAAAGCTATAGAGAAGCTAGAAGATTATTGTGATGTTTTATTGATTGAGGGAGCGGGAGGCGTTTATGTTCCACTTGATATAGAGTTGATGATTGTAGATCTTATCAAGCTCACGCAAGCTGTAGCGCTGCTTGTTACGCACTGTTCATTGGGATGTATCAATGATACACTGCTCTCAAAAAAAGCGTTGCAAGATGCCAATATTGCTCACGCAGTTGTTTTTAACCCAAAAGCAGAAGATGAGAGCTTTGAAGTGGTGAGCAGACCCTACTTTGATGCAAAAAGATGGGATGTTTTAAAAACCGACAGAGATATTGACACACTTTGTGATGTCTTGTATAATTTGTAAATTAAAAAAAGAGAGACTCGATGCAACATTTAATACGAACAGATGATTTTACAAAAGGCGAGATTGAAGCACTTTTGGCAGATGCCAAACGTTTTAGCGATGGTCGTTTTGAGCGAATACTGCAAGACAAGATTATTATCACTCTCTTTTTTGAAAACTCTACACGGACAAAGAGCTCTTTTGAGATAGCAGCAAAGCGACTGGGTGCTGAGATAGTACACCTTGATGTTGCAAAGAGCTCTACAAAAAAGGGTGAGACACTGGTTGATACTGCAATGAACCTTGATGCAATGGGGCCGCATGCCATTATCGTGCGTCACCAAAATGCCGGAGTTCCAAAAATCCTCTCAAATCATACAAAAGCAGCTATTTTAAATGCAGGAGACGGTGCTCACGCACACCCATCACAAGCTCTTCTTGATCTCTACACACTCAAAGAGCATTTTGGTGATGTAGCGGGCAAAAAGATCGCTATTGTCGGTGATATTAAAAACTCCCGTGTGGCAAACTCAAACATCGAACTGCTCACGCGCTTTGGTATGGAGGTGATTTTAGTAGCCCCTCCTCACTTCTTACCAAAAACAGAACTTCGAACAACACATTACCTCAGTGAGATTATTGATGAGGTAGATGCCATTATGAGTCTGCGTACACAGACCGAGCGTCACTCATCACAGAGCTATGCAAGTCTCAAAGATTATGCAAGTGACTTTTGTATCACAGAAGAGCTGGTAGGGGAGCGAGATATTATTTTACTGCATCCCGGACCGGTTCACAGAAACATAGATATAACCGATGCTATGCTTGAAGATCCTCGCTGTAAAGTTTTAGAGCAGGTAAGTAACGGGGTAAATATCCGCATGGCAATCCTTAAGAAGTTGATCGCGTCGTAGGGTATGGGATTTGATCGTATCAATGCCCTTGCCGCTGAGGGAATTCCATTTCTGACTATATGTGATTTTTTAGCCAAAAGAGTTGAGGTCTATACTCTTGATGAACTACAAAATGCTGATATTGAGTTTTGTATTGATGAAGCCTATTTTTATAAAAAACATCCGCACTCCTTGCAAAAAACACCACTCCTCTTTGATAGATACAAACAAAAATTTGATGCAGTGATAGAAAAGATAAAAGCAGGAGAAACCTATTTACTTAATCTCACGCAGCCGACAGCCATTGAAACATCACTCTCATTGCGTGAGATATATAAACTGGCAAATGCCCACTATAAACTTCGTTATAAAGATGAATTTGTCTGCTTTTCTCCAGAAAAGTTTATACAGATAAAAGATAATACTATTCATACTTTTCCTATGAAAGGGACTATTGATGCTTCTATAGAACATGCAAAAGAGACTATTCTCGCTAATGAAAAAGAGATGGCAGAGCATGTTATGATCGTAGATCTTTTACGTAATGACCTAGCAATGGTTGCAGATGGTGTAAGCGTTGAAGAGTTTCGTTATGTGCAAAAAATAGATGCTGGAGAGAAGGAGCTTTTGCAGGTAAGCTCACACATTTATGGCACATTAGAGAAAAACTGGCAAAAAAATCTAGGCACAATCTTAAAAAAACTTTTACCGGCTGGTAGTATCAGCGGTACACCTAAAAAGTCAACACTTGAAATAATTCAAGATATTGAGGGTTATGAAAGAGGCTTTTTTAGTGGTGTTTTTGGTTTTTTTGATGGAAAGAGTTTTGACAGCGGGGTGATGATACGTTTTATAGAAAAGAGGAGTAATACTTTGTTTTATAAGAGTGGAGGAGGAATTACTCTTGATAGTAATGCTGATGCAGAGTATAATGAGATGTTAGAAAAAATTTATTTACCATAAAAAGCGTTGGAGTGTTCAATGATAAAAAACTTTTTTACGAGCAACTGGGAGTTCAGTGAAGCAGAGCGGGAACTTCGCAGTAAGTTTCAGATGATGAACATCGGAATTGTTCTCTCATCCATAGCTGTTTTGTATGGTACTGTACTCAATATTATAAAAGAGCATTACTACTTGTCAGCATTTGAGTTCAGTCTCTTTTTAAGTAATATAGTTTTATGGTATCTCCTTCGAAAAAATAAAAGTTTTTATGATATTGTCTCTATTGTTGTAACTTCACAGTTTACTTTTTTGCTTATTGTACTGATCTATGTAAGTAAGCCAGAAGATATGAAAACCACTTGGTTTTTTACCTATCCTATTATTATTCTCTACTTTAAAAATGAAAGAAATGCAGTTCCTTGGTTTCTCTTTTTAATAATGATGATTTTAATCGCTCCACTGCAGCCTTTCTTTCATACTGACTTTACTTTTTTTCAGCTCTTTTACCTCGCATTTGTTTTAAGTATTGTAAGTATTATTGTCTATTTTTATAAAATAAAAATGGATGAGGCAGCACAGTTGATACATCAACAGGAGAAGATGATAGCACTACAGTCCCGCCAGGCAGTTATGGGAGAGATGATAAGTATGATAGCCCATCAGTGGCGACAGCCTCTCTCTACGGTTACACTGCAGATATCCAATCTTGAAGTAAAAAAACTCCTTGGTGAGAGTCCACAGCCAAAAGAGTATGATGCAGCACTCCAAAAGATCAGTGATACAGTCGTATATCTCTCAGAAACCATAGATGATTTTCAGACCTATTTTCGACCAAATAAAGAAGTGACTACTATCGCTGCAGATGAGTTACTGCAAAGAGTTATTGGTTTTGTAGAGCCACGACTGCATAAGTATGCCATATCTCTTGAGTTTAAAAAATCTGAACCTGTAGTACTTGCAACATACGCAAATGAAATTGTGCAGGTTCTTTTAAATATTATGAACAATGCAATTGATGAACTTATAGCGCGAAAAGTGAAAAAGCCAAAGATAACTTTGGAGATAATTCAAAAAATTCAAAGCGTGTTTATTAGGATCAGCGACAATGCAGGAGGGATTTCGACTGAGAATATAGCAGCAATATTCGAACCCTATTTTAGTACAAAAGGGAAAAACGGAACAGGGCTAGGGCTCTATATGTCTCAGATGATCATGCAAAAGCAGTTTCATACAAAGATAGAGGTTTCTTCTTCTAAAGAAGGGGCGACATTTAGTGTTGAAGTTCCTCTAAGACTAGCTTAGTTTTAGATTTCTTGGGTTATAATAGTTTTAAATTATTTAAAGGCAGGCAATCTATGTATATAGAAGATTTGAAGTTTTCACTCTGGGCAGATTTTATTGAGCGTGAGTATCTTGACAATGAGTTTAAAGATTTAATAGAGAAAAAAATCATTAATGGTGCGACTTCAAATCCTGCAATATTTAAAAATGCAATTTTAAGCTCGGATGCATATATTTCGCAATTGGAATCACTGAGTGCTTCTTTGTCTTCAAAACAGAAATATGAAGCAGTTGCTATTTATGACATTCAAAAAGCGGCAGATATTTTAAAACCTCTCTATGATAAAGGTGATGATGGTTATGTAAGCATAGAAGTCGATCCTTTCCTTTGTGATGATGCCGAGGCAACAATTGAAGAGGGCAAGCGACTCTATAAGGCGATAGGCAGAGAGAATGTAATGATAAAAGTACCGGCAACCGATGCCGGTTATATTGCGATGGAGGCTCTTGTCGCTGAAGATATAGCTGTTAATGCTACGCTTATTTTCAAAAAAGAGCAGGCACTTTTTTGTTTGGATGCCTTTGACAAAGGAATGCAAAAAGCAGGAAGAGCGGTAGATACTGTTATTAGTATTTTTGTCTCACGCGTCGATAGAGCACTAGATAAACTTCTTGCTGAGCACAATGTACAGACGGCACTTACAGGTATCTATAACTCGGCTATGATCTATGATGCCATTATGGAGGCAAATCTGCCTTCATGCCGTGCACTTTTTGCAAGTACAGGTGTTAAAGACGACTCACTGCCACCATACTACTACGTTGAAAAACTTCTTGCATACAACAGTGTAAATACTGCACCGATTGAGACTATCTTGGCATTTGATGCAGATGGTAAAAAAGAAAGGGCACTGCCAATTGACAAAGAGATTATTATAGAGCATTTTGCAAAATTACAAGATATTGGCATTGATTTAAACAGTGTGCTTGATAAACTGATAGATGACGGACTAGAGGCCTTTAAAGAGGCTTTTGACGAGATACTGGAGGCACTGTAAAATTATGATGGATAAGTATGTTGATGTAAGCAAGCTTACTTTTGAGCAGCTTAAAAAGATACGTGTGTATCTTAAAAAGATGATAGAAGTTGGAGGAAGTGACCTCCATGTAAAGGCCAACTCTGTAATTCGTGCGCGTATCAATGGTGAGATGAAACAGTTTTCCGGTTCTATTTTGACAAAAGAGGATGCACTGACCTTTGCAAAAGAGCTTTTAAAAGGACGTTTTGGAGAGTTTGTTGAGAAAAAAGAGCTTGATTTGGTTTATCCTTTTGATGAGAACAACCGTTTTCGTGTCAATATCTTTTTTCAAATGGATGGAGTCTCTGCTGTATTTCGTGTCATTCCTGTAAAGATTCCAACTTTTGAAGAGCTGCACCTACCTGATATTGTCAAAACTTTTGCTTATAAAGAACGTGGTCTTGTGCTTGTTACTGGGGTAACAGGAAGTGGTAAATCAACAACACTTGCAGCAATTATCGATGAGATAAATCGTAATAAACGAAAGCATATCATTACAATCGAAGATCCGATTGAGTTTGTGCATAAAGACAGGGGATGTATCGTCAATCAGCGCTCAGTAGGGCAAGATACACTCTCTTTTGGTGGAGCACTGCGTGCTGCATTGCGTGAGGATCCAGATATCATCCTCGTTGGGGAGATGCGTGATAGAGAGACAATCAATCTAGCCCTGCATGCCGCTGATACTGGGCATCTGGTCTTCTCAACTCTTCATACTATAGATGCCAAAGAGACCATTAACCGTATTATCGCGCAGTTTCCGACAGAAGAGCAAAATCGTGTACGTCTCTCAGTTGCCGGGGTACTTCAAGGTGTAATCTCACAGCGTCTTATTCCTGCAAAAGATGGTGGACGTCGTGCTGCTTTGGAGATCTTGGTGCGTACTCCATTGATCGAAACACTGATTATGGAAAACAGAGACTTTGAGATTCGTGATGCTATTGAAGCCGGAAAGGATCACTACAAATCACAAAGTTTTGATCAGGCTATCCTAGATCTTTACAATGAAGGTGTCATTACAAAAGAAGAAGCACTTGAGAATGCTACAAGTGCCTCTGATCTTGAACTAAAAATCTCAGGACTTACAACAGGTAAAATCACATCTAATCCAAACATAGACACTGCAGCATCTGCAGCGGAAATTATGGACGAAAATGACTTTTTTGATTTAAAGTAAATTTTAATTAAGAAAAGGGTATAATTGCGTCCATTTTTAAAAACAAGGACTTCATATGTTAGAAGGTATAGTTAGAGAGAGTACTGGCAAAAAGAGCACTAAAGCTTTACGCCGTGATGGTTATCTAATCGCAAATATTTACGGAAAAGGTCTTGAAAACATCAATGCTGCATTCAAAGAGAATGAGTATATCCGTACTGTTCGTAATAAAGATACATTAGCATTCCCAGTAAAAGTTGGGGATAAAGAGATGGAAGTAGTAGTACAAGAGTACGAATCACATCCAGTAACTGGGAAACTTTTACATGTTGATCTTATGGTTGCACAACCAGGTGTTGTAACACACTATATGGTTCCAGTTCAAGCAGTTGGTGAAGCTAAAGGTCTTAAAAACAAAGGTCTTGTAAATATTAGTAAAAGACGTCTTCGTGTGAAAGCTAAAATCGAAGATTTACCAAAAGCAATCGTTGTTGATGTAACTGATTTAGATGTTGGTGATGCAGTTCTTATCCGTGACCTTGCAGAGACTGCAAACGTTCAGTTCACTGATGCTGACCGTGTTGCTGTTCTTAGTGTTATCAAAGCTAAGTAAGTAGGTCCTCCTATGCTTATAGTCGGTCTAGGAAACCCTGGCCCGAGCTATGAGAAAACTCGCCATAACATTGGTTTTATGGTGATTGATGAGCTTATTGCTCGTCATAATGCTACAAAATTATCCTCTTCATCTTTTGAAGGTGAACTCTACAAATTTAAAAATCATTTTTTATTAAAACCAAACACATTTATGAATCTCTCTGGAAATTCTGTTGTAAAGGTCAAAAACTTTTACAAGATCGAGAGTGATGAAGTTGTTGTAATACATGATGATTTAGACCTTCCTTTTGGAGCACTTCGCTTTAAAGAGGGAGGTGGACACGGTGGGCATAATGGTCTTAAATCCATTGATGCCAATATTACCCGTGAGTATATCCGTGTACGAATTGGTATAGGCAAGCCACAGAACAAAGGTGAAGTTGCTTCGTATGTACTGAGTAATTTTGCACAAGATGAACAGAAGTGTTTGCAAGTACTTGTGCAAAAGGCAGCAGATGCTCTAGAATATCTGCTTGAGCACTCTTTGGAAGAGACTCGCTGTAAGTTTTCACAAAAGGCTATGGAGTGTTAGCATTTAAGTATGTTGCAAAACACTATCTGCGTTACTTTTTTGTTATTATGGGAGCTTTGATCTTTTTTGTTCTTGGCTTTGACTACATAGATAATGCCGACAAGTTCTCTCAGTCTGCAAACTTGATGCTTATCTACTTTGTTTATAAAAGTTTTTATGCCATAGATCTGCTTTTACCGCTTTCACTTATATTTGCAATGATAGCAACAAAGATATATCTTATTCGTTCCAATGCTTTGGTCTCATTTTTCTCATTGGGATACTCACGTGTAGAAATCCTCAAACCTTTTGTATATATCTCTACTGCTATTATTTTACTCTTTATAGCCTTGCACTCATGGTCTAGCTTTTCCCGTGCGCAGGAGTTTTCACGCAATATTTTAAAGCACTCTCAGTATCTTAATCCTACACGGGATCTCTTTTTTGCCTATAAAGGAAAATATGTTTACTTCTCAAAACTCTTACCTCTGCAGGAGAGAGCCGAGGGTGTGCGTGTCTTTAGCATAAAAAACGGTTCGCTCAAAGAGGTCGTGACTGCAAAATCAGCAGAGTATAGAAATGGATTTTGGCATATAAAATCAGGTGACTTGATTATAAAACCTGATGATCTGTCACTCAAATCACCGGGAATAGAGGTGCGTGAGGCAAAAGATTTAGATATATTGGAGGGATTCCGTCCTAAAATCTTAGACCAGGTATATGAAGGTAAAGTGAACTTTACTATCGGCGATGCTGTTGATGCTTTGATGCTGTTGCAGAGTCAAAATATTGATGTGAGCAATATCAGAGGTGCTTTGTATAAAATTTTTATATATCCGCTCTTTGTTCCGTTTCTCATCGTTATTATCTACTTTTTTGTCCCTATCAGTGTGCGTTTTTTAAATGTATCTCTTTTTAGTTTTATGGCTATTTTGACTACTTTGCTTGTGTGGGGAATAATTCTAATGTTGATCGAACTCTCAAATAATAAAACCATTCCAAGTGAAATAGGTATTATCGGGCCTGTTGTTATTTTGGCACTTATCGCTCTAAGACAGTGGCGAAAATACCGTTTGGCAACGGAGTAATAAACGCTACTTTTCTTTCTCTTAGATGGCTATAAGCACATTTTAGATAAAATCACTTAAAAAAGAATTTGGAATTTTTATGATTGATTTTAAAGCACTTGCACAAAAATACGGTACTCCCCTTTACGTTTATGACTTTGACTATATGACTGCTCAGTATGAAGAGCTAAAGTCTGCTTTTCGTGGTAGAAAGTCTATTATTGCCTATGCGGTAAAAGCAAACTCAAACCTCAGTGTTGTCAAACACTTTGCAAAGATGGGCAGTGGCGCAGACTGCGTGAGCATCGGTGAAGTTCGTCGTGCTTTTTTGGCAGGTATTCCTGCATACAAAATCATCTTTAGCGGTGTTGGAAAGAGCGATGATGAGATTCGTGAAGCGATTGAGAGAGATATTTTATACATCAATGTTGAGAGCGAAGCGGAGCTTGGTCGCGTTGAGCTTATCGCTAAAGAGTTAGGTAAAGCAGCACGCATCAGCATCAGAGTTAATCCTAACATTGACCCAAAAACACATCCATACATCTCAACAGGTCTGCATGACAACAAGTTTGGTGTAGATCTTGGCACTGCAAAGAGAATGTACATTAAAGCCAATAACTCTGAAAATCTTGACCCTGTTGGTATTCATTTTCACATCGGCTCACAACTGACAGAGCTTGAGCCTATCCGTGAAGCAGCAGTAATTGTAGCAGACTTGGTTCGCTCACTTGAAGCGCTTGACATTGAGCTGAAGTTCTTTGATGTTGGTGGCGGACTGGGCATCAAGTACAAAGATGAAGAGACGATCAAGCCGTACGACTATGCACAGGCGATTCTCTCGACACTCACAGGTCTTGATATGACGATACTTTGTGAACCGGGACGCTTTTTAACTGCAAATGCAGGTTATTTTGTAACAAAAGTACTTTATGAGAAGCAAAATGGAGAGAAAAGATTTGTTGTTGTAGATGGTGCGATGAATGATCTTCTTCGCCCATCGCTCTATAACGCATACCATGAGATAGAAGCACTGACACAAACTCAAGAAGAGACGCGTCCTGTGGATATTGTCGGCCCTGTATGTGAGAGCGGTGACTTCTTTGCAAAAGATTATCCACTGCCACCACTAAATCATAATGACCTGCTTGTTATTAAGAGTGCCGGAGCTTATGGTTTTGGTATGGGAAGTAACTACAACACACGTGGCCGCGCTGCAGAAGTGGCAATTGAAAACGGTAAGGATAGACTTATCCGTAAGCGTGAGAGCTTTGATGATCTTATTGCGCTTGAGCAAGAGTTTTTAGAGGATTAGTATGTATTTTATAGATGTGCAGGGAACGCTTATCAGTGATGAAGACAAATCTCCGATTCGTGGCTCACGCGAATTTTTAGCACATCTCAATGCAAAAAAAATCCCCTATATGGTTGTGACAAACAACACAAAAAAGCCCTCAGATGAGTTTTATAATTACCTGCAAAGCATTGGTTTGAAGTTTGAATTTTCACACTATCTTGACCCGTTGATGCTCTTAGAGTCTCGCGTGAGCAAAGAGGGGGTTGCAGCATATGGTGCAGAAGCTTTTTTAGAGACTTTGCAAAATATGGGCTACAAACTTGACTATAAGAAGCCAAAAACAGTACTTATCGCCATAAAAGAGGATTTTAGTGCTGATGAGTATGCACAGATGATAGAGTTTTTGCTCGCCGGTGCAAAGCTTGTCGGTATGCATGAAACATCCATCTATGCCAAAAATGGCAAGCGTTACCCGGGTGTTGGAGCGATTTTAAAGATGCTCTCTTTTGCTACAAGTGTCTCATATGAGGTGGTCGGAAAGCCAAGTGATGCATTCTATAAAGAAGCACTCATGCGAATAAAGCAGCAAGAGAGCAGTGCATCATTTGATAAGATCACAATGATAAGTGATGATGTCAAAGGGGATCTTGGCGGTGCAAAAGAGCTTGGTATGAAGACTATCTTTGTAACAAGTGGGAAGTACCGTAGTGCGGATGAGATCATTCCATCGATAGAAGAAGCACTGCGACCGGATGCGATAAAAGAAGATATGCAGGCTATTTTAGAAGAGTTAGCCTAAGTTGGAGAGAGATATGCAAAAACTAGAAACCTTGGATGATTGTCGAGAAGCGATAGATGCTATAGATACAGAGCTTTTAAAACTGCTAAATAAGCGTATGGAAGTAGTACATCGCGTCGGAGAGATAAAAAAAGAGAGTGGTGGGGCAATCTATCGTCCTGAGCGTGAAAAAGCGATTATTGAGCGTCTTGAGAAGCTCTCTAAAGAGCAGGGTGGACTGCTGAATAAGAGTGCAATTGAGGCGATTTTCTTAGAGATATTTGCAGTTGCACGAAACCTGGAACTTCCAGAAAAGATAGCATATCTTGGACCTGAAGGTACATTTACTCATCAAGCTGCAGAGAGCCGTTTTGGTGCGATGAGCGAGTATCTCTCGCTTAACTCCATTGAAGCGGTATTTAAAGAGCTTGAAGCCAAGCGTGCGAAGTTTGGAGTAGTACCAATCGAGAACTCGCGAGACGGTGTTGTGGGTGAGACGCTTGATCTGCTTGCAAAGAGTTCCGTCAAGATAGTAGCAGAGCTCTATATGCCGATACATATCTCTTTTGCAACAAAGGCAAAATCACTTAAACAGATTAAACGCATCTACTCAAAAGATAAAGGTTTTGGTGAGTGTAGAGAGTTCTTGACTGAGTATGGACTGATGAATGTTGAACAGATTCCGGTTGAATCAACAGCAAAAGCTGCCATCTTGGCAAGTGAAGATGAAGAATCAGCGGCTATCTGTTCACACATTGCAGCAAAACTTTACGGTGTGCCTGTCATGTTTGAAAACATTGAAGATACACATGACAATACAACGCGTTTTGTAATTTTGAGTGACTTTAAAAATGCCATCAGTGGTGAAGATAAAACAAGTATCTTGGCAAAACTCAAAGATGCACATGAGGCAGGTTCACTGGTTCACTTCTTGCAGGATTTTGATGAGCAAAAGATTAACCTTTCAAAAATAGAGTCGCGTCCATCAAAAGAAAAGAGTGGTTTTGGATACTGGTTCTATATCGATTTTTACGGACATATCGATGAAGATCGAGTCCAAAAAGTAGTACAAAAACATAAAAATGAAGTAACATGGCTTGGAAGTTATGTAAAGGGTGAAAATTGAAATTTAATGAAAAACTGAAAAATATTGCAACATATGAGGCTGGAAAGCCTATTGAGTTAGTTGTTCGTGAGTTTGGCATAGAGCCAAAAGATATTGTAAAACTTGCATCAAATGAAAACCCTTATGGATGTTCTATCAAGGTGCAACACGCTGTAGATGAGATACTCTCACATATGGCAATCTACCCGGATGACTCTATGACAAAGCTAAAAGAGGGTCTCTCACGCAGATTTGACGTAGCAGAAGATGAGCTGATCATCGGAAGTGGAAGTGATCAGGTGATAGAGTTTGTGATGCATGCAAAGGCTGAGGGTGGAAAAATATTGACAAACTCAGTGACATTTGCAATGTATGAGATCTATGCAAAACATGTAGGTGCCCAAGTGATTAAAACAAAGTCACTTAAGCATGACCTAGATGAGTTTTATGAGCTTTACAAGAGTGAAAATCCTGATGTTATCTTTTTGTGTACCCCAAACAATCCAACAGGTGATGCCATTGATGCTGCTGTTATGATGGAGTTTATTGCAAAGATTGATTCTGATACTTTGGTGGTAGTTGACGGTGCCTATATGGAGTATGCAGCTTTTAAAAACGAGGCTAAAAAAGTAACACCAAAAGAGCTCATTAAGAAGTTTGGGAATGTTATCTATCTAGGTACATTTTCCAAAGCATACGGGCTTGGAGGAATGCGTGTCGGATATGGTATTTCACGTGCTGCAATCATTAAAGAACTTTATAAGTTAAGACCTCCGTTTAACATCACTACTCTCTCACTCGAAGCGGCTTCTGTGGCACTTGAAGATGAGGCTTTTGTGCAAGAAAGTATCGCTTTGAATTTTGAAGAGATGAAACGCTACGAAGAGTTTGCAAAAGAGCAAAAAATAGATATAATAGAGAGTTACACAAACTTTGTTACTTTATGCTTTGATGAAACAAGGGATTCTACTGAAATTTCAGACAAACTTTTGCGTCGCGGAATGATTGTAAGAAACTTGAGAGGCTATGGAATGAACGCTATTCGTGTAACTGTTGGAACGAAAGATCAGAACTCTCGTTTCTTTGAACTTATCTCAGAACTACTATAAAATATTAAGAGAGATTGATGGACTTTAAGGCACTCTTTTCACAACTTGCTGTTCTTTATGCAAAATTGACAAAACAACAAAAGATGATTATTGCAGCTGCAGTAATCGGCATAGTCGCTTTTATTATCTTTTTGGTTGTTTATACGGCAAAAAGAAGTGAATCAAACAACTACAAAGTCCTTTTTGATGCACTCAGTGATGCAGATGCTGCCAAAGTTATCGCACAGCTTGAAAAAGATAACATCCCTTATAAAATCGAAGAGAACAATGTTATCAAAGTACCACGTGATGTTGTCTATAAAGAGCGTATAGCAATTGCGGCACAGGGGATTCCTAAAGATAGTAACGGAGTGGGTTTTGAGCTTTTTGACAAGCAGGAGTTTGGAGCAACCAGTTTTGATCAGCGAATAAAACATCTAAGAGCATTAGAGGGTGAGCTGGCTCGTACAATAACAGCGCTCTCTCCTGTTGCAAAAGCAACTGTGAGTCTTGCTCTGCCAAAAGAGACGCTCTTTGTCTCAAAACAGGCAGATCCTACTGCCTCGGTTATGATAGAACTTGTTGAGGGTAGAACACTCTCATCTAAGCAGATTCGAGGGATTAAAAATCTTGTCGCAGCGGCAGTACCACGTCTCAAACCTGAAAATGTTATGCTTGTCAGCAGTGATGGTGTAACACTGGGTGACAATGATGAGATGACACAAATGAGCGAACTCTCAGTTGTGCAACAGCGTTTCAAACTCAAGGAAGAAAAAAAGCTGCAAAAGAAGATAGTTGATGTTATCGCTCCTTTTGTTGGTGGACGTGATAAGGTTGTAGCACAGGTTACAGTTGATTATGACTTTTCACAAAAAAGCTCTACATCAGAGAGTTATGACCCAGAAAATGTTGTACGAAGCGAGCAGGTAAGTGAAGAAAAACGAGAAGGTCTGCAGCCTGAACAAGTAGGCGGTGTACCAGGGACAGTAAGTAATATTGGTCCGGTAGAAGGACTCAAGTCTCAAAAAACAGTTGAGAAGTACACAAAAAGCACCGGGACCACCAACTATGAAGTTGGAAAGACAGTAAGCACGACAAAGAGCCAGTTTGCACGTATTGAGCGTATTACAGCAGCAGTTGTAGTAGATGGGAAATATAAGCATAAAACCGATGCAGATGGAAATCCGACTGATGAGATGGAGTATATTCCCCTTGATGAGGCAGATATTAATGCTTTAACATCGTTGGCCAGCCGTTCTATAGGTTTGGATACTAAGCGTGGTGATCAGATAAGTGTGCAAAACCTGCAGTTTGAGCGTACAGGAGTACAGGAAGCTGATGGTGTCAGTAAAGCACTTTCTTTTACAGAAACCTATATTATGCCATTCTCTGGTTTATTTAAGTATCTTTTTGTTCTGATTTTACTATTGGTTCTATACAAAAAAGTTATTGCACCGTTTGCAGAAAAAATGCTTGAAGTCTCTAAAGAAGATGAAGAACTGGAAGCTCCTTCAATTGATTTTGAAGACGATGAGGGTGAAGATCTTGTAGAAAAAGTACAACAGATGCGTAAAAAAGTCGAAGAACAACTTGGCATGACTGGAACTCTTGATGAAGATGAGCTCAAGCATGAAGTTATTTTAGAAAAAGTCAAAACTATGGCAGAAGATACTCCTGAAGAAGTAGCTGCTCTGCTTCAAGCACTACTGACAGAAGAGGCTGAAATTCCTAATACAAAAGAGAAGGGATAAAAAATGGCAAATCTAACACAACAGCAACAAGCAGCTTTTGATGAGATGAGTATGGCTGAAAAGATTGCTATACTTCTATTGCAGCTCGGTGAAGATGCAACAGCTGAGATCTTTTCTCATATGGATGTTGAAGCCATTACT
Organism: Sulfurimonas sp.; assembly: GCA_027063745.1. GTDB lineage: Bacteria > Campylobacterota > Campylobacteria > Campylobacterales > Sulfurimonadaceae > Sulfurimonas. The sequence continues at coordinate 26,413 of JAMORG010000061.1, forward strand.
GAGATATCTAAATATATTGCAAGTAACAGAACAATAGACAAAGTAATAGCTACTGCAGTTTTAGAAGAATTTCATGCCATTTTTCAATCAGGACAGTATCTCACATCTGGCGGTATGGAGTATGCGCGTGAGCTGCTTTATCGGACACTTGGGCCAGAAGAGGCGAAAAAAGTGCTTGACAAGCTTTCAAAATCTATGCAAAATACACAAAACTTTGCATATCTTTCAAAAATCAAGCCACAGCAGCTCTCGGACTTTATTGTTAATGAACATCCGCAGACAATTGCGCTTATTTTGGCACATATGGACCCAACAGAAGCAGCAGATACACTGCAGTATTTTCCAGATGATCTCAGAAGTGAAGTAGCGATGCGTATGGCAAAACTAGGAGATATTTCTCCTTCTGTTATCAAGCGTGTATCTGCTGTGCTGGAATCTAAACTTGAATCACTCGCAACGTACAAAGTTGAAGTGGGTGGTGCACGTGCAGTTGCAGATATCTTTAACCGTCTTGGTGTGAAAAATGCAAAAGAGACACTTGCTACCATTGAACAGATGGATGAAGAACTCGCTGCTCAGATTAAAGAGATGATGTTTACATTTGAAGATATTGTCACACTTGATAAAGCAGCAATAGCTGAGATACTCAAAGCTGTTGATAAAGGCGACTTGATGCTTGCCCTCAAATCCGCTCCAGAAGAGCTTAAAGAGAAGTTCTTCTCTGCTATGAGTGAAAGAGCACGTGAAGCATTTGAAGAAGAGATGCAGTTCCTTGGTGCTGTGAAAATGAAAGATGTTGAAGCAGCGCAAAGAAAAATTGTTGAAGTGGTTAACCAACTGGCTGAGGCTGGAACTATCCAGTTGGGTTCAACTGATGAGATGATAGAGTAGATAGCATGGCAACAGTTATTACCAATGAATATTTAGAAAAACATCATGTAGATAAATACAACTTTAAAGTACTCTCTGTTAAAAATAAAGAGAGTAGTTCATCAGAGCATCAGAGTACATCTTTTACGCAGGAAAATAATCCGCAAAGACGTAAAAGTGATGTGGATGCCAGTGCACTGAGCACTTCTTCAAAAGATGCACTCATCGAGTCTTTAATGAAAAAAACAGATGAGATGAGTTCAAATTTTATCAAACTTCAAATGAAGCTCGAACAAAAAGAAGAAGAGTTTGAACAAGAACTTAAAAAAGCCAAAGAAGAGGCTTTTGCCGAAGGATTAAAAGCCGGCCATGCACAGGCTATGGAAGAGATAGATAAAAATCTCAATCAAAAGCTTGAGTTGTGTGTCAGTTCGATAGAGAAACTCCAAGAGAGTGCTGCAGAATTTGAAAAAGGGCTGGAAGATGTGAAGGGTGAGCTGGTTTCAGCGGCACTTGATGTTGCCCAAGAAGTTATCAAAGTAGAAGTGAGCGAGCGTTCTGCCGAGATAGCAAAAGTGCTTTCTGAGGAGCTTATAAAAGATTTACAGGGAGCTTCTAAAGTGACTATAAAAGTCAATCCTAAGGACCATACTTATATAAATGAGCATTTAGGACAACTAAATAATGTAACGGTCTTAGCAGACAGAGCTGTAAGTGAAGGTGGCGTCATTGTTATGAGTGATGTCGGAAACATTGATGCTGAAATACAAAAACGATTTGAAAGTGTAAAGAAAGTAGCTTTAAGTGAATAAAATTGATGTTAAAAATATGAGCATCTCAGAGTTAGAAGCTCTGTGTGCTGATATACGAGAGAGAATTTTAAGTGTTGTTAGTAAAAATGGTGGGCATTTAAGCTCTACACTGGGTGCAACAGAGTTGATCGTTGCGATGCATAAGGTATTTGACTCTAAAAAAGATCCTTTTATTTTCGATGTGAGTCATCAAGCCTATGCACATAAGCTTTTAACCGGGCGTTGGGATGAGTTTGACACATTACGACAGTTTGGTGGAATATGTGGCTATACAAAACCAAGTGAAAGTGAAGATGACTATTTTGTAGCAGGGCACAGTTCTACTTCTATCTCTTTGGGTGTTGGTGCTGCTAAAGCAATAGCGCTCAAAGGTGAGCAAGATGAGCGCATACCGGTTGTGATGATTGGTGATGGTTCAATGACGGCTGGAATGGTCTATGAAGCGCTTAATGAGCTAGGAGATAGAAAGTACCCTATGGTTATTATCTTAAATGATAATGAGATGAGTATTGCAAAACCTATCGGGGCTGTTAGTCGTATGCTCTCATCTGCTATGGCTTCACCATTTTATCAACGTTTTAAAAAGACAACTGAGAATTTTGTAGATAATTTTGGTGAGAGTGCCCGTTATATTGCCAAAAGAATGGAAGAGTCTCTTAAACTTGTTACTCCTGGAATTTTGTTTGAAGAGATGGGAATAGACTATATAGGTCCTGTCGATGGACATAATCTAGAGCAACTCATAGATATCTTTGAGACAGCAAAAAAGCTGCAAAAACCAGTTATCATCCATACACAGACCATTAAAGGTAAAGGTTATGAGATAGCTGAGGGTAAAGAGGAAAAGTGGCACGGTGTTGGACCATTTGATCTTAGTAGTGGAAGTGCTGCGAAAAAAAGCTCAGCTAAGAGTGCTACACAGATTTACTCTGAGATTCTTTTGGAATTAGCTAAGAAAGATGAAAAAGTTGTTGGCGCAACAGCTGCAATGCCTAGTGGAACAGGACTTAGCCCCCTTTTAGAGAAGTATCCAGATCGTTTTTGGGATGTAGCAATTGCCGAGCAGCATGCAGTAACTTCCATGGCAGCATTGGCACGTGAGGGATTTAAACCTTTTTGTACGATCTACTCGACATTTATGCAACGTGCCTATGATCAGGTGATTCATGACACTTGTCTGATGGACCTTCCTGTCGTTTTTGCACTTGATCGTGCGGGTATTGTCGGTGAAGACGGAGAGACACATCAGGGTGTCTTTGATGTCTCATATCTGCGTGCGATTCCAAATATGACACTCTTTGCACCTCGTGATGAGAAGAGTTTTCATCAGGCAATGGGTTTTGCTCATACATATGAGCATCCATGTTCATTACGCTATCCAAGGGGTGCTTTTATTGATACTTCTGATTTGCCAGAGTCACAAGCGTTTGAACTTGGAAAATCTCAGCTTTTAGAGAGTTGTGATGGAGAGATTTTGCTTATTGGTTATGGTAATGGAGTAGGGCGCGCGGCTCAAACGGCAAAACTCTTAGATGAAAAAGTATCGCTTTTGGATCTGCGTTTTGTAAAACCACTTGATGGTGATATGCTTCGTCGTATGGCAAAAGAGCATAAAAAATGGTTCGTTTTTTCTGATACTTCTAAAATGGGTGGTGTGGCTTCTGCTATCTTGGAGTTTTTATCAGAGGAAAATATCAAGGATGTAGAAGTAGTTAGTTTTGAATATGATGACTACTTCATTACTCATGGCAATACAAAACTCGTAGAAGAGTCACTGGGACTGCTTCCAGAGCAACTTGCACAAAAGATAAAGGGGCTATTTTAGCGTAGCATTAGCACTCCTGCAAATCTACCGCACTTTTTATCTTCGCGGTAGGAAAAGAAGTCACTGTGACATTTAGTGCAGTGAGCAGATATCTCAAAGTTTCTCTCTTTTACTCCAGCCTCACGCAGCTGTTTTTGAAGAATGGCTCTAATATTGAGATGATATTTTTCTTCTGTTTGAGTAAGAGCATACTCCATTTTACGTTTTTTTGCCTCTTGGTAGATCTCTTCTCCTACCTCATAGCACTCTGCACAGATTGCAGGACCAACACTAACAACAATATCGTGCACCTCTGAATGGAACTCTTGTGTAAATGTATCGATAACATTTTGAATGATATGTGCAAATGCTCCAGCACGTCCTGCATGAGCCACAGCGATGACCTCTTTTTTTGGGTCATAAAAGAGAATCGGTGAGCAGTCAGCGACCATCACCATAAGGGGTATATTTTTTTTATCTGTAATGATGGCATCGCAGGTGGGTAGGTTTTTGAAGTTGTCTTCATCACTCACTACTTTGACGATATCTGAGTGAATCTGTTTCATATGAACGAGTGTTTCTATGTTATAGCCCAGTTTTTGTGCGAGTTTTTTGTGGTTTTTAATGACATTTGTTTCATCATCATCGACATGGAAAGCGAGGTTACCGTCGTTTATAGTTGTAAAGGTGTGTGTGAGTTTTGAAAATTTATTTAATAATTGACTATGAAAAGTTTGCATATAATGATTATAGCAAAAGAGAGAGGTATGTATGAAAGATATTACGAGAGATTTATATTTTGTAAGAGAATATACACTCGATACAATTCAAAATACAGAGATTAAAAAGAGTACAATAGATGGTTTTGGTTTATTCGCGACTCAAATAATTCAAACAAATACTATACTGTGTATTTTAGATGGACAAGTGATGAGTGCTAAAACATATGAAAATTTAGTTGAAAAACTTTCCAATAAAGTTGGTGCTTTTAAAAACTATTTCTTTATGGAGTGTAATAAATTAAATATTGATACGTACCTTGTGCGTCCCTACCGTACAAAATATAGTTATATCAATCACTCTTTCACTCCAAATACCGTCATTAGGGAGTTTCCTTTACGGCTGGTTTCATTGAAAAATATAAAAAAAGGTGAAGAACTTACTTTGGATTATACACAAGAGGAATTAAGTAATGAGTATCTCTCTTTGAAAAGTAAAGGTTTTTTAAAACGAAATGATTGATATCACTTTTTATTGTATACAGCCTATAGAAATAGATGAACATATCTATCAAGAGTTGCTGATTACAGATTATAATCTGGAAAAAATAAAAGAGTACACTCACACTGATTTTAACTCTTTATGGTTGCAGGAATTTAGTTCAAAAAACAGAGTATATGCAAACTTTTTTTCTTTAAAAGAGAAAGAAAAGCTATCGAGTGAACTCTTGAGAAAAGATTTGCATCCTTTTGGCGGCAACATACAGATAGAACTTTCAAAGTTTTTTATAGCTCAAGAAAGTAGGTATGAGTTGTTATTTGACTTGAAAATGCTTTTTTTCTTTCTCTCCTTTGAGATACACTTTAAGATACCAAAAGAAAAAGTAGACTTGATATTGAAATGTCAAGAAGAAAACTTATATACATATATTAGAAGCTTATTGGTTAAAGAGAATGATGAAGACAAGTTGGCAGTATGGGTAGATAATGTTCGAAGAAAATCTACAGAGTTAATAGTTGCATTTTCTAATAATGTATTAAACTATAAACTTGAGAATAACTATATAAGGATTAAAAACAACACTGGTAATATTACAGCTATTATTTATGATAAAGAGTTTGAGAGTCGTAAAGAACAATGGAAATGCTGTAATGAAAGCGCAGAACGCTTAGAGGTTCACAGTGAACCTGTTTATGAAAATGAATATGTAAGCTATATGTTTTATGGACGTTTTCATACTATACTGCTAGCAAGAGAGAAAGAGAAGCAGCGATATGTTCCAGTACAGTTTCATATGCAGTATATGTGGTTTATTATAGACTTTTTCAACGCAATGCTTGATAGTTTAAATATTCAAGTGATAGAGAGAAAAAATAAAAAACTAGAAAAGGTATCAGATATTATATATGAAGTCATTAATAAAGTACAGTTGCTAAATATACATAATGAAAGATTTTCAAGTGCTATTGAAATTGATAATACTCTTATTTACAAAAAGATAGAATCTAAGTGGAATATTTTAATAAACCTCCAGACATTAAAAGACTATATTCTTATTTTTAAAGATTATTTAGAACGTCTTTTTTCAAATAAAATGGCAATCGTTCAACGAAAACAAAATAAAATTTTATTTGCTATCTCTTTTTTACAGATAGCTGCTTTGATTAGTGTTTGGAATGACTATCTTTCATTGCTTGATGAAAGCTCTATAAAAAATGTGGATGAAATTTTGTTCTTATTTTTTGGTGAGCAGGAAAATCTTGTAAAGTTTAATGAATTCATTCCTTTGGTACTGCTTCTATTTACGATAGTCGCTTTAATATATTTGGTAATAAAGAAAAAGTAACCGTATGTACACTTTTAATAAAGCTGCCTCGCGTGAGCAGACAAACGCAGAAAAATATACTTTAAGAAAAGAGCTCTTTGGTACGGAAGATCTGCTACCTGCGTGGGTTGCCGACATGGACATAGAGACACCTTCCTTTGTACTTGAAGCTGTAAGAAAACGCTTAGAGCATCCCATTATAGGTTATGAGGAGGTGTCTGCATCTGCATTTGAAGCGCAAATTGCGTGGATGCAGAGGCAGCATGGAGTAGCGTTTGCACTTGATGATATCTTCTATTCACACTCTGTAGTTGCCTCAATGGCTGTGGCTATTGAAGCCTTTACTCAAGAGGGTGAGGGGGTGATAGTGCAAACTCCGGTATATTCACCTTTTTTTTAT
>JAMORG010000062.1 GCA_027063745.1 Sulfurimonas sp.
AGCGGGCAGACATTCGCTCTTGGTGCACTGCCTCGTCTTTTATGGCTTAAAAACAACCGTCCAGTAATCTATGACAAAGTAGCTAGAGTCTCTATGATAGGAGACTGGATACTCGCAAAGCTCAGTGATAAAATAGCAGTAGATCCAAGCAATGCAGGAACGACGGGCATCTTCTCTCTTGGCTCACGCAAGTGGGAGAGTGAGATGGCTGCTCGTGTTGGTCTAAAAGATGATATTTTCCCTGAGGTTTTAGAGACTGGAAGTGTTTTAGGCTCCCTCAGCAAAGAGGCTGCTCACGCAACGGGGCTATCACCGCTCACGCAGGTTGTAATGGGTGGTGGTGATGTGCAGCTCGGAAGTGCCGGACTTGGTGTCGTGCGTGAGGGAGATGTAGCAGTTCTTGGTGGGAGCTTTTGGCAGCAAGTGGTAAACATAAAAAGTGATGTTGCCCCTCCAAAAGATATGGGCATACGAGTTAATCCTCATGTGATACAAGGGCTCTCACAAGCTGAGGGCATCAGCTTTTTTAGTGGACTCGTGATGCGTTGGTTTCGGGATGCTTTTTGTGTTTTAGAAAAGTTAGAGGCTCAAAAAAGAGGCTGTGATGTTTATGAGGTTTTAGAAGAGAAAGCGAAAAATGTTCCGGTGGGCTCTTATGGAATATTGCCAATATTTTCAGACTCTATGAAGTATGGTAAGTGGTACCATGCAGCTCCATCTTTTTTAAATCTTGGTCTTAATGCTGAGAAATACAATACTATCTCCATGTTTCGAGCATTAGAAGAGAATGCCGCCATAGTTTCAAGCATAAACCTTGAGAAAATAGAGGCTTTTTCAGGCATAAAGATAGAAAAGATCGTCTTTGCAGGAGGGGCTAGCAAAGGAGAACTCTGGTCACAGATACTCTCTGATGTAACAGGGTGTGAAGTAAAAATTCCTCAAGTTACAGAAGCAACAGCTTTGGGTGCGGCAATGGCTGCAGGTGTAGGAGCAGGGGTATATAAAAATCTTGAAGATGCAGCAAAAGAACTTGTTGTATGGGAGCGAACATATAAGCCAAAGAGTGAAAATAAAAAAATATATGATACTTTAAAAGAGAAGTGGCAAAAGGTTTATGAAAAGCAACTCGAGCTTGTAGATATGGGGCTCACGCAGAGTATGTGGAAAGCACCTGGGCTCTAAAAGAGAAAAAATTAATCTCTTTTGGCTATAATTTGCAAAAAAATTTAGGCATAGTAAATGAATGTAGCACAAAAGATTGAAGCAAAAGAGCGACTTGGTTTAGAAGATGGCGTAGCACTCTATGATATGGACTTTTTTGAGTTGGGTGAGCTGGCAGATAAAAAGCGTCAGGAACTTCATGGCAAAAAAACCTACTTCAACATCAATCGTCATATCAATCCTACCAATGTCTGTGCAGATGTCTGTAAGTTTTGTGCCTACTCTGCAACACGTAAAAACCCTAACCAGTACACTATGAGCCATGAAGAGATCTTAAAAATCGTTGATGATATTGTGGCAAATGATGCCAAAGAGGTTCATATTGTTTCTGCACACAATCCAAATGTGACACTTGATTGGTACTTGGGAATTTTTAAAAAGATAAAAGAGAAATATCCACAGCTTCATGTAAAAGCACTTACAGCTGCAGAGGTGGACTTTCTCTCACGCCATCATGGGCTGAGCTACGATGCAGTGCTTGACTTGATGGTAGAAAACGGAGTAGACTCTATGCCGGGTGGTGGAGCTGAGATATTTGATGAGAAGGTGCGTGACTATATCTGTAAAGGAAAAGTGACATCAGATCAGTGGTTTGAGATTCACAGAAAATGGCATGAACGTGGTAAAAAGAGTAATGTTACAATGCTCTTTGGACATGTAGAGTCACGTGAAAACCGAATAGATCATATGCTTCGCATACGTGAACTGCAAGATAAAACTGGCGGATTTAATTGTTTTATTCCTCTTGTTTATCAGACAGAGAACAATTACCTGAAAATTGAGAAACCAATCACTGCAAATGAGATCTTAAAGACCTATGCAATCGCAAGACTTATACTTGATAATGTTCCAAATCTCAAGGCGTACTGGGTGACTTCTACTGTAAACCTTGCACTTGTCGCTCAAGAGTTTGGGGCAAATGACCTTGATGGGACGATTCAAAAAGAGTCTATCAACTCTGCTGCAGGAGCAAAAAGTGCAAACGGTGTTGATGTCAATGAGTTTACGGCACTTATAAAAAACAGCGGCTTCATTCCTGTAGAGAGAGATAGCGTTTATAATGAGATAAAGGTTTGGTAATTGGATGTCTCTGTAGTCATCCCAACATACAACCGTTATACACTTCTAAAAAGAGCTATTAACTCCCTTTTAGCTCAAACATATCCCATTGATGAGATTATAGTCGTAGATGACGGTTCAAGGGACAATACTAAAGATATCAAAAAAGATTTTCCCGAGATTATTTACATCTATCAAGAAAACCAAGGAGTCTCTGCTGCGCGTAATGTTGGCATACAAAGAGCCAAAAATGAGTGGATAGCATTCTTGGACTCTGATGACGAGTGGCATAAAGAGAAGCTTGAAAAACAGGTGGCATTTCATAAAAATAACCCTGATACTTTGATGAGTTATACCGATGAAGTATGGATCCGTAATGGTCAAAAGGTGAAAATTCCTAAGAAATATAGAAAAATAGGCAAAGATGCTTTTTTAGAGAATCTCTCCTACTGTAATATTGCTCCATCTTCTGTTATGATGCATAAAAAACTTTTTGAAAAGTTTGGACTTTTTGATGAAGAGCTTAGAGTTTGTGAAGATTATGATATGTGGCTTAGGGTTTCAAGTGAAGAAAAGGTTGGGCTGATTCCCCAAAAATTAATCAATAAATATGCAGGGCATGATGAACAGTTGGGTTTTAGTAAAGATATGGATCTTGTAAGAATTAAAGTTTTAAAGCAGTTATTAAATTTAAATAGAGATTTAAAAAGAAAACAACAAATGAAAACAGAACTTGAGATAAAGATTTTTACTCGGTTTAAAGTCAAAAGAGAGCATAATAGATAAAATACTTCTGTGGAGATGTTATGAAGAGTAAGAAAAAGATTGCTATTATTGGCTTGGGATATGTTGGATTACCTTTAGCGCATGCTTTTATCAATCAATATGAAGTTATTGGTTTAGATATAAATCAAGCACGAATAGATGAACTGCAAAGTGGTTTTGATAGAACTTTAGAACTTACTCAAGCACAGCTAAATGAAGCTATTGAGAAAGGTATGAAATTTACTAATGAGATAGAAGATACAAAAACGTGTAATACATATATCATAACCGTTCCAACTCCAATTGATAATGAAAATAAACCAGATCTTACTCCACTAATAAAATCTTCACAAGCAGTAGGCACAGTTTTAAAAAAAGGTGATATAGTCATCTATGAGTCAACTGTTTATCCAGGTGTAACAGAAGAGGTATGTGTGCCCGAACTTGAAAAGAGAAGCGGACTTAAATTTAATGAAGATTTCTTCTGTGGTTACTCTCCAGAACGCATTAACCCAGGTGATAAAGAACATACCGTTACCAAGATTTTAAAGATTACAGCAGGCTCAACTCCAGAGGTTGCCAAAGAGGTGGATGAACTCTATAAAAGCATTATTACTGCAGGTACACACTTAGCCCCGACTATTAAAGTTGCAGAGGCTGCAAAAGTTATTGAAAATACACAAAGAGATGTGAATATTGCACTTATGAACGAACTTGCAATGATCTTTGATGTGATGGGAATCGATACAAACGCAGTACTAGAAGCTGCGGCTACCAAGTGGAACTTTATCAAACTCTCTCCAGGTCTTGTAGGTGGGCACTGCATAGGAGTTGATCCGTACTACCTCACGCATAAAGCACAAGCTCTTGGTTACACACCTAATCTTATTTTAGGTGCGAGACAGATTAACAATGGTGTTAGTAAATTGATAGCAGATAAAGCTATAAAATATATGATAAAAGCAGATAAAAAACTTAAAGGTGCAAATGTCCTTGTAATGGGTGTGACATTTAAAGAAAACTGTCCAGATATGAGAAATACAAAAGTCGTTGACATCATCTCTGAACTCAAAGAATATGAGTGTAATGTAGAGGTATATGACTACTGGGTGGATAAGAGTGATAGAGAGAGTAAAGATCTGCCTTTTATAGACGAGTTGCCACTAGGTAGTCATAAATATGACGCTGTTATTGTAGCAGTTGGTCATGACAAATTTAAAGAGATGAGTAAGGCAGAGTATGAATCACTCTGCAGTGAATCACCTATTATCATTGATGTAAAAGGTGTTGTAGAAAAACCGACATGGAGACTGTAGTAATGAGTAAGAATTTTGCATTAATTGGAGCGGCTGGATACATCGCACCAAGACATATGAAAGCTATCAAAGAGACAGGAAACAACCTTGTTGTAGCTTATGATCCCTATGATGGTATAGGCATAATGGACAGCAACTTTCCTCAAGCTGACTTTTTTACAGAAGCGGAGCGATTTGAGGATTTTCTCACACAGTATAAGCGTAACAACACTATAGACTACATTAGTATCGCTTCTCCAAACTATCTTCACAAAAGTCACATTCGTTTGGCACTCCAAGCTGGAGCAGATGCCATCTGTGAAAAGCCTCTTGTACTAAACCCTGAAGATATTGATGAGCTAAAAATAGTTGAGAAAGAGACAGGTAAGAAAGTTTATAATATTTTACAGCTAAGACTGCATCAGTCTATTATAGATTTAAAAGAGAGAGTAAGTAAAGAGTTGGCAAAGAATCCAGATAAGATGTACGATATTGACCTTACTTACCTTACAAGTCGTGGAAAATGGTACTTTGAGTCTTGGAAAGGTAAAGAAGAAAAATCAGGTGGAATCGCATCAAATATCGGTGTACACTTCTATGATATGCTTTGTTGGATATTTGGTGATGTTGAAGAAAACATAGTCCATGTAAAAACACCAGATACAAATGCCGGCTACTTCAAACTCAAAAATGCAACTGTAAGATGGTTTCTCTCAGTGAACTATGACTACATTCCAGAAGATATAAAAGCAAGTGGTATGCGAACATATCGTTCTATAACTGTAGATGGTGATGAAATAGAGTTTAGTGGTGGTTTTACGGATCTGCATACAAAAAGCTATGAGCATATCTTAAGTGGTGGTGGATTTGGACTGGATGAAGCGTATGGTTCTATTCGTACAGTTTCTACTATCAGAAATCTTCCTGCAGTAGGATTAGAGGGTGATTATCATCCTTTTTGTAAAAAGGTAGTAAAGTAGATGGCAGCTTATTTCGCACATGAATCTTCATACATTGATGATAATGTAGTAATTGGAGACGATACAAAGATTTGGCACTTCTCTCATATCTTGTCTCAGACAAAGATAGGCTCAAACTGCTCTTTTGGGCAAAACTGTGTAGTAGGTCCAAAAGTAAGTATCGGTAATGGTGTAAAGGTACAGAACAATGTCTCTATCTATGAAGGGGTAGAAGTAGAAGATGATGTTTTTCTAGGACCTTCTATGGTCTTTACCAATGTAATTAACCCAAGAGCCTTTATTCAGCGTAAAGAGGAGTTTAAAAAGACACTGCTTAAGCGTGGTTGTTCTATAGGTGCTAATGCTACAATAGTATGTGGTGTAACAGTGGGGGAGTATGCCCTCATAGGAAGTGGTGCGGTAATAAATAGAGATGTAGAGCCTCACGCGCTTATGGTCGGTGTACCTGCAAAGCGTATAGGCTGGGTAGGAATAAGTGGTAATACTTTAGTGTTTGTAAACAACAAAGCAGAAGATGAGTACGCAACTTATGAGATTGTAGGTGAAGAGCTGAAGGTAGATAAAAAATGAAAATAGATTTCGCAAATTTACAACACCAGTACCAACTCTATAAAGATGAGATAGACAACGCTATTCATGCAGTACTTGATAAATCAAACTACATTATGGGTGAAGAGGTGCGTGAGCTAGAAAAGAACTTGCAAGAGTTTACAGGTGCCAAGCATGCTATAACATGTAGTAGTGGAACAGATGCACTTCTGCTTGCTATGATGGCACTTGATATCAAACCGGGTGATGAGATAATCACTACCCCTTTTACTTTTATCGCTACTGCTGAGACCATCGCCTTTTTGGGGGCAAAGCCAGTGTTTGTAGATATAGATGAAAAGACTTATAACATAGACCCAGCAAAAATAGAAGAAAAAATCACTCCTAAAACAAAAGCCATCATTCCAGTAAGCTTATACGGGCAACCGGCGGATATAGATGCTATTCAAAACATAGCAGATAAACATAATCTAAAAGTGATTATAGATGGTGCTCAAAGTTTTGGAAGTACTTATAAAGGTAAAACTGACTCAAACTTAGGAGATATATCAACTACTAGTTTTTTTCCTGCCAAACCACTTGGTTGTTTTGGAGATGGTGGTGCTGTTTTTACAAATGATGATGCACTCGCAGAGAAGATAAAAAGTCTCAGAGTCCACGGACAATCAAAACGCTACCATCATAAGTACATAGGTATGGGTGGAAGAATGGACACAATCC
>JAMORG010000063.1 GCA_027063745.1 Sulfurimonas sp.
AACTTCCTGCACTTGCAAGCACACCTGCCGCAATCGGCGAGATACCCATAAATTTCAGGGCATCACGACGACTCATTCCCTCTTTACTTACAACTTCATCCATAAAATCAACTTTTTTTTCTGACATAATTTTCCCTTTTTTCTTTTTTAATAGCGGTAACTTACAAATGCTCTGATATCTTGAGATGTAATATCAACTTTCTCTGGAGCTACCCAACCCATACAGTGGTTACTTGGTGTGTAGTCATGCTGAACATATGTATATCTGATCTGCCCTGGAAGATACTTGATACCAAAAAGGTTAAAGTTCCAGTATGCCTCATACGCATCACCACGAACTGCAATTTTTGAACCAATAGCAGTATCTTCTGCCCATGTCATCGGTGTCCAGTACTGTGAACCATGGTTAAACTCAAAACCAAACTTACCATCTTCTGTAATCATATCCGGAATAAGTGCACCTACCCAGTATGAATAACCATGTTTTGAACCACCATCTTTAGAACCCAGTAAAGTGTATCCGTCTTTTGCATTATAATAAGTTCCAGCAACAGATGCAAAAAGAACTGTATCGTCTAAAAAGTCGCTGATCTCATCACCCACACCATCCATTTTGTATGAAAGTGCATACAGATCAGCCGTACCAGCAGCTAAAGCTTTATTTGTTGATGTAGTTGGACCAACTTTTTTACCTTTTGTATTAAAAATATGTGCCCACTCATACATTACTTGATGTTGACCATTGTTATATGCATCACCTAAAAGTATTGCAAAGTCAACTATATCATCATGAGTTTCATCATTTGCATATGGCGTAGGATAATCTTTATCAGCTCCATAAACATTATCTATTGCACCAGCATGTGCACGCCCGTAAACAAATTTTGTATATGAACCTTCTAGCAAGAAACGGCTCCAGTCAAGTTTAACCATTGCAGCATCTACTTCCATATTTGTAATATGTGCAAGAGGAGAGCCTGCATCTTTTTCATTTTCTCTGTAATTTGCCAAGAAACCATTTGTAGATGGACGACGACCAATACTCATACTAATAGGCTGCTCACCAATAGCTGTTGTATAGACAAAATATGCCTCTTTAACGCGCATTACCGTATCACTAGCCTTTGAAGAACCAGCCCAGCTTTTAAATGCACCATCTTCATCATGATATAAATGTGCTCCCCAAAGAGAATAGATTGCAAGTTTTCCGCTAAATGTCAATCCATCCATTGGAGAAGATTTCATTGTTAGATAGAGTCTGCTAGATAAAAGAGAATCATTTTTAGCAGTTTCACCTGTTTTATTATTTTTATAATCTAAAACATCAACAGCATTTCTAAAATCTAAACCAAACTTGATATTGTCATATGCGTCATGCGTTCTTACTTTGTTTAGTGTTTTTTGTGTACGTTTTTGTTTTTTTTCTAATTTTTCAATTTTTTTAGTTAAATTATCTATCTGCACTTTCATATCTGATATTTCATCAGAAAAAGCACTTAGAGATAACCCACTGATAACAGCTAACGAGAGCATTATTTTATTCATACTGTGTCCTTAATTTATTATGTGATCTATTTGGTGAAGTCAAATGCCTCAAGAGGCATTTGAAAAAGTGAAACTAGCAGTTTGGAATGTTACCACTGTCACTTGCGAAGTCATGAACGAAGTCATAAAGATGTGTAGAGAATTTTTTCTTGAATTTTGAACTTTCAAAGAAATCTTTTCCAGCAGGACAAACTTCTTCCATTGCTTTTCCAAGCTCTCCGTTTTCTTTTGCTTCTGCCCACTCATCTTGAGTATGTTTTGCTGCAAAAACTGCACCTGTGTAACCACAAACAGACTTTAATTTCTTTTGATAGATTCTTTTACCTTTAGCTGCATCTGCATTTGCAGTAGTTGCCATAAGACCTAAACCAATAATTGTTGCCAAAGCTACTTTTTTGTAAGTATTCATAAATATATCCTTTTGTAAATTTTAATTGTACATGAAACTATATAATGCAAATAATAAACATAAAATTAAGTAATTTAGCTAATAAATATTTGTTATATTAAAATATTTTATAAAAGATTTTTACGAATGAATATTCAGTTATAACAAGCATAATATTTAATTATACTTGTTATAACCATCGTATATAATGAGGGTGTAGGCTATTAAGATACTAAGAAATCAGTGCTACAGCATCAATTTCAACAAGTGCATTTTTTGGTAGAGTTTTGACTGCAACTGTAGATCTAGCCGGTTTGTGAGAGCCAAAAGCTTTTTCATAAACTTCATTAACTGTTACGAAATCACTCATATCAGCGAGAAAAATAGTAGTTTTTACTACATTTTGCAAAGAACTTCCAGAGGCCAACAATACATTTTCAAGATTTTTAAGTACCTGTTGTGTCTGTGTTGTAACATCTTTAGCCAATAATTCATCACTTCCATCAGGTAAAAGAGCTATCTGCCCTGAAGTATATACCATTTTGTCAACACATACAGCTTGTGAATATGGTCCTATTGCCGAAGGGGCATCTTTTGTTTGTACTAGTTTCATTATTTTTCCTTTTTTTTGAATTTTGAGTCTTTTAATCTGCTAAATGTATTGTCCATAAAAGAGTTAAAACACTCCACCTTTCTGTATCCGAGGGCATGATAGATAATAGTACCATTTTCATCTACAAAGTAATGTCTTGGAACGGGAGAGACTTTGAATTTTTGTGGGATAGTATCAAAGTCTCGTATTAGATGCAGTGTAATAAACTCTTTTGCCAGACGGCTCTTTACCTCTTCATTTTGTAATGTTGTTTTTTCAAACTTATGACACCATCCACATTGTGATGAAGATATAAAAATATAAACAGGTTTATGCTCTTTTTTTGCTGCGTTCAAAGCTTCGTTGTAGTCATCATACCAGTGAAGTTCAGTAGCCATGGCACTCAGTGTAAGTAATAACATCATAACTATTTTTTTCATAAAGACTCCCAGTTCTCAATAAGGGTTGCAAAGACTCTATAGAGAGATTCAACCTCTTGTTTTGTTGTTCTCTCATTTACAGAGTGGATAGTGTCATTTTTTACACCGAATTCTATTACATCAACACCCATAGGTGCAATAAAACGTGCATCGCTTGTACCACCTGCGGTTGAATGTTTGGGCCTGATGTTCGTTACTTTTTCAATAGCCTCGTCAATCTTCTTTACAAGCTTTGTATCCGTATCTGTTTGAAAAGGGTATGAACCCTGCGTGAGGCGCAGTTCATACTCTATACCTTCAAGATGCTTTGCAATAAAAGCTTTGATGCTCTCTTGGTCTGTTTTTGTATTATTACGCACATTAAACATCATATTAAGCTCATTTGGTGTTACATTTGTCACCTGCATACCAGAACGAATGTCTGTTACAACAAACTTTGAAGGAGCAAAGAACTCATCACCATCATCGAGATCAACTCCGGCCATCTTTGAGAGTGGCTTGGCCATCAGATGAATTGGATTTATCGCCTTTTCAGGATAAGCTGCATGCCCTTGTTTGCCTTTTACTTTTAAGTAACCGTTGATAGAACCTCGACGCCCTACTTTTATGGCATCACCAAAAACATCTTCACATGTCGGCTCGGCTACAACACAGGCATCAGGAAGCATTCCATGCTCACGCAGATACTCCAGCACTATTACCGTACCGTCAGTTGCTTCACCCTCTTCATCAGAAGTAAGCAGCAGTGAGAGTGTTCCGTTAAAGTCTTTTGCCTCTTTTACAGCCTGAACAAAAGCTGCCACACCACTTTTCATATCCTGTGTACCACGACCATAGATATAGCCATCTCTCTCTGTCGCAGTATATGGGTCACTCTCCCAGCCCTCACCGGCTGGAACAACGTCAACATGCCCTGCAAAACAGAGATGTTCACCCTCACCAAACTTTTTGTAGATAAAGAGATTTTTCACTCCATTTCTATCGACTCTTACAGCAGTAAAGTCTTCTAAATATTCTGCTATAAAGTCTAAAAGTCCTCCATCATCAGGTGTTTCACTTTTAGTTGATACGAGCTTTTTAAAAAGTTCTATAACATCCACTACTTGCTTCCAGGGTTCTCATAAAAGACATATGGTGTTGAGAAGTTACTGATTTCAAAGTAGAGTTTTTTCTCTCCTTTATCAACTTTATAGTTTAGATTTGCATCAAGATATCCATACCCGTAACGGTAGTTTCTTGGTGTTGTACCATCTGTTGCTATAGCAGTAGAGAGTTTATCAATTTTAATAAAACGCTGTACAACTTTTCCACCCATGTAAATATCAAGTACTCCGTTTGTCCCTGTCCAGTTTTGTAGTGAACGTCCCAGTTTGTTTTGTGTCTCTTGTGTGCACCCACTCATAAAAAGTGTTGCAACAAGTGCTGCTAATAGTAAATATTTACGCATTTTCTTCTCCATATTTTAATTTTTTAAGTGCTGCTTCTTCATCTTCTTGACGCATAAGCGACTCACCAACCAAGAAGGCATCTACACCGGCTTTTGAGAGATCTTCGAGTTGACCATGCTCATAGATACCACTCTCAGCAACAATAATTTTACCATTTGGTATAAGAGGCATAAGCTTGTATGTCAGCTCCATATCCATCTCAAATGTTTGCAGATTTCTATGGTTGATTCCGATTATATCACTTCCTGAGTAAATGGCTTTTACAAGGTCAGCCTTGTCATGAACCTCTACAAGTGCTTCCATACCAAGGTGTCTTGTGTAGTTTAACAGTTCTTTGAGCTCTTTTTTTGAAAGTGCTGCTGCAATCAGTAAGATAAAATCAGCTCCATAGACAAGGGCTTCGAGTATCTGATACTTTGAGACTATAAAATCTTTTCTCAAAAGAGGAATACCGACATAGCGTCTAATTCCTGCAAGATACTCCAAGTCACCTTGAAAAAAGTGTGGCTCAGTAAGAACTGAAATGGCACTGGCTCCGCCACGCTCATAGCTTTGTGCAATGGCAAGCGGGTCAAAATCTTCACGGATAACACCCTTAGATGGTGAAGCTTTCTTTACTTCTGCAATGATTCTGTAAGGGTCTTCCTCAGTAGCTTGAAGATACGGATAAACATCACGTGGTTGTCTTGCATTATACGCAAGTGAACGTCCTAACCAATCAAGAGAAAACTCTTTTTCGCGTTTTTTCAAATCTTCTTTTGTCTTTTTGATAATATCATCAAGTATCATTCGTTTTACTTACCTTTTTTTTGAATTTTGTAAACATTTTTTTATCATCTCTATATGCTCTTTGACCTCAGGCTGGTCCCCTTCGCCAAGAGCAACTACCTTTTGCATTATTGCATCAGCACGTTTACAGTTGCCTAGTTTATAGTATCCCCATGCCAATGAGTCAAGATAGTAGGCAGAATTTGGCTCAACTTTGAGTGCTTTTTGCACATAATCCATACCTTTCTTAACATCTATTTCATGGTCTATGAGTATATACCCCAAGTAATTAAGATAAAGTGTCTCATCTGGCTTCTTCTCAATCACCTTTTGAAGATTTTGAATTACATCTTGTAAATCTTCTTTTGAAATCTTCTTTCCAAAAGCCTCATACTTATAGAGTGCACTCTGTCCCAGGTAGTTGATATCACCACTCTCTTCATAGAGCTTCAGGGCAACACTACTTGCTTTTTTGTAATCTTTAACTCCTGCATATACCTGCAACAAAAGTGTATCATCTATCTTATTTTCTTCTAGAAAATCAATAAGTTTAAAATACTCTCGTTTATATGTATATATTTGAATGATCTTTTGTGCAATAGCATCAGTTTTAAACTTTGCATACATTCGTTTATATACAGAGAGCAGTCCGTCTATATTGTTCTCTTCACTGTAAAAGCTGACAAGACGCATACATATTCTCTCAGAACAGCCATGAATTCTTGCATGCGATTCCAACTGCGCTATTGCATCTTTTTTACGTCCGAGATTTACATAAAGTATAATGGCCATTTTATCTAAAATCTCTTCATTATACTCTTTAACATAAGCCCCTTCGAGATATTTTAAAGCAAGATCATACTCTTTTTGCTCTGCATAGATATTGCTCACCATAATATAATCATGAGGCTTTTGTGTCATAGCAGCAACTTCTAAAGCCAGTTCCTTAGCCTCATCTAAACGTGAGAGTTTTGTAAGTGCTATAACTTTGAATCGCATCAGTTCTGCATCTTGAAGACCATTTTGCAGATATCTATCTACACGAGTGATGACATTTTTATATTTTTTTAGTCGCAGCTCATTTTGCAGTGCACGATAGAGATACTCTCTTTTGTGTGACTTCTCATATAATGTACTAAAGAGTTTCTCTGCTGAACTATAATCATGTATATGCTCTGCCTCCAAAGCAAATAAAATATATAAATCTTCCTGCTCAAATACCTTTTCAGAGGGCTTTGGCTCAACAGTCTCTACTACTGGTTTTTGAACCATCGAACATGCACTAAAAAAAACTATACAGCAAGATAAAATAAAATTTTTATACATCAATTATTCCCGGACATTCAGCTTTTAGCTCATCTACATGTGTTTTAAAGTAGT
>JAMORG010000064.1 GCA_027063745.1 Sulfurimonas sp.
GATGGATCTTATTGTAAAAGTAAAAGAGGCACCGACAGGTAATATTCAACTAGGTGGTGGATACGGTTCTTACGGTGGACTTCTTTTGAGTATCGGTGTAAATGATAGAAATATCTGGGGTTCAGGTATCAATGTCGGTGTAAAAGCTGAAAAATCACAGACAAATCAAAGCTATTCATTTAATATCTCTAACCCACGTCTCAATGACAGTGATTTTAGTGGTAATTTCTCGATTTACCATTCTAAGTATGACTACAATGACTATACAACAATAACCGATGGTGTCTCTATTGGTACCGGTCATAGATTTTCTCGTCATATTACGGGTTATTTAGGATACAGCTACTCAAGAAATGATTATGAATTTGCAGATGATTTTAATGCATCCCAGTATGGTGCAGGAACATACTATTTTGAAGAGTATGATAAGAGTGCTATGACTATAAGCATTAGTTGGGATAATACAGATGATTACTATTTACCACGTGAAGGTTTTGTATTGGCACAAAGTTTTGAAAAATCAGGGCTTGGTGGTGATGCAGATTTTCTAAAGGCACGTACAACATTCAGTAAATATATAGGACTTGATGAGTACATCGGTTTTGATGCGATTTTTCGCTATAAAGCTCGTTACTATGCCATTATAGATAATGGGTACGTACCACTTGCAGAGAAGTTCTATATGGGTGGTATCGGCAGTGTAAGAGGGTATGAGTCATACTCACTCTCTCCGATGATAAAAGATGAAACAGGAACTGATACCTATGAAGGCAAACCTATTAGACGTATTGGTGGAACGCAGACATTTTCAAATAATATAGAGATGAGTTTCCCATTGATCCCTAAAGCAAAAATGAGACTGGTAACCTATTTGGACTGGGGAATTATCTCTGATAACATTACAAAAAATCTTCTTGTAAATAATGTGTCACGTGCAGGTTATGGTGCTGGAATTGAGTGGTTTTCGCCTGTTGGGCCTATTCAGCTTATGTTCTCAAAAGCACTCGATGCAAAAGAGGGTGATAAAACAACAAACTTTGAGTTTACAATGGGACAGAGATTTTAGAGGAATTTTACTCTAAAATCTTTAGATGGTCTCTCAAGCTTCTCTACTGCAATTTTTGCAAGATATAACTCTTCTTTTGAACTTATAATCAAAGTCTCTTTTTTTAACTCTATGCTAAAGTCAATATTACGAGGCCTGTGGCTTAAAAGTGCAATAGCCAAAGAAAGTATATAGCTTAAGGCAAGTGTTTCGTTTTTCTCTTTTGGAAGAAGTTTTTCATAAAGTTTGAGATGTTCATCCGCAGGAAGTTTTTTCTTTGCATATTTTGCCAAAGTAGCAATCAGTGTGATCTCTTTATGTGTAAAACCATACTCCAAAGCACTCTGAATAATATAGTAGCTGTGTTTATTTTGAGAGTAGAAGTGGACACTGCTGCCAGAAGGGTAGAGTTTTGCAGCGATAGTGAGTTCATCTTTATACTCTGTATTAATATCAAAATATTTGTGTGTTAGATTAAAGAGTTTTTTACATAAATGTGCAAGATTATTAGAAAATGCTTTGTCATCTACATGTGTATCTAAAATATAGCGTACAGAGGTATTGTAGTTGCTAGGAAAGCGGTTGTTGCTATGTCTGAGTAGATCGGAGAGATAAACTCCCTCACGCACACCTACACCACTTGTAATGATATGTGAGATATCTATCTTTTTTAAGATTCTTTGTAAAATGAGTGCACCTGGCTTTATGACATCATATCGGTTACTTTTGATAAAAAGCTCTTTGAGCTCTTTGTTTGTTTGTGCTTCGAGTATTTTATGTAGATATTTTTGAAGTCGCTTAGCCTTATACTCAAAAGCATGTAGTTTATTGAGTGGATACTCTTCTTCTTTGAGTATTGCCGAAGATATAGCTCTAAAAGTACCGCCAATTCCAATAAGTGTCTCAATATTGTCAATTTCTTCTAAAGCGTTTAACTCTTTATCGATGTAAGCAATAGCTCCATCTATATCATTTTGGTCAAAGAAAAGCTCCTTTAGACGTACTGTTCCAAGCTTGAGAGATATGGTATTGCTGATCTCTTTATCGTTGATCTGTGCTAGCTCTGTTGACCCTCCACCTATATCTATCGTTAAGGCATTTGTCTGTTTTGGCAGAAGATTGGCACAGGATATCGCTCCATAAAATGCCTCTTTTTCTCCAGATATGATTTTTATATTGAGTTTGAGTTTTTTTCGTACTGCTTGTAAAAACTCTTGCTTATTTGGAGCATCACGTAAAGCAGATGTTGCTACACATAAAATCTTTCGTACTTTAAAAGAGTCGCAGATTTTTAAAAAGTCATGCAGTGCAAGCATAGTTCGCTGCATTGGCTCTTCTTGGAGGTAACCATTATGCTTGTAAGCATTTTGGGAAATTCTTACTTTTGATTTTTCTTCGTGGAGGAGGTGAAACGCAAAACGGGAGGTTTTCTCATAGACAACCATTCTAACAGAGTTAGAACCAATGTCTATGACGGCAACTCTCTTAGCCAACTATAACTCTTCGTTTTCTTGGAGTTGTTTATACTTAAATTGCAACTCTGCAATTGTTTCAACATTATCTTTATCTGGAACAATACAGTCAACTGGACAAACAGAGATACATGCAGGCTCATCATAGATACCTACACATTCAGTACAACGATCTGGATCGATGTAGTAGATAGGATCCCCTTCTTCTATCGCAAAAGTAGGACACTCTTCACGACATGCATCACATGCAATACACTCATCATTTATTATTAATGCCATATTTTAAAACCTTATAATTATATTCTTTATAGTTAACGTGACCGATTTATAACAAAAGTAAGCTTTATTATTTTTGAAACGCTTTTAATTCCTTGGAATTACGCAAGATAGTTGAGAATTGAGTTGTAATGAAGCAACCGTTCCGTCAACTCCGTCTGTTCTGTTCTTGATACTAATTCTTGCTCCAAGAGCATCTGCAGCACTTTTAGCTAAAAAAAGCCCGAGACCTACACCACTTTTGTTTCCTTGACGTTTAAACGGTGCAAAAAGGTCAACACTCTCATCAACCCCACATCCCTCATCAATAACTTCAATCAGGAGTCCATAATCATCAACTCTACTACGCAGAAGAACTGATTTTTCTTTCGGCGTGAATTTGAGTGCATTTTGTAAGAAGTTTTGTATAATCTGATTAAGCAGGCTTACTTGAAGTGTCGCCATATAGGCACTTGGCTGAAAGTCCATCTCAAGTTTTTTACCTTCATTTTCTGCTAAAAGCTTAAAGTCATCTGCTTTTTGTTTGAGAACTTCTATGACATCAACCTCTACCGGTTTGTCAAGTTGTGCTCCCTCCTGACGACCTATATTCAAAATGTTTGATACAATGACATTCATCTCATCAATTGTTTTGTTTGTGGTTTTGAGTGCCTCTATATACTCCTCTGCAGAGCGTTTTTTAATGAGGGTGACTTGATTTTTCAGTTTAATGACTGCCAGAGGAGTTTTGAGCTCATGGGCTGTTCCTATAAAGAGCTCTTTTTGGTACTTTACAAAGTTTTGAATCCTTGCTATTAGGTGGTTGATAGTTTGTGCAAGTGGTTCAAATTCCTGAGGTAGTTCATTGATATCAATTGGTTTTATTAGATGCTCATTCATATTTGAGAGCTTTTTATTGAGTGTTTTTATTGGGATTACAAGCATTTTTGAGAGCATCGTTGCATAGATAATAACAAGCAAAAAGCCGGCTATATTGATGATGAAAATATAGTGCAGTATTTTGCTTAGCAGTCTTTTTGTCGGTGTTATATCTTTGGTGATTTTAAGATAGCTGTGGTTTTGCTTATCAAGTGGATGTATCAGAGTTAGATAGGTTCTGTTGTGACGAGTTGATTCATATAGCTCACTCTCAGAAGGGGTTGTTTTTAAAGAGATAAGTTCTATACTCAGTGATAATAGATTTTGCGAAGCAGGATCTGTGTTTTCAATAAGTGATTTTGCACTTGTGATGTTTGTTGCATATTGTAAGAGTTCTTCTCTTTTTTCATCATAAATGGATTTTTCAATATAAAAATAGAGCATTGATGAGAAGATAAAAATGAGTATGGCAGAAGAGAATACAAGCTGTATCAGAAAGCTTTTTCTAATACTTTTTTTAGTAGAAAACATATTAAAATCCCTTAATAAAGTCTATTAAGGGATTATAACATTAAACTTCTTTAGGAAAACAGAAGCGATAACCACGACGACGTACAGTCTCGATAGTTGTAATGTTTAATGGTTTGTCCATTTTTTGTCTGATTTGGTTGATTGCTACTTCGATAACATTTGGAGTAACAAGCTCTGGTTCTTCCCAGATAGCATCAAGAAGTTGCTCTTTAGAGACAATTTGATCACGGTGACGAGCGAGGTGCGTGAGCACTTCAAAAGGTTTTCCTTTAAGCTCGATCTCTGTCTCTTTATAAGTTATCTTTTCTTCTTCAGGGTTGATAGTAAGATCTTCGATTTCGATGATGTTACTTCCGCCAAAACGCAGACGTGCTTCAATACGAGCAACAAGTACATCAAAATCAAAAGGTTTTCTGATATAGTCATCAGCACCTGCACGGAGTGCTTCGATTTCACTCTCATTGTCATCTCTTGCAGAAAGTACAACAACAACAGTCTTTGGAGTGTTTGCTTTGATATCACCAATGATATCAATAGAGTTACCATCTGGAAGCATCCAGTCCATAAGTACTAAATCGTAGTTACGGATATCAAGGTAGTATTCACCATCTTTTAGGTTTTCAACAACATCACTTTGATAACCAAACTCTTTAAGCCCTTCAGCAAGCATTTTGTTTAATGTAACTTCATCTTCTATAATCAGAATACGCATTCATAATTTCCTAGTGTCTAAATATTTTGGCGGAATTGTAGCATATTTTTAGGTTACTTTAAAGTTTTTTTCAATTTTTTTTAAAAAAAAGTGAAGTTTTAATTAAGATTCAAAATAAAAATTATCCTCCAAAGATACCCTGCAATCGGGCAATATAGAGGGTTTGGTGATTTTTAAAGAGAGCTTGTTGATTAGTGAGAATTTTTCTTTTAATAATTGTGACAAATCTAGCAGGGCATCTTCAAGAAGAAGAAATTTTGCTTCTTGAACTCTGCTTTTAATGAGTGTTGCCACATCAGCGTAGTTGATAAAATCTTTCTCTGCATAGCTATACTCTATCTCAACATTGATAATAACATCTTGAGGTATCTCTCGCTCAAAGTCCAAAATGCCAATGATGGTTGTAAATGTGAGATCCTCAATATAAATTTTCATCTCTTTAGATTACTCTTTTTTCTTCACCCTTGATAACGCGGATGATATTTGGAATATGTTTGTAAAAGAGAATAAAGACGATAAAAACAACCGGTGCGTGAGCCATATCCGGATGAATGAAAAAGCTTGAAACAAGCAGTGCCAAAACACCAGTCAGTGACGAGACCGAAGAGATACGAACAGTTTTAGCCATTACTCCCCATACAACAAGAGCAATAGTCGTCTCTAGTGGGAGCATAAACATCATTACACCCATTCCCGTTGCAATTCCCTTGCCACCTTCAAAACCAAGATAAGGTGAGAAGCAGTGACCAAGAACTGCGAGAACTGCTACTGCCCACAAAACTGACTCATCGGCACCGACAGCAGAAGCGATAAGCAGAGCAACGACACCCTTGAGTGCATCGAGTGCAAGCGTAGCAATACCGAGTTTTTTTGCAAGTGCTGGATCTTTTTCTTTGACAACGCGTAGAACATTTGTTGCACCGATACTTTTACTGCCGGCTGATTTTACATCTACTCCTGCAAAGAATTTTGCCAAAAGAAGACCAAAAGGGATACCACCTATAAGATAAGCAGCGATGTAGAGTTGTACGTTTGTGTTAAAGAAAAAATCCATAAAAAACCTTAATTTATTTTGATGACGGTATTCTACACTTTCTATGCTAAATATATTTTGATATAATTACGCCACTATTAAAAACAGGATGAGCTCTTGAAATATACAAATGAAGAATTAAAAGCAAAAATTGAAGATTTAAAAGAGAAGTTGAGTGTAACGGTTGTTGCACACTTCTACCAGCGTGATGAGGTTTTTGAGATTGGTGATATTACAGGAGACTCGCTTGAACTTGCGATGAAGACAAAAGCAGATGAGTCTGAGTTTGTACTCTTTTGTGGTGTTGGTTTTATGGGAGAGAGCGTAAAAGTGCTCT
>JAMORG010000065.1 GCA_027063745.1 Sulfurimonas sp.
TGGTGGAGCTGTGCGGAATCGAACCGCAGTCCGAAACCTGGCTACTCCTGGCGTCTACATGCTTAGAGAGGTTGTTAAATCTCGTCTTGCTTCGCACAACCTGCAAAGCTACACAAGACCAAGCCTCATAGGTTCGTCTTGAGCTGAGGCAGACTCAAGATATATCTAAATGAAGTGTGATACTTCGAACCCTGCCTATTTAGAATCAGCAGGTGAAGCAGCCCGTCCTCTTTAAGAGGGGGTAAAACTTAAGCTACTGCTAAAGCTGGGCGATAATTTGTATTGTTTGCATTTATTTGCAAGTGAGCCGTGTAACGGAGATGCTCAGTCCGACATGCAGCCAGGAGCCACCAGATCCCGTCGAAACCAGGTCAGCCCCATGCTTAAAAGTACATAGTGGTACTCTTTATAATTATAGAGTAATTTTCGTTAATTGAAAGAACTTTTTTGATTTTTTGTTTTGTGAAGTGGTGGCCTGTCTCGGAATCGAACCAAGGACACAGTGATTTTCAGTCACTTGCTCTACCGACTGAGCTAACAGGCCATCTTGTTTGGAGGTCGAAATTATATCTTCTTAGTACTGAAAGAAAACTTAGGCGTGCTTATTTGAGTGGAATTGACCACGATTTAGAGTAGGCAATAAGGCGAATAGTAAGTGCTATAAAGAAGACAATAGCAAGTGATATAAAAGAGATCAGATGATATTCATTAAGTACAAAGAGAGTCAGGGCGATAAGTATTGAGACCGTACCGTAAAAACCGGTCTTTAAAACAAAAGGTATCTCATTGATGATAACATCACGTGCTATTCCTCCTCCGACTGCTGTTATAAAAGCACTGCTGATAATGCCTGTAAGATTAAAAGAGGCTTCTATACCAATGAGTGCACCAGAGATACTAAAGGATACAAGACCTATTGAATCACTTAAAATAAAAAGTGGTTTGTTCTCGAGTGAGTTGCGTCTGTGGAACTTAAAAAGTATAAGTAAAAAGAGTAGCATCAAAACAATAAGAGCCGGATAGCTATGAGTGAAAGTAAAGGGCGTCTTATCTGCTATGATATCTCTGATTATGCCACCACCAAGGGCTGTTAAAAAAGTAGCTATAAGTATACCAAGAAGGTCAAGCTCTTTTCGTACTGCTACAAAAAAACCACTTATTGCAAAGGCTATAATACCAATGATTTCTGCTATTTCAAACATAGTTCCAAGGCTTCTATAACAGCTTTTTTTTCTAGTTGTTTGACTTTTGCTTCGAGACTCTCTACGGTCTCATCTTCACTCACTAAACAAGACTTTTGCAAGATGATGGCTCCTTCATCATAGGCTTCATTAACGCGATGAAGGGTAACACCACTCTCTTTTTCCCTGTTATTTATGACTGCTTCATGGACATGTCTTCCATACATCCCTTTGCCTCCATAACTTGGCAAAAGTGCAGGATGAGAGTTGAGTATAAAAAAGTTTTGTGTCAGAGATGCAGGAATCTTTTTCATATATCCGGCAAGTAAAACAATATCTATGGACTCTTTTTTAAGTATGTCAAAAAGAGCACTGTCTGGGTCTTTAGTTATTTGTGTGTTTATGAGTGCGTGAGCGATATTGTACTTTTTTGCTTTTTTAAGTACTGCTGCATTTGTGTTGTTTGATATGATGAGTGCAACTTCCAGCGGAAGTTTTTTATGCTTTACAGCTTCTAAAATCGGCTCAAGAATAGTGCCGTTGTAAGATGCAAGTATGGCAAGTCTTTTCATTAGCGAATTTTAAGCGTAATAAGTGCCAATACATTTGAAAGAACAGCAATAATCCAAAAACGAACAATAATTTTGTTCTCAGCCCAGTTTTTCATCTCAAAGTGATGGTGAATCGGTGCCATTAAAAAGACACGTTTTTTGCGTAGTTTGAAACTTCCTACCTGCAAGATAACCGAGAGTGTCTCTATAACAAAGATAGAACCTATTAAAAGTAAAAGGATTTCACTCTTTGAGATAATTGCCAAAAATCCTAAAAAAGCTCCAATGGTAAGTGAACCGCTGTCTCCCATGAAAACTTCTGCTGGATGTGAGTTATACCAGAGAAAGCCAGTGAGTGCACCGATAAGTGCACTTGAGATAATGGCGACTTCACTTACTTGAAAATGTGGCATAAGCAGATAAGAGCTGATTTTTACATTTCCGGTTATATATATAATGATACTAAATGATGTAAGCGCTGCAATAGAAGGTACGGTTGCAAGACCATCCAGTCCGTCTGTCAAGTTTACTGCATTTGAAGTTGCTACAATTACTAAAATCCAAAAAGCAATAGAAAAATTACCCATATCCAAAACAGGATTTTTTAAAAATGGAACATAAAGGTCTGTATTGAAATCTGCAAAAAGACATAAGAAACAGGCTACAACTGCAGCAGAGAGAATTTGCAGTACAAGTTTGGTACGTGCTTTAAAGCCTGCAAGGTTTTGGCTCTTTTTAATCTTTGCAAAGTCATCATAGAAACCTATAAGAGAGAACAGACCAAGGGTTAAAAGTCCTGCCTGTGCATAAGCATTGTCCAGTTTTACGGTTAGTAGTGAGGCAAATATGGTTGCACCGATAAATACGATACCTCCCATTGTAGGAGTGGAGTGTTTTTCCTGATGACGGTCAGGTGCCCATTCGTTAATGGGTTGTACACTTGATGTTCTTTGTGCCCATCGAATAAACTTTGGCATAATAAATAACGTAAGAATAAGAGCTATAAAAAATGCCACACCTGCTCGAACAGTGATGTAGCCCAGAAGATTCATATTTAGTAAGTCATGTAACCAGTAAAGCAATATTTTTCCTATAATGAAGTATTTGTTTGCAAAATGAAAGTGACATTATAGTATAATCCGCTAACAAATTATTAATAGGATGAATCTCTTGAGTAAGAAAGCGATTTTAGTTATTACAGATGGTATAGGTTTTTGTGCCAAAACAGAGCATAATGCTTTTTATAATGCAAACAAGCCGACATACGACAAACTTTTTGAAGAGGTTCCTCACTCTCTCATTGATACTTTTGGTCTGAGCGTTGGTCTGCCGGAGGGACAGATGGGTAACTCCGAGGTAGGTCATATGACCATAGGGGCTGGACGAGTGCTTTATCAGGACCTTGTTAAAATATCTCTTGCACTGCAAGAAGGGACTTTAGAGAAAAATGAGGTTCTGCAGGATCTTTTTGCAAAGTCAGAGAGACTCCACCTTATAGGTCTTATGAGTGACGGTGGTGTGCACTCACATATTGACCATTTTATGGGTATTGCTGATATTGCTGCCAAAAATGGCAAAAAGGTATTTTTACACCTTATTACCGATGGACGTGATGTCTCTCCGACTTCAGCTGAGAAGTATCTCAAAAAAGTGCGTGAGCACTTAAATGAAAACATTACTATTGCAACTATTGCAGGGCGTTTTTATGCGATGGATAGAGATAATCGTTGGGAGAGAGTAAAACGTGCTTATGATGCAATAGTTAATGCTGAACCAAAAACAGATATGACTCCAGAGGCTTATATTGGTCATTCGTATGCGCAAGGTGAGACAGATGAGTTCGTTGAGCCAACAGCATTTGAACCTTATAATGGAATGGAAGATGGTGATGCAATATTAACCATTAACTTCAGAAGTGACCGTATGCGTGAGATGGTAACAGCTTTAGCAGATGAAAACTTTTCTGAGTTTGAGAGAAAACCCATTAAAGTACATCTTGCTACTATTACAGAGTATGACAAAAGCTTTACATATCCGGTACTCTTTAGAAAAGAGCCACCAAAAAATACCTTAGCAGAGCTAATCTCTACAAAGGGACTACGTCAGCTTCATACTGCAGAGACTGAGAAGTATGCTCACGTGACATTCTTTTTAAACGGTGGAATCGATGAGCCGTATGAAAACGAAACACGTGTACTTATTCCATCGCCAAATGTAAAAACATACGATATGAAACCAGAGATGAGTGCTGCAGAAGTAGGTGAAGCAGTGCTTAGTGCTATGGATGAAGAGTATGACTTTATTGTGGTGAACTTTGCAAACGGAGATATGGTAGGACATACCGGAGACTTTGAAGCAGCGAAAAAAGCAGTAGAAGCTGTTGATGAACAGCTTGGCAAGATCTGGAGTAAGGCAAAAGAGAAAGAGTATGCTTTTGTACTGACAAGTGATCATGGAAACTGTGAAGAGATGCGTGATGATGAAGGTAATGTTCTGACAAATCACACAGTTGGCAAAGTATGGTGCTTCGTTGATGCTGATGGTGTCAAAAAAGTAGAGAACGGTGGGTTAAATAACATCGCTCCAACAGTCTTGAAGCTTATGGAGCTTGAGATCCCATCTGAGATGGATCATGCTTTAGTTTAATATTAAAAGAAAGCAACAAGTTGCGTGAGCATCCCGCTGAGGGAAACACAGTGTTAACGTAGACAAAGGAATTATTTCCTTTGTCGTAATAAAGGGAATATATAGGTTCCCTTGAATTTATGAAATAAATTGAAGGAGTAAGATTTGAAATTTAGTGGTAAAAATGTTTTAGTAACAGGTGCAAGTCGTGGAATTGGTGCAGAGATAGCAAAAGTTTTAGCGGGGTATGGTTTAAAAGTTTGGATCAACTATCGTAGTGGTGCAGCAGAGGCTGATACTGTAAAAGCTGAGATAGAATCTGCAGGCGGTGAGGCAGCGGTTATTGGTTTTGATGTAAGTGATGAAGCTGCATTTATTGATGCAGTCAAGACTATCATTGACAGTGACGGAGAGCTTAGCTATCTTGTAAACAATGCCGGTATAACAAATGACAAACTCGCTCTTCGTATGAAGACAGAAGATTTTATGTCAGTTATCAATGCAAACCTTCTTTCTACTTTTATAGGATGTAGAGAATTCTTCAAAGGTGCAAGAAAGAAGAAGTTTGGTTCGGTTGTTAATATCGCTTCTATTGTTGGTGAGACAGGAAATGCAGGTCAGACAAACTATACTGCAAGTAAGGGTGGAGTTATTGCAATGACAAAATCATTTGCACTTGAAGCTGCAACAAGTGGTATCAGATTTAATGCACTTACACCCGGATTTATCGCAACAGAGATGACAGAAGTACTTAGTGATGAGGTAAAAGCAGGTATAAATGCAAAGATTCCAATGAATAGAATGGGTGAGCCACGTGAGATTGCAGAAGCAACAGCTTTCTTACTCTCAGACCATGCAAGTTACATTACCGGAGAGACACTTAAGGTCAATGGCGGGATGAATATGGCTTAATGTGAAAAGGATTTTTTTATCCGTTTCCATTTTAATTAAGATATTTATGCTATAATTACGAGATTTTAAACTTAAAGACAGGAGCTATAATGGCACTTTTAGACGATATTAAAGAAGTAGTAGTTGAACAACTAAGCGTGAGCCCAGATGAGGTAAAAGAGGATTCAAAATTTGTAGAAGATTTAGGTGCAGATAGCCTTGACGTTGTAGAATTAGTTATGGCTCTTGAAGAGAAATTTGACATCGAAATCCCAGATGATGAAGCTGAAAAGATTCAAACTGTAAAAGACGTTGTTGACTATATCGAAAATAAATAATTTCGTTCTTTAGTCTTTCAAAGAGGCTTTTCCCTCTTTGAAACTAAATATTTTTAATAGCTAATGGTAAGAGTATTAGTTTTTAAAAGTATTTTATAAAAATTTATTTGGAGAGTATTATATGAGAAGAGTAGTGGTAACTGGCCTTGGTATGATTAATTCTGTTGGACATGATAAAGAGAGTGCATTTAAAGCAATATGTGAAGGCGAGTGTGGAATCGACACTATTACTCTTTTTGATCCGGAAGCTTTTAGTGTAAAGATTGCAGGAGAGGTAAAAGATTTTGACCCGGCAACTGTAATGCCAGCAAAAGAGGTGAAAAAAGCGGACAGATTTATTCATCTTGGATTAAAAGCTGCTCAAGAAGCAATGGCTGATGCAGCACTTCCGGAAGATACTGATATGGATCGTTTTGGTATCTCTGCAGGTAGTGGTATTGGAGGACTTCCTTCTATTGAGAGAAACTCTGTAATACTAGAGAATCGTGGACCAAGAAGAATTTCTCCTTTCTTTATCCCTGGAGCACTTGTTAATATGCTTGGCGGGTTTGTTTCTATTGAACATGGTACACGTGGACCAAACCTCTCTTCTGTAACTGCATGTGCAGCTGGAACTCACGCGGTAAGTGAAGCATGTAAGACGATCATGTGTGGTGGAGCTGACAAGATGTTGGTTGTTGCTGCAGAGTCTGCAGTAACAGGTGTTGGTGTTGGTGGATTCGCAGCGATGAAAGCACTCTCAACTCGCAATGATGATCCAAAGCATGCATCTCGTCCATTTGATAAAGATCGTGATGGTTTTGTAATGGGTGAGGGTGCAGCAGCGCTTGTACTTGAAACATATGAAGATGCAGTAGCACGTGGTGCAAAAATCTATGGTGAGATCATCGGTTTTGGAGAGAGTGGTGATGCAAACCACATTACAACTCCATCTCTTGATGGTCCTGCTCGTGCTATGAAAGCAGCATATGCTATGGCAGGTAAGCCGAAGATTGACTATGTAAATGCACATGGTACATCAACACCTATCAATGATAAAAATGAGACAGCCGCAGTAAAAGATCTTCTTGGCGGTAAAGAGAACTGTCCTCCAGTAAGTTCTATCAAAGGTCAAATCGGTCACTGTCTTGGTGCAGCTGGTGGTATTGAAGCTGTTACATGTCTGATGGCTATGAGAGATGGAATCATTCCTCCGACTATCAACTATGAAACTCCAGATGAGAACTGTGACCTTGATTATGTAACTGAAGGTGCACGTAAAGCAGAACTAAATGTTGTCATGTCAAACTCTTTTGGGTTTGGTGGAACAAATGGTGTTCTTATCTTTAAGAAAATCTAAGTAAAAGGATCTGTTTTGGCTACATACTTGGATTTTGAAAAGAGTATAAAAACTATTCAAGAAGATATCATCTCTGCTCAAGTTCGTCATAATGAGACAGAGGTTGCATCTCTTAAAAAGAAACTAGATAAAGAAGTAGAGAAGATTTATAAGAATCTTTCAGACTTTCAAAAACTTCAACTTGCACGTCATCTAGATCGTCCGTATGCACTTGATTATATCAATATGATGATGCATGATAAGTACGAGATTCATGGAGACAGACACTTCCGTGACGATGCAGCCATTATCTGTTATATGGGCTATATCGGTGATGAAAAAGTAGTGGTTATCGGTGAGCAAAAAGGGCGTGGTACGAAGAACAAGATGAAACGTAACTTTGGTATGCCACATCCTGAAGGTTACCGTAAAGCACTTCGTGCAGCAAAACTTGCTGAGAAATTTAATCTTCCACTCTTAATGCTGATAGACACTCCGGGTGCATATCCTGGAATCGGTGCTGAAGAGAGAAATCAGTCTGAAGCAATTGCTCGCAATCTTTTAGAATTGGCAGAGCTAAAAACTCCTACTGTATCGATTGTAATCGGTGAGGGTGGTTCTGGTGGAGCACTTGCAATTGGTGTGGCTGACAGATTTGCTATGATGCGCTATTCTATCTTTTCTGTTATTTCCCCAGAAGGGTGTGCAGCTATTTTATGGAATGATCCTAAAAAAGTAGAGACTGCAACAAAAGCACTTAAAATTACAGCAGAAGACCTTAAAGAGATGGATCTTATTGATGATATTATCAAAGAACCACTTATTGGTGCACATCGTGAGAAAGAGAAAGCTGCTGAAGCTATTAAAGAGTACTTCTTAGAAGAGGTAGGCAAACTCAAAGAGATGAGTGAAGAAGAACGTATGGAAAAACGTTTTGAGAAGCTTACAGCTCCAGGTGCTTTTAAAGAAGCTGGGCAAGAAGAGGAAAAACCATCACTTCTAGATAGCCTTAATATTCTAAAATCTTCTAAGTCTGATAAAAAGGCTAAAAAAGAAGAAACTCAAGAGATAGAAGATAAAAGTACTCAAAAAGAAGAAAGTACTGAAGCTTCTAAAGAAGAAACTACAAAAGAGAAAAAAGAGGACTAATCTTTTTTCTCCTCTTTAAGAGGGTCAAACTTAGGACGCTTGAGCCTAGGTGCCTCTTTTGAAAATCTAATCAAATCCTCCACCGTTTTTATATCTTGTGGTAAATTCTCCAATGAAAGCAAAAAGAGTCCATAAGTTGTCAGTACATCACTCATAGCACGATGATGCTGTGCATTTGGGTTGAGACTGAGTGCATCATTAAGATAAGAGAGAGCATATCTGTATGAGACTATGGTGCGCTCTGCAAGTGCCAAAGAGCATAGAGAACGGTTAAGCAGAGGTTCGAGCCCAATCTTTTCTAAACTTTGTGATATAAACATATAATCAAACTTCACATCATGTGCTACAAAAATAGCATTACCCAAAAAGAGGCGAAACTGTTCTAGTACTGTTTTTAAATCAGGTGCATCTTTTGTATCTTGAGCCTTTATACCTGTGATCTCTGTTATATGAGGATTGATCTCTTTTGTATGTACTAAAGAGTCAAATCTCTCAATAATCTTTTTATTTTTCACCTTAACAGCTGCTATCTCAATGATTTGATGTTTTTCAATTTTTGAACCGTTCGTTTCAATATCTACAATACAGAACTCTGCTTCTTCAATAGGCATAAATTTCGTATCAAAATAGTAATAGCCTTGATGTTTTACGATTTTAAGTCCCTGTGCATGCCATAACTCCAAAGAGAGCTCTAGTTCATGCTCCAGCTGTCGTTTAAGTACCTCTAAAGAGAGTCCTTTACCTGAGAGACGAGAGATACTTTTAGCATCCAGGTTAATGTTTTTAGCGAGCATTTTTGATGAAGTCCTTTACTTTTTGGATATCTTTTTTACCCTTGGAAGCTTCAACACCACTGCTGACATCAACACCATAAAAACCATAACTTTTGAGTGAGGCGACATTCTCAGGGTCTAGCCCGCCTGCTAGGATAATCTTAGAGCAGTCAACACCATCAAACCACTCTGTATTGATGCGCTTTCCGGAGCCACCATAGGCTTCACAGTAAGCATCTATAAGTCTGTACTCATCACTATACTTTAAGATATCCTCTTTTGATTTTGCACGGATAACTTTGATGTGTGGAGTTTTTAATGTTTTATAAAATGGTGCATCAGCTTCAAAATGAATCTGTGCAAGTGTTGCACCGCTAAGAGAACACATTGCATCTATGCTTGCTGTATCTTCATTGACAAAGAGAGCGACCTTCTCTACAAAGGGAGGGAGCTTTTTTATTATAGCTGCTGCATCTTCGAGACTGATGTAGCGAGGAGACTTCTCATAGAAGACAAAACCAAGAGCATCTGCTCCGGCATCAATTGCTGCCATAGCATCTTTATAGTTTGTTATACCACAGATTTTAGTACGCATTAGATTTGCAGGCTCTTTATAGCCTCAGCACGGTTTTGATGTTTAAAGACATAGCTTCCGGCTACAACAACATCTACACCGGCATCTTTAAGAGCTTGAATGTTTTTGTCGCTCACGCCACCATCTACTTCTATAAGACACTCAGGATTGAGTTCTTTTCTCATAGCATCAAGTTTTTTTGCTTTTGGTATAACAGTATCTATAAAACTTTGTCCTCCAAAGCCAGGATTTACACTCATTAACAGTACCATATCTAAAAACTCTAAAAGGTATTCAAGATCTTCGGGACGAGAGTTTGGATTGAGTACAATTGCCGGTTTTATACCATAAGAGCGAATCTTTTGAATAAGTCTGTGTGGGTGTTTTTCCTCTTCTATGTGAAAAGAGATATATTCAGGCTTGAGAGGTGCAAAAAGGTCAACAAAGAAAGTGTTGTTTTCCACCATAAGGTGAATGTCTAGAGGCTTTGTAGCAGCTTTTGCTACCGCTTCAACTACAACGGGACCAATAGTGAGGTTTGGAACAAAATGTCCATCCATGACATCTACATGAACTAAATCACAACCACTCTCACAAATCTCAGCAACATCACGTGCAAGATTACCAAAATCAGCAGAGAGAATACTCGGTGCTACTTGAATCATACAAATCCTTCAAAATAAGTATGAAAGTATAGTATGAAGTAACTTTTATCTAGTTAAGAAGAATAAAAACTTGTCATTATTAAAGTTCAAGTCAACCTGTACCCCTTTTTTACCCTGGGCAATTTCTAAAAGACTGTCAATATCAGGATATGTTCGAGGAAGAGTGATATCGACACTAATATCTTCATCTGAGAGCAGGGTTTTTACTTTTCCGCCTACTATATTGACAAGCTCTGCCAATGTATCTAAGATCAATTCATTGTCATCTGTCTCTTCTCCAATAAGGAGCTCGCATGCTTTTTTTGCAATGCCAATAGGAAAAACCAAAATGACCATACCGTCAATATCACCATAAAATCCGATAGAACTGGCTATCTTACCCTCTTTGTCATCTATAGTAATATTATCAACTTTGGCAGCCTCTTTTTTCGCTTCCGAATTTGTCATCATTTCAATTGTGGCAACGGTAGCGTCAATGAAGTTAGGTGTCTCTGTTACTATCTGCTTGTTAAGAACACGTTTGTTTTTTGTTACAGCAGCAGAACTTGCACCGAGTTCTTTTAAGAGTTCTTTATCTCCCAAGATATCATCCATCTGTTCAAAAAACATAATTCCTGCATCTTCGAGGGTCTCTTTAAAGGTAATCGGTGTCTTTTCAAAGGTCATACCGACAAAACAGATAGTAGCGTTATACTCTGCTGCAGAAGAGGAGAGCTTTGAGAAGAAGTTGAGTGCATGAACATTCATACTGACAACTTTATAGGCATCAAAGATAAAGAGTCGAAAACCAACATTGAGCGAGTTGTTATGATAGGCAATATTGAACGTATTCCCTATCTCTGCATCTAAGAACGAAGAGAGCGTATAGATAATTGCATTACCTGTAACTCGAGCTGCAACTTTTTGTCCCATCTGTCCCAAAAATGTGTCTTCGATAATGACATCGTATGCAGCTTCTTTTTTTGCTTTTTCATCAAACTCTTCTTTCGTTTGTGCGACAACAGGGTTGTGGCCGTTATCATGCAGCTCAATTGCTATTGCTGCACGTTGAGACTTATCTTCACTGTAAAGAAGAACATTTTTGCCTTCACTTTTGAAGTTTGAAGCAAAAAGCATAGCTATTTCTTGAGTTTTAAAAAGAGAAAACATAACTTCATCTTTGTAAAATTTCATAATCGTATCATACTTTTTTCTGTCATAGTCGCAAAAACCAACGACAATATGGTTAGCAGAACGTACTTTTTGAAACATTTTTACAAAGGCATCCAGACCGTTACGATTAAAAAAAACTACTTTTTTGAGTGAAACCAATATCATGTCTGCATTACTTTTTATTGTTGATTCAATATCTTCAATACTTAAAAGAGAGTTACCTGAATTTCCATCTAAAAATCCCTGTGGATGAAAAACGCCGACACCATCTTTTACTACTGCTCTCATTCTATCTCCATTAGTTGTGCAAAATCATCATAAATATCCATTACGTATTCTGTTTGAAAATCAATAAAATCATTAAGACCTGCTTCTATATAACTTGGTTGAGAAAGTGTATAAAAAAGTAAAAGATGCATCCACTTTCCAAGTTTATCAATTGTCTCATCTTCGCTTGGTTTTACACCACTTGCCGCTTGAACTATCTGGATGATTTTTTCATCCATCTCCCATTTCTCTGCGATACGTGCAGCTATGTCAAAAAGATCCATCTTGCAGAGTCGTTGGAGTATTGTATTGAGATCGATCTCATCAACACTGCGCAGTAGATTGACATCATCAATCTTTTCACAAAAGAGTGCCTCTGAGACGATAATACTCGCAGGAAGCAGTGAAATAGCACTCTCTATCTCTTTATCATTTATATCAAGATGTTGTAAAATCTTTTGCCATTTGGCATTGAGTTCAGCTTGTAAATTATAAAAAGAAGTTTGATTGAGTCCAAAAAGTTTCCACTCTTTTGGTGAAAGCAGAGATATCATATAGGAATATACACTTTGTTGTGAACGAGATACTCCCAAAATACCAAAAATCTGTGAAATATTTTCTACTTTACTTTTAAAACCAAAGATAGGTTTGTTTACAAGATCTTTGAGGTAGCTGCTAAGGGCAGGGTCTTTCTCTGCAGCTTTTGCAGCTTTTGTGAGTTCTCCCTCTTTTAAAAGAGAAACAGTTTGCTTCAAAGCATCTGGAGCCGGTGGAATTCTTTTTATAAATGAGTCTATCTTTTCTTGTGTAATCAAGTGCGCAACTTTCTGTTAAATATGGTATATTTTAGCTATAATAAGATAAAAGAATCATAAAATCGTTGCGTGAGCAAAAAAAAGCTTTGGCTTAAGTTGGAGTTTTGCTTTTGTTTGGTACAATTCGCAACTTTAAAATATCATTCAAGGATACTCAAATGGCAAGAAGATGTGCTATTAGCGGCAAAGGCCCTATGAGTGGGAACAATGTTTCTCACGCAAAAAACAGAACAAAGCGTCGTTTTTTATTAAACCTAAGAACAGTGCGTATCACATTAGAAGATGGTACTACGAAAAAAATTAAGATTTCTGCAAGAGAATTACGCACACTTAAGAAAAATTCGTAAAAGTTAGGAATATATCTTGAATCTCCTCGAGAGAATTCGAAAATTCCTAAATTGGGAGATTGCTCCCAAACCAGATCCAAAACTTCTTCCTGAAGTTTACCCTTACTTCAAAGCTTTCCGCCTACCTCTCATTCTTACTGTTTTTGTAATGCTCATTGGAACTATAGGTTATGTTCTTATTGATGGTTTTTCTGTTATGGATGCTATCTATCAGACAGCGATTACATTTACAACTGTCGGTTTTGGAGAGATAGCTCCAATATCTGAAGCAGGTAGAATCTTTACAATCAATTTGATTATTGCAGGTTTTGCAGTTTTTTCTCTGGCGCTGGGTATTTTGGTCTCGGAGATTAACAAGGGTTATATATTAGACGCTTTAAAGGAGCGAAGAATGTTGTATAAAATTGCACGTCTCAAAAAGCACTTTGTTGTCTGTTATCATAATGACTATGCGATTGAAGTAACAAAGCAACTGCGAATAAATCATATTCCTTTTGTTGTGATTGACCCTCGTGAAGAGATTCACAAATGGGCACAGGAGTACAAGTACCCTGAATACCTTCAAGCTGAACCTCACGCAGAACTTGCAATGCTCAAAGCTCATCTCTCTTCTGCAAAAGGTTTGATTACACTCTCTGATAATATTGCAGATAATATTGCGCTGATTGCTTCTGTTCGTCTGTTTGAAAAAGAGCATGATCTGCCGCGTCCATACAATGTCATCTCTGCAGCAGAGAACATCAGTGATGTCGAGAAGCTTAAAAAACTTGGAGCTGACACAGTCGTAAGCCCTACAAAACTAACAGCACAACGCGTGAGCGTAATGGCAGCAAGACCAGATATGGAGAACCTGCTTGAAGAGTTCTTATATAAGAGTGACAATCCTCTTGATATGCAGGAGATTGAAGTGCCAAAATACTCTTGGGCAGTGCTTAAAAAACTCAAAGAGACACATATCCGTCAAATTACCAACACATCAGTTGTAGGTATTCGTAAAAAAGATGGAAAATTTATCTCAATGCCAAAAGGTGATACTTTGGTTACCAGTGAGTCTAAGCTCTTGGTAATTGGAACACAAGAGGGCATTAAAATGACAAAAGATTTACTCAAAAAACGGGTAAAACCAAAGGAGTTTAAGTTTGTATAAACTTGTTGAAATAGATGGTGGTGTTTGTGCTGCTGAAGGATTTTTCGCTGATGGCGTGAGTGCCGGACTCAAACCAAATGGTGCTAAAGATATGGCTTTTGTTTATGCCAAGAGTATGTGCGAGATAGCTACTACATTTACGACAAACAAGATGGCAGCTGCACCCATTAAACACTTTAAGGCAATGGGTGAGTTTCAAACGAACTTCGTTCTCATTAATGCAAAAAATGCAAATGCAATGACAGGTAGTGCCGGAGTTGAAGATATAAAAGAGATACTCTCTACTCTACCAGAAGTTGCCAAAAACCCTGTAATGAGCTCAACAGGAGTTATAGGTGTACGCCTGCCAAAAGAGAAAATCATAGCAGGTACAAAACTCTTTGATTTGAATAAGCGTGAGTCAAATGCAGCAGCTGAGGCTATCATGACAACAGACAGGTTTTCAAAGCAAAAGGCTTACAGAATTGAACTTGCAGATGGCAGCAGTTTTAGCATCGGGGCTATGGCTAAAGGTGCTGGAATGATAAACCCTGCAATGGCTACAATGCTCTGTTTTATAACAACAGATGCAAATGTCTCAAAAGCAGAGATGCAGTCTATCTTAAATGAAAAAGTAGAAGTGACATTCAATGCAGCAAGTGTAGATGGAGATACCTCTACAAATGATACTGTAATGCTTCTTAGTAATGCAAAATCAGGAGCTTTTCATAAAGAGGCCTTTGCAGAGGCACTTGAGAATATAATGCGATTTTTAGCGCGTGAGATGGTTCGTGACGGTGAGGGTGCAAACAAACTTGTCACGTACAAAGTAAGCGGTGCAAAAGATAACAAAGAGGCAGAAATTGTAGCCAAAGCACTCTCTAACTCTCTGCTTGTAAAGACGGCACTCTATGGTGAAGACCCTAACTGGGGACGCATTGCTTCAACAGTAGGTGCAAGTGGCGCAGAGGCGTATGAAGAGAAGCTGACTATTTCGTTTGATGATGTCTGTGTTTATGAGAGAGGAAATATCTACTTTGATGCGGCAATGGAAGCAAAAGCAGCAGAAGTTATGAAAAAAGATGCCTTTACAATAAGTTGTGATCTAGGCATTGCAGATGGAAGATTTGAAGCTTATGGCTGTGATCTTGGTTATGAGTATGTCAAAATAAACGCGGACTATAGAACCTAAAGAATTTAGGCTTCGTAGTCCTTTTTAAACTCTACATAACGAGAAGCAGAAGCATAGAGTTCTGCTACCTCTTCGTCATTTAGCTCACGTACTACTTTTGCAGGACTACCCACAATAAGACTTCGTGGTGGAAATACCTTGTTTTTTGTAACAAGCGCACCCGCACCGACAATACTTTCTTTTCCAATAACCGCACCATCTAAGATAGTTGCACTCATACCAATGAGACAGGCATCTTCTATAGTGCAGCCATGAAGCATAACACGGTGTCCAACTGTTACATCATCTCCTATAACAGTAGGGTTTCCTGTAGATTTGTCACCGTTTTTGTAATGAGTGACATGAATCATCGAGAGATCTTGAATGTTGGTGCGATCACCTATAGAGATGTGGTGTACATCGCCACGAACAACGCAGCCAAACCAGATAGAACAATCCTCTCCAATACTCACTTCGCCAATAACATCTGCTGATGGTGCTATCCATGTACCTTTTTTTACCTTAGGTTCTACGCCTTTAAATGTGTGTAGCATCTTTACTCCTAACTCTCGATAAAGAGACGATTTACCAGTTGTTGTACATAGGTTGATGTCTCTTTTTTTGTTGCTTTTGCGATTTTATTGACATACTCTTCTAAGAGTTTATGGTTGTTTATCGCTTTTTCATTTTCACGTGGCTTGAGCTTTTTGTATGTTCCGTCACTTTGGAGTCTATGTGCAAGTACATTGTCAGAACATTGGAGTTTTAGAATCTGTATAATTTTTTTCTTTGCTGCATCATCTTTTATGGCAGTTAAGAGTTCAATACGACGTACAAGGTTTCTAGGCATCCAGTCCGCACTTGAGATATAGACCTGAGAAGCATCATTTTTAAAGTAAAATGCACGAGCATGCTCAAGATATTTTCCAAGAATGGAGATAACACAGATATTTTCGCTCACGCCTTTGATGCCAGGTTTTAAACAGCAGATTCCTCGAACGATAAGTTCTACTTTTACTCCAGCCTGAGAAGCTTTATAGAGTGCTCGAATGACATCTTCATCAACAAGAGAGTTTATTTTGGCA
This sequence comes from Sulfurimonas sp., assembly GCA_027063745.1. Lineage (GTDB taxonomy): Bacteria > Campylobacterota > Campylobacteria > Campylobacterales > Sulfurimonadaceae > Sulfurimonas. The sequence continues at coordinate 16,029 of JAMORG010000065.1, forward strand.
ATGATATGACCGTTTGTACCCTGACGAGTCTCATTGTGAATGAGAGAGAGTAGTTTTGGTTTGATCTGTGACGGTGCCATATAGAGCTCGTTAAGCTTACCTTTTTTACTAAATCCTGTAAGGAAATGAAAAAAACGTGTGAGATCATTGGTAATCTCATCTTTACTTGTAAGATAGCTTAGGTCTGTATATATCTTTGCAGTACTTGGATTATAGTTTCCTGTTCCAAGGTGTGCATATTGTTTAAGCTTGCCATTTTTTCTTCTTGTTACAAGTGCGGCTTTTGCATGAACTTTGAAACCTTTGATACCATAGATAACATGTGCACCTGATTTCTCAAGTGCTTTTGCCCAGATAAGGTTGTTCTCTTCATCAAAACGCGCTTTTAGCTCAACCATAACCGTTACCTGTTTTCCGCTCTCACTCGCATCCATCAGTGCTTTTACAATTGGGGAGTTTGTTCCAGAGCGATAGAGTGTCATCTTAATAGATACGACATCGGGATCTTTTGCCGCAGTTTGTATCAGCTTGATAACTGGCTCAAAGCTTTCATACGGATGATACATCAAGACATCTTGTTTTTCAAGTGTTGCAAAGATATCTTCGCTGTTATCAAGAGGTGGCAGCAGCTTTGGCTTAAACGGTGGCAGCAAAAGATGTGCAAACTGTTTGTTTGAGACGATCTGCCAGAGTGATGCCAGATTTAAAAATGTATGAAAAGTATAGATGTCATCTTTGTCAACATTGGTATGTTTGTTGATGAAATTGATAATCTCATCATCGGCATCACTACCTACTTCAAGACGAACCATCTCACCCTTTCGACGAAGTTTTAGCCCTTCTTCAAGAATCTCCATAAAGTCATCAGCTTCTTCCTCTTCGATAGCGATGTCGGCATTTCTTGTTACTCTAAATGATGCATATTTAATGAGCGTGTAGCCGGGGAAAAGCTCATCAACATGCTTCTCAACAACACTCTCAATAGGTACATATGTACCACCTTCTAACTCTACAAAACGGTTAAGCACACGTGGTACACGGATGATACCAAAGCGTTCAATACTTTCATTGTCAGTATCTCGAAGTTTTACAATAAGCCCAAAACTAAGGTTGTTAAGATGCGGAAAAGGGTGGGTCGCATCGACAGCGATAGGGATGATGACAGGATATATGTTCTCTTTGAAGTATTGATTTACTTTATGCTTTTCCTGATTGTTGAGTTGATCATATACCTTAACACAGATACCTTCGGGTTCAAGCTTTTTTAGGATTTCGCTGCGGCAGTGTTCAACGACCTGTTGCTCACGGTGAAGATATTTTCTAATCTCACGCAGTTGTTGCAGAGGTGTCAGCTTATCGGGACCTGATACAATGATACCGGCAGCATAGAGTTTCTTAAGACCTGCTACACGGATCATATAAAATTCATCAAGATTCGTTCCGTAAATTGCAAGAAATTTTAGACGTTCCAAAAGAGGCAACGAGTCATCTTGTGCCTGTTTGAGTACTCTTGTATTGAACTGTAACCAAGAGATTTCACGATTGTTATAGAGATTTGGATTTTTTAAATTTGTAGTAGTATTTGGCATTTTCTCTTATCCTCTTTGGTATTTTTATAATTTTTGATTATTGAAGTGATTATACCAAAGAAAGATTATAAAGAGGTTATGAGGGGGCTTTTACTTAATTACTCCTGTTCCTCTGTCATTTGTTGCATGATAGATTGCTACTCCATATTTACGGGCGAAATAACGAAGTAAGAGATTTTGCAGGGTCGGCTCAATGGAAGGTGTAAACCATGCATTGTTGCTGATGGCAATGAGATATTTTGGATGATTTTTATAGATGGCATCTGTTGTTGCCTCATAACAGATGGCATTTCTAAATTTTACCCCTTTGATGATGAAATCCGTTGGAGCTTTTGCTGTTACAAAGTCACTTGCTCCACTGAAGAAGGTGTCATTTATAAACTTGCGCGCAAATTTTGGAAGCGGAATATACTCGCCAAAAGGAACAAGGACGAGTTTTTTGGCAATTTGAAACTCTCCATCTTCAAACTTGTAGGCGACATTGTAGTGTTTACCATCTTCAAGTAGCAGTGCTCCTGTTACAATGGCTATCTTTTGTGAAGCTTTTTTGAGTGTTGCGATAAGGCGCGGCTCTTTGTTTAAAAAGAGTGGAAATACTGACTCTGGTAAGACAACTACATCATAGCCCCCACGCGTCGCTTTTTGTATCTCACTAAAGATAAGCGATATTGTAGGGTAGAGCTGCTCACGTGTCCACTTTTTTTCTTGTGGGATGTGGGTCTGGACAAGTTTTATCTTGAGTGGTGCATCTCCTTGAGGAGGATAGCCAAAGTTCAGTGCTGCAATGAGCAGTAACAAAGGTGCAAAGCGATATTTTTTATTTTTTATGAGTGCAGGCAAAGAGAGTGCTGCTAACACAATGGCAAACTGGTACTTGTAGATACCAATGTAGCTCTCTACAAAGAGCAGTTCGGGTTTGAGCCAATTCCATCCCAATGGCTCAACAAAAGAGAGCCCAAAGAGTAGCAGTGCTCGAATGTAGGGCTTTTTGGTAAGTGCCAAAGGAGCAAAGAAGATAAGGTAAATGATGCCAAACCCAAGTGTAATAAAGGGCTCCATATAGCCGACACCCTGGTACTTAAAGCTGTATCCTATCCAGTAAAACCAAAAAAGACCTATAAAAAATCCGCTAAAAAGTACGGCACGTTTTGGAATATAGAGCAACATGGCTATTGCACTGACTCCTAAAAGTGTGTTGAGCAGTTTTATACTTATACCCCAATCTTCAAGGTAGATAAAAGTACTAAATAGCCATGCTGTAATAATTCCGGCTAAAATCTCTTGTAATAATTTTTTCATTTTGAAATTGTACTCAATTTATAAGCCTATTAGTATACTTTTTGTATAATCTGCGCAATTTTAACAAAAAGGAACCATAAAACTATGGAAATTATTTCTCAACTTTTACCCTTTGTATTCTTAATCGCAATTATGTACTTTGTGATTATTCGTCCCCAACAAAAAGAGGCTAAAGCCAAACAAGAGATGCTTGAGTCTCTAAAAAAAGGTGACAAGGTTATTACAAACGGCGGTTTTATCGTAGTTGTTCATAAAGTAGAAGAGAAGTTCTTCACTATTAAACTCAACGATGATACTATCGCAAAAATAACAAAAGATTCCATTGCAAAGAAGTATGAGGATGAAGCTTAATTATCGCATAGTCATTTTTGCTCTTGCGATAGTTTTTGGAATAGTATTTTCTGTTCCATCACTTCTGCAGACAGAAAATGGTAAAAAAATAACACTTGGCCTTGATCTTCAAGGTGGTCTGCATATGCTTCTTGGTGTAAAAACCGAGGAGGCAATCAAAAGTCGTATCAAATCAATAGCAGCTAGTGTCAAACACTTTGCTGACCGTGAAGATATCTTGATAGAGAATCTTACATTTGATGATGAGAGTGTAAGTTTTGAAGTACTTGATTCTGATGATATGCCTTCTGTTGAAGAGTTTGCAAAAAAGATTGAGGGTGCTACAATTAGCAAAAACGGTAATGTTGTGACTATCTCTTTTACTCCTGAGGAGAAAAAGAAGATAGAACAGCATGCAATTGAGCAGGCTATTGAGACGATTCGTAACAGACTTGATCAGTTTGGACTCTCTGAGCCAATTGTTGCAAAACAGGGAAAAGAGAAGATCTTAGTTGAGCTTGCAGGGATTAAAACACCACAAGAAGAGCAGCGTGCGCGTGAGCTAATCAGCCGTGCTGCTAAGCTTGAACTTATGGCTGTTGATGAAGACAGAAACGCAAGAGTTTACAATATGAGCGATGCAGATGCTGCGGAGTATGGAGATATTATCCTCCCAGATGCAAAAAATTCTCAGATCAAGTACCTTGTAAAAGAGATTCCTATTTTAGATGGTAGTATGCTTACCAATGCAAATGTAGGCTTTGATCAAAACAATCGTCCGGTAATAAACTTTAAACTCAATGCCGAGGGTGCAGATATCTTTGGAGACTTTACAGGTAAAAATGTCGGTAAACGTCTTGCAATCGTACTCGATGGTAAAGTCTTTTCAGCACCGAATATTAATGAGCGTATTGGTGGTGGTGCTGGACAGATCTCTGGTAACTACACAGTTCTAGAGGCAAAAGATTTAGCTATTGCACTGCGCTCAGGGGCACTGCTCGCACCTATCTATATGATGGAGAAGCGCTCAGTAGGGCCAAGCCTTGGAGCTGACAGTATTAAAGCCTCTTTAGTTGCACTTATTGGCGGTTTTGTACTTGTAATTATTTTTATGGTAGTTTACTATCGTATGGCAGGTGTTATTGCCAACATTGCACTTATTGCAAATCTCTTTATCCTTTTAGCTGTTATGAGTCTCTTTGGTGCGACGCTGACACTTCCTGGTATGGCGGGTATCGTACTTACTGTCGGTATGGCAGTTGATGCCAATGTTATCATCAATGAGCGTATCCGTGAGTTGTTGCGTGAGGGCAAATCAGCCAAAAAGGCGATAGAAGAGGGCTACTCAAATGCAATGAGCGCTATCTTGGATGCTAATATCACGACGCTTATTGCCGCAGTAGTTTTATATGTTTATGGAACAGGGGCTATTAAAGGTTTTGCAATTACGATGAGTATCGGTATTTTGGCTTCTATGCTAACAGCTATTCTTGGAACACATGGAATCTATCAAATGTTAGAAGACAGAATTGCCAAGAGTCGTAACTACCGTTACTGGTTTGGGATTAAAGGATAGTCATGGAATTTTTTAAATATAACAAAACATATAACTTTATGGGCAAATCAAAAATTGCCATGATTCTCTCAATAGTTTTGGTTCTTGCATCATGGGCAATTTTGGCAACAAAAGGGCTTAATTACGGGATTGACTTTGCCGGGGGAACGATTGTTCAGGTGAAGTACGATAAAAAAGCACCGATTGATGCAATGCGTGAGCGCCTTAAAGCTGACAAGCTTTTTGAAAATGCCTCTATAACAGAGTTTGGCTCACCTGATGAGGTGGTCATTCGTATGAAGACATCAAGTGCCAATGTTACAAAAGATATTGGTGATGTAGTGCGTGAGGCACTTAAGGGAACGGGGAACTTTGAAATTCGTCGTGTGGACATTGTTGGTCCAAAAGTCGGAAATGAGCTTAAAGAAAAAGGGCTTATGTCACTCTTTTTGGCAATTGCAGGGATCTTGATCTATGTTGCATTTCGATTTGAGTGGCGTTTTGCCGTGGCTTCTATTGTAGCTCTTGTTCACGATGTCTCTATCTCTATGGGAGCAGTAGCTCTCTTTAGCGTAGATGTAAATCTTGATGTACTTGCAGCAATTTTGACACTGCTTGGGTACTCATTAAATGATACTATCATTGTCTTTGACCGTATTCGTGAGGGTGTTACAAAGTCTAAAGGTGCAGATCTTGCAGCGATTATCAATGAGTCTATCACTAGAACACTGGCGCGTACGACACTGACATCACTGACAACATTTTTTGTGGTCTTTACACTCTTTATGTTTGGTGGTGAGATTATCCATGCATTTGCATTTACGCTTCTTGTTGGTATAATAGTGGGAACATACTCGTCTATCTTCGTAGCATCTCCTATACTGCTGCTCTTTGGTTTTGATGTGAAAAAATATCATGCAAAACTCGCAGAGAAAGCAAAAAGAGAGGCTGAAAAAGAGCGAATGCGTGCACAATTTGAATCAGGAGTGATGTAATGGATTGGGGTAAAGTTGTATATGTTTTCTTCTCGTTAATGAGTCTGACTTCGATTGCAGGTTTTTTGTATGAAAATACTGCGATTTCACTTTTTATGGCTGCAAGTGTAAACTTGATTTCAACCATTTTAAAAATCGGGGTAAGAAATCTGCTCTCAGCAGAGCTTTTGGCTTCATCGCTCGTAGCAGATCTGCACCTTATACCGGCATTTGTTTTTCTGGTAATCATTCATGATGATTCATGGGCTATGGCACTTGCAATCGGTGCACTTATTGCAAACATCTTCTCAATGGGGCTTGTCTACATCGAGAGTAGTAAGACGCAAGAAGAGTATTAAAACAACAGATTTAAAAATTAGAAATTTTATTTTAGGATAGAGAACTTTGGAATACAAAGCACAAGATATAGAGAAAAAATGGCAAGAGTACTGGAAGAAAAACGAGAGTTTTGAGCCAAGTGAAGATTTTACACAGGAGAAGAAGTATATTCTTTCAATGTTTCCTTTCCCTAGTGGTCGTCTGCATATGGGGCATGTAAGAAACTACTCAATCTCTGATGCTTTTGCACGTTATCATAGACAACAGGGAAAAAATGTATTACATCCTATCGGTTTTGACAGTTTTGGTATGCCGGCAGAAAATGCGGCTATTAAAAACGGAAGTCATCCAAAATCTTGGACATATGATAACATCGACTATATGAAAAACGAGTTCTATTCACTTGGTTTTTCTTTCTCACGCAAGAGAGAATTTGCTACAAGTGATGAACTCTATACAAAGTTCGAGCAGGGCTTTATCATTGATATGTACAATGCAGGACTGCTTTATCGTGAGAAGGGGCTTTTAAACTGGTGTCCACATGATCAGACAGTGCTTGCAAATGAGCAGGTGATTGATGGATGCTGTTGGAGATGTGACACACCGATTGTTAAAAAAGATATGAATCAGTATTACTTTAAGATAACAAAGTATGCTGATGAGCTTTTGGAAGATCTTAAAAAACTAGAGGGTGGTTGGCCAAAACAGGTACTTACTATGCAGGAGAACTGGATAGGCAAGTCAAACGGTTTGGCATTTGATCTTCACTTCGATGAAGCAAGCAAAGCAAAACTTAACAACAGTTTTGAGAGTTTTGATGTCTTTACAACTCGTCCGGATACTATCTATGGTGTAAGTTATACTGCACTTGCTCCTGAGCATGATATAGTTACTTACATGATAGAGAACAAACTTCTTGATGATGATATAATTGCACAAATAAATGCAATGAAAAATGCTTCATCTATTGAGAGACAAAAAGAAAAAGCGGGTCTGCCGCTTGGTCTGAATGTTATTCATCCATTAACAGGTAAGACTATTCCGGTTTGGATTGCAAACTTTGTACTTATGGATTATGGTAGTGGTGCTGTTATGGCTGTTCCTGCACATGATGAGCGTGACTATGATTTTGCGAAGAAGTATGACCTGCCAATCAACCCTGTAATCGTTCCATATGAGGGTGAGCATGACTTTTCAAAGTCTGCCTTTACAGAAGTCGGTAAGCTGATAAATTCAGGTGAGTTTGATGGTATGAACTCTAAAGAGGCACAGCAAAAGATCATCGAGCTTTTTGAGAAAAAGGGTCTTGGTAAAAAGACGACAAACTACAAACTCAAAGATTGGGGTGTGAGTCGTCAGCGTTACTGGGGTGCACCTATTCCGTTTATTCACTGTGATAAGTGTGGACTAGTTATGGAGAAAAAAGAGAATCTTCCTGTTGCTCTTCCTGATGATGTAGAGATAACAGGTGAAGGAAATCCTCTAGAGAAACACCCTACATGGAAATATTGTAAATGTCCTGAATGTGGTGGCGATGCTGTGCGTGAGACAGATACGATGGATACATTTGTAGAGTCTAGCTGGTACTTCTTACGCTTTTGTGCATCACCGCAAAACTGGGAAAAAGAGCCATTTTCAGCTGAGCAGTTAAAGTACTGGATGGGAGTGGATCACTACATTGGTGGCATTGAGCATGCCGTACTGCATCTGCTTTATGCACGTTTCTTTACAAAGGTCTTTAGAGATCTTGGTTACTTGGACTTTGATGAGCCGTTTGACAGACTTCTTACCCAGGGAATGGTGCTTAAAGATGGTGCAAAAATGTCAAAATCAAAAGGTAATACAGTTGATCCTGATGCACTTATTGAGAAATATGGTGCAGATACTGCGCGTCTGTTTATTCTCTTCGCCGCACCGCCGACACAAGAACTTGAGTGGAATGATAGTGCTGTCGATGGAGCGTTTCGTTTTATCAAGCGTTTTTATGAGCGTAGCGTAAATGTAGAAGCATGTGAGAGCAAACCTGAGGTTGACCACTCTAAACTCTCCAAAGAGGAGAAGTTTGCTCGTAAGAAGGTCTATGAAGCACTCAAACGTGCCGAAGAAGTTTACAATGAGCGCTATACATTCAACACTATGATTGCGGGTGTTATGGAAGCGATGAATGCACTCAATGCTCAAAGCAATCCAGCTGTATGGACAGAGGCTTACTGGATACTTACATCTATTTTAGAACCAGTTATCCCTCACACAGCGTGGGAGATCTCTGAGAAGTACTTCAATCTTAAAAATCTGACTCCACAAGAGATAGTAGAAGAGGTTTTTGTAGAGGACAGCATCACTCTTGGTGTTTCAGTAAACGGGAAAAACCGTGGTGAGGTTGAAGTAGCAGCAGATACACCAAAAGAGGAAGTTATTGCCGCTGCAAAAGCTGCAATCGCTCCAAAATGGTTAGAGGGAAAAGAGATTGTAAAAGAGATCTATGTTCCTAAAAAACTTGTCAATATAGTAGTTAAAGGTTAGTTATGAGCTCACGCAAATATTTCTACACACTCTTTATAGCACTACTACTTTTGACAAGTGGGTGCGGCTATAAACCAAGTGCTAAGTATTCGCGTGAGGTGACGGGTGAGAAGATAAGCACAAGTGTTGTTATCTCTGCACAAGATCCGGAGAACACCGTTGTTATCAAAGATGCGGTTGACAGTGCCATTATACAGATATTTCATGCATCTTTAGTTGATAGAGCGCATTCGGATACTCATCTTCAGTTTCGAATATCTGCACCAAGATATACACCTATTGAGTATGATGATAATGGTTTTGTAATCGCATACCGTACAACTATTAACCTGCATATCGTTCGCCAAACTACCGATAGAGTAAAAACATATCAGGCTAAAGGTACGTATGACTTTGCTGTAACACCAAATGCTGTTATTACGGATAAAGAGCGTTTTGATGCCATTAAATACAGTGCCCAAAAAGCCATTGCTTCATTTATAGCACAGGTCTCAGCAGAAGGCTCACGCAAAGGAGAGTAAGATGACAATTCAAACTATTATAAACAATGCAATTAAACGCTTAAAGCTAGAGGGTAAGCAGCTTACACCTGATTTTTATGCAGAGGCTTTTTGTAAAGAGGTCAAACGTGCAAAAGCAGATGTAGAAGATTGTAATCATCTTAAAAAGTATCAGGAGTTACTCTCTAAAGATCTGCAAAAAGAGCTAAAGAACTATCGTATCAGTACTATGCATGAGTTTGTTCGTTTTTTGGTTTCAAAGCTCAATCGCACAAGCCCGACTCAGTGCTCGACTACACTTGAAGCGCAGACACTCCTTTGTAAACGAGCTCTTCAGGCTATTACTGTACTGCACAATGAAGAAGCAGCGGAGCTTGCAAAAAAAAGTATAGAACTTTTAGAAAATAATGCAACACCACAACAGATGGATGAATTTCGTCAGCGATGGCTTAACTTCTTAACAAACTATGATGATACTTTCTTACAAAGACTTAAAGAGTTGGGTAGTGTAGATAGTGAAAACCTTCGTAAAACAATTGAAAATCTTCACTTAAGTGCTCAAAAGAACGCTACTGCTTCAAAAGAGAGTATAGATTTAGAAAAGATCTCCAAGTTGCTAATTGCCTCATTTGTGCCATCTATTGCTTCAAGTGTCAATGAGACTATTGCAGATATTAGTGAAAAGATACGTCAAAATCCTGCGATTTTGGATGACAGCGATGTTGAAAAAGAGATTAAAAAAGCGATCTCTTTACGTATAGCACTTGATAAAGAGAGTGTAAAAGAGATGGTTGAATCCATCGATGGTGTACTTGACAAACTCTCTTTACGTCTTATAGATATGATAGAGAGCTCTGATAACTCAAATGCAGAGATTCAGGCTATTAAAAAAGAACTCGAATCCTATACGGAAGAGTCAGCTAGTAATTTTAAAATTGCTCATAAAAAGCTCTTTACCATCGCAGTGGCTTTGGAAGAAAACACTGAGATACTCAGTCGTGATTTAAAAGGGCATAACTCCGATGTACAGGCTTTAAGCAAAAAGGTTAAACAACTTGAAAAAGAGCTAGAAGAGGCGCGTAAAGATTCAAAAGAGGACTTCCTGACAAAACTTTATAACCGCCGTGCACTAGATGAGTTTTTAGAGCTTAAAGAAGCAGAATACAAACGTTACAATAGAAACTATGCCATTGTTATGTTCGATCTGGACAACTTTAAAAAAGTAAATGATACTTTTGGGCATGAAGCCGGAGATGCTGTACTTTCTGCTTTTGGAAAGATCCTTAAAAAAGAGGCTCGGAGTGTAGATATAGTAGGGCGTTATGGCGGTGAAGAGTTTTTAGCACTGCTGAGTGATACAGATACAAAAGGCGGTGCAACTTTTGCTGATAAAGTTCGACGTCATGTTGAACGCGCAAAGATGATGTATAAGGGCAAACAAATCCCTGTTACTGTGAGTGCAGGTGTAAGTGAGAGAGCAAAACATGTCTCGCTGCAAGCTACGATCAACTCTGCAGATGAATACCTTTACCTTGCAAAAAAGAACGGGCGTAACAGGGTAGAGTATAAAAAATAGTGTTAGAAGATTTTTTAAACAACAAACCACTTTTTTATAACGAAATTGACTACACACGTATGCCTCGTGTGTGGCAGCGTATCAAGAAATATTTTAAACTTCCAAAGATCATTCACCTTATCGGTACAAATGGTAAAGGGACAACCGGTCGCTTTTTGGCAACGGCACTCCTGCGTGAGGGACATAGTGTCGGGCACTATACATCACCTCATATTTTAGAGTTTAATGAGCGTATCTGGATAAATGGCCATAATGCAACAAACGAACAACTCGATACCACACATCTAAAACTTTTAGAGCTACTCAATCAAGAAGAGTTAAATTCCCTGAGTTATTTTGAATATACAACACTTTTGGCGATGCTGCTCTACAGTGAAGCCAAACTTGAATATGTTGTTTTAGAAGCAGGTTTGGGCGGAGAACATGATGCTACTGCTGTCTTTGAAAATGTGCTTACACTCCTTACTCCAGTAGATTTGGACCATGAATCTTTTTTAGGTGATACCATAGAGGCAATTGCAACTACAAAAGTAAAAGCAGTGCAAAAAGCAACTATTGTTGCAAAGCAAAAACACAAAGAAGTGTATGATGTTGTCAGCGCTCTTAGTAAGAGTAAAGATTTTCTTGTCTATAATGTTCAAAAGTGTGTAAGTAGTGAAGATATTGTAATGCTTAACGCAATTGCACAAGATGAAATACTACCACACTATTTATATGACAATATGATGTTGTCTCTTGCTGCTTTGAAATACTTAGGCATTGGCTATAAAAAAGAGACTTTTGCAAAAGCACGGCTTTTTGGGCGTTTGAGTAAGATTGCTGACAATATATTACTTGATGTCGGGCATAACAAACTAGCAGCACAGGCTATTGTAAAAGTATTGGCCGGAAAAAAGTATGTATTGATTTACAATACATATAAAGATAAAGCATATAAAGAGATATTAGAAATTTTACGACCAATTATTAAAAGAGTAGAAGTTATTAAAGTAGAAGATATGAGAATAGAGAGTGAAGAGAAATTAATGGCAGCACTAAAAGAGTTGGCTTTAGAACATGTAGCGTTTAATCACTCAATACAGAGTGAGGAAGAGTACCTTGTTTTTGGTTCTTTTAGTGTTGCGGAGAGGTTTTTGAAGGAATATAATGGATAAACATTTTACTGTTACCATTCATGATGACTCCGGTGTCAGACAGTTTAATCTGCATAAGTTTGTCAAAAAAGCTTTTTTTTATGCTTTGTTGTTTCTAATCAGCGTAGGTATTATCGCTGCAGGGACAATACTGTATCTAAATGAGAGTGTTGATGCATTACAAGAGAAAAAAGAGAGCTTGGAGAGTGGATATAAGCAGTTAAAAGCACGCAATATGATCTTGGAAAAGAGTATGCGTGAGACAAAAAGCTCTTTAGATATAAAGAAAAAAGAGCTAGAAGAACTCTCTGATTCACTCTCTGAAATAGAGACACTAATAGGTTTAAAACCAATAGAAGAAGAGTCTTTGCAAGAACGTGTAAGTATTGCAAAACTCAGCTCTTCACACCGTGCAACACTGCTACAACTTATTCCAAGTGGCTCACCCATAGAGTACCATGGTATAACAAGCAAGTTTGGCTATCGCATACATCCGACATTGGGCAAAAGGGAATTTCACAGAGGCATAGATTTAAAGGCAAAAATGAATACTCCTGTATATGCGACAGCTGACGGTATAGTGGAGTGGGCTGGTTTACATAAGCGCAGTGGCTTTGGGAAGCTTATCATTCTTGAACATGTTTATGGGTTTAAAAGTTATTTCGGACATTTAAACAAAATTGTGATAAAATCCGGACAATTTGTAAAAAAAGGGCAACTTATCGCCTATACGGGAAATTCGGGTCTTAGTAACGGGCCACACCTACATTATGAATTGCGTTTTATTCACAGAGTTTTAAACCCTTACTACTTTATAAAGTGGACACAGGCAAACTATAATGATATTTTTCAAAAGGAGAAAAAAGTTCCATGGCAATCTTTAATAACAGCGACATCTCGACTTCAGGTGCAAAACCAGACGCCAACACAACAATCATCACACAAGGAGCAAAGCTTAAAGGGGAAATAGAGATTGAGTGTAATCTCTATATTGACGGAGAGCTAGAGGGGAGTATAAACTCTTCAAAAGAGATCAATGTTGGTAAAAACGGACATGTGAAAGGAACCATCAAAACCGAGCGTTTAATAGTTCAGGGATTTGTAGAGGGCAGTGTTGATGCAACACGTGTTGAGATTAAAGCAGGCGGACATGTTAATGGTGAGATAATCTCCAATGATTTGGTAATAGAATCCAAAGGTATCTTTGAAGGAAACTCAATCATTAAAGAAAAACATGCTGCTATTGCATCAAAGCAAGAGTAGTTTAGAGACCCTTTAGGAGATAAATGATACAAGCAGCACTCTATAACTACTACAAAAACAGTGATACGAAAAACTTAGAGCTTTTAATCTGTGAAGATGCGAAAGAGGCAGATGAACTACAAGCCGTTGCAAAGTTTTTCAATCAAGATGTTTTGGTTTTTCCAGACTTTCGTCCGACATATGGAGATGATCTTCGTTCTTACAAAGAAGAGCTCCATGAACTTTTGGCAGATTTGCGTTTTTACTACCGTAGCAAAAAAAAGCCCTTGGTTATTTCTCCTTTAAAAACACTTCTTTTTCCTCTTCCAAAAGCAGAAATCCTTAAAAGTACAAACCTGGAGTTTGGTTCTGAGATAGATTTGGTCAACTTCAAAGAGCAGATGCTGCATTGGGGTTATACCTTTGTAGATATGGTACAGGTTGAGGGTGAGATCTCTCACCGGGGCGATATCATAGATATCTTTGTTCCTGCTACAAAAAACCCATATAGAATCTCCCTTTTTGACACTGAGATAGAGCAGATAAAAGCCTTTGATCTCGATACCCAAAGAACCATAGGTGATGAGCTTGACTCCATTGAGATCAGTGCAGCCTTTTTTGCTCTGGATGCAGAGCAGTTTGACACACTAAATGCCAAAATAGAAGCAAGTGAATTTGATGCACTCTCACGTGATATTGCTTCACTTGGTTTTTGGCACTTAGATGAACTCGCAGAAAACTTTTTAGAGGGTAAAAAAGCTCTCCTTGCTCATAAAATGGAAAATGCCCTTATAGATGCCTATGCCATTAACAACCCTAAGATTCCGCGTGAGCAGTTCGCACTGGAGGTTTTACCCGAGAGTGAGCGTGTGCGTGAGCTGGTTGTGGCAAATGCCGAGCAGCTTATAAAGGTGCACAAAGATAAAAAAATTACACTTATCGCGGCCAATAAAGCAACCATTAAACAAGCCGGTATCTATGATACGACAAATATCAATATTGTAGAAGCTCCTTATATCTTAAATATCATTAGTGATGATGAGCTCATCATCTCACTCAACAAGCCAGATAAAAAACGCCGTCGCCGTAAAAGCTCCATACTGCTTGATGATCTAAAGGCGGGTGATTATGTAGTGCATGAGGATTATGGTGTCGGTATCTTTGAGAAGATTGAACAGGCTGAGATACTTGGCGGAGTAAAAGATTTTATTGTTATCAAGTATGTCGGTGATGACAAGATACTTCTGCCGGTTGAAAACCTTGATTATATTGACCGCTACATTGCAGGCGGGGGCAGTGTTCCCGTGCTTGACAGACTTGGGAAAGGGAGCTTTGGAAAATTAAAGGCAAAAGTTCGTAAACGACTCTTAGAGATTGCAGGACAGATTGTAAACACAGCAGCTGCGCGGGCACTCATCGAAGCGCCAAAGATAAACATCTCCAAAAAAGAGCTTGAGGAGTTTCAAAAACTCTCAGGATTTGACTATACAGAGGATCAAAAGCAAGCCGTTGATGAGATACTGCGTGAGATGGCAAGCGGACATATTATGGACAGATTGCTTAGCGGTGATGTCGGTTTTGGAAAGACTGAGATAGCACT
>JAMORG010000066.1 GCA_027063745.1 Sulfurimonas sp.
GTGGTCTCTCCAAAGAGGTTCAGGAAAAACTTGCAGAGTTCAATCCTCCTACACTTCAGGCAGCTATGAACATCAGTGGTATTACACCTGCGGCTATTGAGATACTGCACATATATATACGAATGGGAAAAAAGAAGTGAGAACATTTTACTATGTCCAGACCGGACACCGCATAGGGCTTGACAGGTTTCGTCGTGCTGTTGCCATCTTAAATATATTAAACGATGCTGATATTACATTGCTTACATCAGACTACCGTATAGCACAAGAGGCTCGTGAGTTTGGTATTGAGAAAAGTGTAGGCATTGATGTGGTTAGAAACATTCCACATATTGCAAACAATGGTGATCAGCTTATTTTTGACTCAGATGAAGCAAATCCACTTATGCTTGAAGATATGCGTGAGTATTTTTTAACATTTATTCGCGTGAGCGATAATGAAAATGACCAGAGAACTGCAAATGAGTTATTGATTTCTCCTTATTTGGATGGTGAGGGTATTTGTAAAGCAATTGCAGTAGATGAGAAGTATTTTGGAGATTTTGAAAAGAATGTGGAGTTGAGTTACTTTTTTGGTGATGACGATTATGAAAAAGATCTACAGAAGCATTTTGATTTCATAGATGGACTCAATCCGCACCTACAACTCGGGTATTACTACTTTTTGGATTATGAAGATATGCTTAAGAAAAAATTTAATAACTATTTTGAATTTGAAGAGTATGATGCAATGATTATGGGTTCAAAAGTACTTTTGACAGCTTCTCCTCAGGCAGTTTTAGATGCACTTGCTGCTGGCAGTAAACCTATATACTTTCAAAGAGAAGATTATACGCGTGAATTTATCACATTATTTAGAGAATTGAATGTTCCTGTCGTTGAAAAGTATGACAAAAAACACTTAACAGAGATAATTGCAACAATAAGTGACAGAAAGTATGGAGAAATTGGAGAAGATTGTAACAAAATTAAAAACTTTCTGAAAGAAAGCTTAGCTTTATAAACAATTAAAAGTAATTTGGTATATAATAAGGCTTTTAATAGAAAAAATTCACAAGAAGCGAGTGAAAGATGAAAAATAGTAGCCGTAGAGGTTTTATGGGAAAAGCATTCGGTGCTGTTGCTGGTGTTGGTGCTGTTGCATCACTCTATGCAATGAAAAGAACTTGGGACCCATTACCAAGTGTTAAGGCCGCTGGTTTTACAACTCTTGATATGAGCGCATATAAAGAGAATGAACTAGTAACAGAAAAATGGAGAGGGAAGCCTATCTTTGTTCTTAAGCAAACAGCTGACATGATTGAAAAAGCGAAGAATAATCCAAAAGATATGGACAGACTTATTAAAGTAGGCAATGACTACTTTATGGTATGTCTTGGTCTTTGTACTCACCTTGGTTGTATTCCTGGGTATGATGCAGATGAGAAAAGCTTTTTATGTGCTTGTCATGGTGGTATGTATGACTTTACTGGTGATGTTACAAAAGCACCACCACCGCGTGGACTTGATATTCCTCCATTTAAGATCGATGGTAACAAGTTGGTTCTTGGTGAAGAAGGTCCAGAATACAAGAAGATGCTAGAAACTGGCGTCACACTCAAAGCGTAGGTGAAAGGAAAATAAATGGCACATTTTACAAAAGCGAAAAGCCTGCATGACTGGCTCAATCAGCGTTTAGCGATTGATACACTCCGTCGTGTATTGGCAACGGAATATTGGATTCCTAAAAATATCAACTTTTTATGGGCAATGGGTATGGTACTTGCAATCACTTTTGGATTGCTTTTAGTATCTGGTATCTTCTTGTTAATGTATTACCAGCCAAATGTAGATCTTGCATTTGACAGTGTAAACTATACAATTATGCAAGAAGTTGGTTATGGATGGCTTTGGAGACATATTCATGGTGTGGCTGCATCAGTAGTCTTCTTAATAATCTACATTCACATGTTCACTGGTATTTACTATGGTTCATACAAGAATGGTCGTGAGATGATTTGGATCTCTGGTATGCTTCTTTTTGTAGCATTCTCTGCTGAGGCATTCTCTGGTTATATGCTTCCATGGGGACAAATGTCTTACTGGGCTGGTATGGTTATTACTAACTTGTTTGCAGGTGGTTCACTACATGCTGATGGTTTAGTTGAGTGGATTCGTGGAGATTATGTACCTGGTCAAGCATTCCTTAACCGTTTCTTTATGTTACACGTACTTCTAATTCCTTTAGCTATTTTAGGTCTTATCGGTTTACACTTTGGAGCACTTCGTATTCCACACGTAAACAACCAAGATGGTGAAGAGATTGACTTTGATGCTGAAGCGAAAAAATATCTTTCTGGTGATAAAGCCGGTTCAAAAGTTATTCGTTTTGTAAATGACTTCTTAGCAAAAGATATGATGGTTGTTGGAATCTTCTTGATTCTTTTCTTCTATCTTGTGTTCTATCATTATGATTTCGCAATGGATCCGGTTAACTTTGACCCTGCTGATGGTCTTAAGACTCCAGCACACATCTATCCTGAGTGGTACTTCTTATGGTCTTATGAGATCTTGCGTCCATTCTCTACTGATGTTGGTCTGATTGCATTTGCATTTGCACAGGTTATTTTCTTTGCACTACCGTTCTTAGATAAGTCACCAAATGCAGTTCCTGCATCACGTCGTGGACTTTTTAAAGTATGGTTCTGGTTAATGCTGATTGATATGATTATCTTGACTGCAATGGGTAAAGTACCACCAGAAGGTGTATTTAGTACAATAGGGCTCTATGCAGCACTAACGTTTATTGGTCTTTGGATAGCACTTCCAATCATCACTAAATTTGAGAAAAAAGCTTAAGGAGTAAAAAATGAAAGAATTATTGATATTAGCGGTTGTAACATTTTTTACTCTTGTAACATACTATCTTGTTGAACCATTTGCACACTCGCAAATGCATAAACATATAGAGAGTGAAGGTTTTGCATATAAAGATATTCCTGCTCTTACAAAAAAAGGTGATGCAACTCGTGGTGCAGACCTTGTAGCAGCAAACTGTACTGGTTGTCACGGAATTGAGAAGGCTGGTATGCCAGCTCCGATGGATCCTGTAAGCGCAGCACAATCTTTTGGTGTTAATCCACCAGATTTAAGTAATGCAGGTACTGTATTTGATGCTAAATTCTTAGCAGCACTTATTAAAGACCCTGCAAAAGCATTGATGGTTGAGCATAAATTTGACCCTGCCAAGGGAAAAATGCACCCAATGGTTCCATTTTATGGTGCAGGTGGTGACTTAGACCAAGAGGTAGCTGATATGGTTGCATATTTACAATCAATCGCTCCAAAACAAGAAGAGTTGACTCCTGCAATGGCGTTTGAAACTGCTTGTGGTAGATGTCATGCTATTCACTATCCGTACAATAAAGATGGGAAACTCCATGCTGCATGGACACAAATTGGTGAAAAACCTGCATTTAAGAAAAAACAAGACGAGCTTGCATTTGAGCAAAAAGTTCTTGACTATCAAGATGCACTTAAAAAGTACATGGGTACACTACCACCTGATTTAAGTATGTATATTCGTTCACGCGGTGAGCACTACATTAAAACATTTGTAGAGAACCCACAAAACTATCTTAAAGGAACTGCAATGCCACGTGTTGGTGTAAGCGCAGAGTCTGCTGAGAAAGTTATTGAACACTTAGAAGATGTAGGTGACTCTAAACGTCACGAGCGTGAGAGTGTTGGTAGATATGTAATGATCTACATTATCATCTTCGCAATCTTTGCTATCCTTTGGAAAAAAGAGGTGTGGAGAGATCTTCACTAATCACTTTTCCTCTCTTATCTCCCCTTAATTGCGGGAGATAAACTTCTAAAATTCTTCCCTTTCTATAAGTTAATCTTCGATATAATCTTCTTTATGAGATTTAGAGAACTTAAAAAACAAAAAGCCAAAGAGGCAAAAACAAAATCAAAACCTTCTGTAAAGTATGCACACTATCCCGATAGAATAAAAGCATTTATAACTGATATGTTTATGATCTATGCACCTATACTCTATCTAATTACCTATGTTGTGCTTAATGGAAAAGATGAGTTTCAATCTTCTCAGTGGGCACCGCTGCTTGGGGTGATGCTTTATGGAATAATCTATGCCATACTCATTAGTAAATTTGGACAGACTCCAGGGAAAAAAGCCTATCTTTTAAAAGTAGTTGATGATAAGACATATGAAAATATCGGCTTTTTTCGTGCGTTTTGCCGTTTTGTGGCTTTTTTATTTTCTGCTACTATTCTTTTAGGACTTCTTGTCCCTTTTTACAGAGAAGATAAAAAAGCACTGCATGACATACTTTGTAATACCGTAGAAATTTATACAGAAAAATAAAGAGAGTATTTAAATATACAATTAAATATACAAGCTATAATAAAGTTAATAGGAAAAAATATGCTAATAGACAGTTATGATCGCGTTGTTGACTACATTCGAGTCTCCGTAACAGAGCGCTGCAACTTTCGCTGCAACTACTGTATGCCGGAGAAGCCGTTCTCATGGGTACCAAAGGAAAATCTTCTCTCATTTGAAGAGCTTTTTGAGTTTATGAAAGTAGCTATCGATGAGGGTGTAAAAAAGATTCGCATTACAGGTGGTGAACCACTCTTGCGTGAGGATCTGGATACTTTTATAAAGATGATCTATGACTACGCACCCGATATTGATCTGGCAATGACAAGCAACGGATATCTTCTCAAAGGGACAGCTAAAAAGCTTAAAGATGCTGGTCTCAAGCGTATCAATGTCAGTATAGATTCTCTCAAACCTGAAGTAGCTCAGCAAATAGCACAAAAAGATGTTCTTAAAAATGTACTTGATGGTATTGAAGAAGCTCTGGCTGTTGGTTTGAAAGTTAAGGCGAATATGGTGCCTATGAAGGGTGTCAATGCTGATGAAATTGCTGATGTTCTAGAGTATTGTAAAGCACGTGACATTACTATTCGTTTTATTGAGTATATGGAGAATGCTCACGCAAAAGCGGATATTAAAGGTCTGAAATCTGATGAGCTCTTAAGCATACTGCGTGAGCATTATGATTTTGAAGATGAGGGCTTTGATGGATCTTCACCATCGCACTACTACCGTATGAAAGATGGATATCGTTTTGGTATCATTGAACCGTACGGAGATGACTTCTGTAAACAGTGTAACCGCATCCGTCTGACTGCAGAGGGGCATCTTATACCGTGTCTTTATTTTGATGAGGCGATGAGTATCGCAGAAGCAGTCAAGCGTGGTGATATTAAAACTGCGGCATTGGTACTTAAAGAGGTAGTAAAAAACAAACCTGAAAAAAATCGTTGGGGCGGTGAAGATTCAGAGCTCTCAAGCCGTGCTTTTTATGAGACGGGTGGATGATCTATCTTGTTGAACACTTCTATTCCATTCAAGGTGAGGGGAAGTTTGTAGGAACGCCGAGTCTCTTTTTTCGTTTTGGTGGGTGTAATATGAAGTGCGAGGGTTTTGGCTGCTCTGAGATTGCACCAGATGGAGCAAAAGTAGTAGGATGCGATACTGTTTATGCTGTAAACAAAGAGCATTTTAGCCGGAACTGGGCACCTATTGAGAGTCATCATGAACTTTTGGCTGTTTTAGAGCTTTATGAGCTCCCTGGTGCTGTCGATATTGTTCTGACGGGTGGTGAGCCGCTTATATATGCAAATGATGCGATCTTTGTTGCTTTTTTAGAGGTTTTGGTAGAGAGAGGGCATCGTATAACGTTTGAGACAAATGGCTCTTTGGGTGTTGATTTTGAGAAGTACCCGGTTTACAGGGAGTGTGTTTTTGCCCTCTCTGTTAAACTTGCAAACTCACATGAGCCACTCAGCAAGCGTGTACGAGGTGATGTGATATTTAGTGTCGCATCAGAGGCAAAAGAGGCTTTTTTTAAGTTCTCGATTGACAAAGACTCCATAGATATAGCCTTGGAAGATGAGATAGACTCCATCACACAGCATGCACCCCATATTCCTATCTACTGTATGCCGCTTGGTGGAAACAAAGCCGAAGTAGAAGCAAATACAGAGCCACTTATAGAGTTTTGTAAAGCGAAAGGTTATAATTTTAGTGACAGGCTGCATATTCGTATTTGGGATGAAAATAAGGGTGTGTAGTTAAGTCAATCGGATTTAGAAGAGAATTTACAAGGACAAATCCTCCCTGCGGTCTGAGCCTTATAAATTCTCTTCTAAATCCTTGCTGTAACTATAAAAGGAATAAGCGTGATAATCAGAAAAATGTTCAAGTTTGAAAATGCACATATCGTACGAGGTTGCTCAACTGTGAAGTGTCGTAGTTCTCTTCACGGGCACTCATACAAAGTTGAACTGCTCTTTGAGTCTAACTTTTTGGACAAGGGGCAGATGGTCTATGACTTTGGACTGATGAAGCAAAATATGAAAGATTTGGTAGAGTCTTTTGACCATGCCATTACACTTTGGAGTGAAGATGATACTGAGTACATACAAGATATGAAAAAGCACTCTGCTCGTTGGGTTGAATTGCCGGTTTCACCATCTGCTGAGCAGTTTAGTCGTGTTATTTTTGTAATGATAGAAAAACTTCTCTCGCTCACATCAACAGTAAATGGTGAAAAAGAGGTAAAGTTACACTCCGTCATCGTGCATGAGACAGATACAGGTTATGCACAGTGTTTTGTAGAAGATGCCTATTCAAAAGAGATGGGAGATATTGATCTGCGAAAAGTGAAGTTTTCTGATCAGGTAGTAAAAGATTTTAAAGATTCTGAACTATGGGATAAGCTCCTGCGTGAGGAGCATTTTATTAATCCGAAAAGTGTTTAGAGTCCACTGACTAAGCTTTGATATTTTTTGGCTGTAAAGCTGAACTTCGTTGAGATGATTTTTATTGTCTCTTGTTCTTCTATCTCTTTTGCATTTTCACTTACAACTATAAATGCATTTGCCTGTGCGAGAGGTGAGATCATTCCCGGTGCATACTGCTCACAGGTACTAAAGTACTCCCCGTCAAAATATCCAGGAACGACAGAACGACGACCACCACGAAGTTTTAAAGTACTCTTCATTTTTGCCTGCATCGGTGCGATGAATTTTGCCTCTATACCACTCATAGCATAGATAATAGCCCGTCCAAAAAGCTCAAAGTTCAAAGCTGCGGCAAGTGGATTTCCTGGAAGGTTTAAGATAAGTTTATCTCCTATCTTTCCAAAGGTTGTCGGTTTACCTGGTTTGATGTCTATTTTGTCAAAGAGTATCTCATATCCAAAGGCACCAAAAGCCTCTTTTGTAAAGTCTGCATCACCGACACTCACACCTCCACTGGTAATGATAAGGTCACAATCAAGTGCACTTTTTATATGTCTGTGGATATCTTCAAGTGTATCGCTTGCAGTACCGATAAACTCGACTTCACACCCAAGCTCTTTTGCGCGTGAGAGCAGGGTAGGTGTATTTGTATTGTAGAGTTGGTACTCTGTTACATTCTCAAAGTGCATCTTAAGCTCATTTCCTGAGGCAAAGACAGCAACACGCGGTTTTTTATAGACCTTGATATGGCTTATACCTTGTGATGCAAGCAGTGTGATCTGGTGTGCATCTATCTTATCACCGGTATGAAGGATCTGTTGTCCTTTTTTGATGTCCTCTCCGGCAAAGCGAATATGTTTTGAGAGTGTAAGATTTTTAGGAAGAGTAATACCATTTTCACATTCTGTTACATCTTCAATGGGAACAATACACTGTGTACCAAGTGGAATGCGTGCCCCTGTCATAATCTTGAGTACTTCTTCATGCCCTAGCTCACCCTGGTAGTTGTCTCCTGCAAAGATAGTACATCCAACACTGAGGCATTTGCCACTGTCCTCTACCTTGACAGCATAGCCGTCCATCGCCGAGTTGTCATAAGGAGGAAGGTTGTGTGTTGCAGTGATGTCTTGCGCTAGAATATAGCCAAGTGCTTCTTCTATTGGAATGATTTTGGTTGATTTTACTTTTGTGTTTGTGTAGATAAGTTCGAGTGCTTTTTCAATGCTTATTGCCATCTGCTACTGCCTTATAATTTAATCAGGGTACTTCTAAAAATCATTTAGAGGGTTTTTAGAAGTACCCTAAGTTTATTATATTATAATTTCACTATGAATGAAATGTATAATATGGGTTTAGACCTACACTCTTGGAGTGCGGTAGCAATTTTAGCGATGATTTTTTTAAATCTTTTTGTCCTGATCTCTTCAAAAGATCTTCAGAAATATAAACGAGTACACTCCCTGTATCTCACGCCATTAGGGATGACGCTTATTGGTTCGGTTCTCTTTACCGGTGTTGTAATGATGGCAGCAAAGCATTTGGACTTTACGCTTGAAAATATTGCAATGATAATTATTGGTATTGTTCTTATTGTACTGGAGGCCAAGCGTCTAAAGGCTTTAAAATATCTCAATGCAAAAAAAGAGAAAGCTTTTGATGCCTACAAGCCATTTGCCAGAACACTGTTGCAGATAGAGTTCGTTTTGGTACTGCTTATGAGTCTTTGGATGTGGTTTGTTGCATGATTTTTCTTTTTGATGAGAAAGCGGGTAGTGAGACACTAAGTATAAAAGGTGAAAACTACAAGTATCTAATCAAAGTCAGACGTCATACGGTAGGTGATACTTTAGCTTTTCGTAATCCCTCAAAGAGAGAGATGCTCTACAAATATGAACTCATCTCTATCGAGCCACGGGTTGCACTCTTTGAGCTTAAAGAGAGTAAAGAAGAGCCTGTAAATCCTCCAAGAAAGCTTCATATTGGCTGGTGTGTCATCGATAACAAATCGATAGAGAAAGTCTTAGCCTCACTCAATGAAGTAGGAGTGGGTCGCATCTCTTTTATCTACTGCGAGCGCAGTCAAAAAAACTTCAAGCCGGACTTTAAGCGTTTTGAGCGCATAGTAGAAGCTTCCAACCAGCAGTGTGGTCGAACACACTTAATGGAGTTTGGTAGCTATAAAAGTTTAGAGGCTTTTTTAGCAGAGAACGAAGATGTAAAAGTTTTTGACTTTTGTGATAAGCCGCTGGAGTGCGAGAGTGATTTTGCAACAGTGCTGATTGGCTGTGAGGGTGGTTTTGCACCAAATGAGAAAGAGTTACTGCAAAAACAAGAGGTTTTTCGACTAAAAACACCAATGGTACTACGCTCAGAGAGCGCAGCACTGGTAGTTGCATCTAAAATACTACTTTAGTAATTCTTTAAACATTGGGTTTGTAATGATGTCATAGTTTAACTGTTGTACTGCAAGAACAAAAGATCTTTGCATTTCAGAACAAGCAGACATTGCAGAAAAGCTTGATTCATAGTCATAGCGTGAGTGTACTTTAAAGCTTTTTCCATTTGAAGATTTTACTGTTACATCAAATTCCCAGTAAGCATTTCCAATTGTTGTACTTCCATACATTTTATCGATATTTAAAGAGATAGTTGTCTCTGCTTTAGGGTCATACATTCCAGCAGTTACAAGCTCTTTCATAAGAGAATCTTTTAGATAAGATGCAAATGTCTCTCCATTTGGTGTACCGATTGGTGTTGCAAGACGACACATGACTTTTGCTTCATCTCTACCTGAGTCTGTAAACTCACCTAATTTTACTTTAGTATCTGACATACCTTGTAGTGCTACTACATTATTTGCAGAAATTGAGTATTCATGTACCTTATTTGCACACCCTGTGAAAAACAATCCACCAACTATTAATAAACCAACAATAAATCTCTTAATCATATGAAAGAGACCTCCTTAAAATAAAAATTACTTGTAAAATTACGAAATTTAGCAAGTAGGAATGGATTTTAACGGAATAAAAATTAAAAAAAGTTGATTACTTCATCAAATTCTCATTTTTGTTTTTAGCACAAAGTTTATTTTTAAGAAAAACTTGGGTATAATTCGCTCCATAAAATTCCGCACCCATACGGAATTAAAAAATATATCGATATTCGCACGTAAACGAGTATCAAAAGGTAAGCATAATGAAAAAAGGTATCCACCCAGAATTAGTAGATTGTACAGTTACATGTGCATGTGGTAACAGCTTTGTTACAAAGAGCCAAAAGCCAGAGATGAGAATCGACATCTGTAATGAGTGTCACCCATTCTTCACAGGTGAAGAGCGTATGGTAGATACTGCTGGTCGTATCGAGAAATTTAAAGCTCGTTACGGTAGAAAATAGTCAAGATACCCTCTTGCTAAGTCTTGTTCCAACTCCCATTGGAAACATAGGCGACATCTCACTTAGAAGCCTCGAGCTTCTAAGTGAAGCTGATATACTTCTTTGCGAAGATACTCGCGTTACAAAAAAACTCCTCCATATTTTACAAGAGCGTTACAATATAACTCTCAAAGAGAATCAAGAGTTCATCTCTCTACACTCCCATAATGAACAGGACTTTGTTGAAAAACTAGAACCCTCTTTTTTTGAACAAAATGTTGTCTATGTGAGCGATGCAGGGATGCCGGGTGTGAGTGATCCCGGGCAGACTTTGGTGCGTTACTGCATAGAAAATGGTGTAGCGTATGATGTGCTTCCAG
This sequence comes from Sulfurimonas sp., assembly GCA_027063745.1. Classification (GTDB taxonomy): domain Bacteria; phylum Campylobacterota; class Campylobacteria; order Campylobacterales; family Sulfurimonadaceae; genus Sulfurimonas. The sequence continues at coordinate 10,584 of JAMORG010000066.1, forward strand.
GTGCAAATGCACTTCTGACTGCCTTTGTAGCGAGTGGGTTTTGCCAAACGCAGATGCTCTTTTTTGGCTTTTTGGACCATAAAGGCACATCACGTCAGCAACAACTTCAAGAGGCTATGTTTAACGGCTATACAACAGTGCTCTATGAGTCTCCCCATCGACTTGAGAAACTTTTGCGTGAGATAGATGATACAGAGAGCTCTCGTCAACTTTTTGTCGCAAAAGAGCTGACAAAACGTTACCAAAAGTATCTGCACGGAACGGCTAAAGAGATACTTGATAGACTAAATGGCAACTACAAAGGTGAGTGGGTTGTTGTTATTGAGGCAGCATCGGCTCACGCAGCTTCTGCTATTAGTCAAAATGATATATTAGAACTTGATATTCCTAAAAAGATGCAGGCAAAACTCATCGCAAAAATCACCGGCGAGAAGATAAAAGATATCTACAATCGCCTCAATGAGAGCTGATTTTTTCTAAAAAGAGATAGTTCTTATTAAATAAACACTTTTTAATGGTAAAATACCCCTATGTTAATTTATGCAAAACAACCAATATACTACCTTATAAACCACTACCCGCAAAAGATCAAGACGCTTTACCTCGCGCGTGAGCTTGACAAAAAAGAGTACTCACGTCTGATGAAGATGGGCTTTGAGATAAAACGCATTCCTAATGAAGCTGCTGTTAAGATGAGCAAAAATGCGAACCATCAGGGCTTTTTGGCAGAAGTCGAAGATTATGAACTCCATGACTTTAAAAGTTTTTTAGACAAAGACTTTGTTTTGGTACTTGCCGGTCTTACGGATGTTGGAAACATTGGAGCCATCATCCGAAGTGCCTATGCTTTGGGTGTTGATGCCGTTGTAGCCTGTGGCGTTAAAAAGCTCAACATCGAGCCACTGCTTCGCACCAGTACAGGCGCTCTTTTTGACATGCCACTGGCAGTTGAGCACAATATTCACAATGTTTTAAATGATTTAAAGATGAGTGGATTTAGAAGCTATGGAGCTGATATGGGTGGACTGGATATTCGCAAAGCCGAGATAGTACAAAAACGTGTACTTGTTTTGGGAAATGAGGGAGAAGGGCTTACTTCTCGTGTGAGTTCAAAGCTCGACCAGATTGTCAGCATAAAGATGGCACATGATTTTGACTCGCTCAATGTCAGTGTGGCTGGAGCAATTTTGATGGATAGGATGCGATATGAGTGAAGCATTAAATAGATTGAAAAATTTGGGTGCGCAAAAGATTTATGAGGATACACACATCCCTATAAATCAAGTACAGGCAATACTCTATGAGAACTTTGACGGAATGACAAAGGTTCAGTTTGTAGGTTTTGTATCTATACTTGAGCGTGAATACAAAGAAGATCTCACAGAGACAAGAGAGCGTGGTATAGCTTTCTTTAATGAGAAAAAGTCTCGAGATGATGCTGAGTATGCAGAGCGTATTTTTATTGATCCTTCAGCACAAAAGAAAAAGATTGTTTTTGTTTTTCTGTTGGCTTTTATTTTATTATTAATTGCTATTTATTTTACCATGAACAGCGCTAAGGAGTCTCTTGCTGATCTAAAAAGTCAAGAGAACAAAACAGAAGTAATCAGTAGCAGCCCAAAAGAGCCAGAACAAAAGAGCCTTGATAGTGCTTTTGTTGAGTTAAATACTACAGTTGAACAAAACACTACTGCAAATGAGCTAGAATCAAACACTACAGAAGAAAAACTATTGACTACAGATGAAGAGATAGCTTCTGTTTCAATAGAAGATATAGAAAAAAAAGAAGAAAAAGCAGTTCCTTCATCTTTGAAAATCCTTCCAAAGAAAAAAGTATGGTTGGGTTATATAGATGTCAAAACAAATAAGAAGTATCAAAAAATAGTAAAAAAAGAGCTCTCTTTGGATCCTACAAAAGAGTGGTTGCTTCTTTTTGGACATGGATACATTACTGTGGCTGTTGGAGATGAGAAGTATAAATTTACAAAGAAAGACACATTAAGACTCCACTATAAAGATGGTAAAGTTACAGAGATTAGTCAAAGAGAATTCAAACGTTTAAACAGAGGTCATAAATGGTAAAAAGTATTCTCCTGTTTCTTTTTTTAGTAAGTGGAGTTGTTGCTCAAGATGCATTATCATTGGAAGATACCCAAGTACAAGAAGATCCATTAACAAGCAAGATAAAAAATTTTGTCTCTCCTGAAGTATATGCGCAAAACAAAGGGTTTATCAATATCATCTTTGAACCAAAATCAAACTTTTACCGTAATGATAGAGTTGATGCACTAGCCGTTACAAAGACGCTTAAAGAAAATGGCTTGCTCAATCTCTTCTTTAAAGAGCCAAAAACATTTACACTCCATTTTAAGACAAGTGGTTCTCCTGTGTTTTTTGTAAAAATAATGGGTGATACACTACGCAGTATGGGTTATTTTCGCTATATGACAGTTGATTCTACTTTAGATGCTTCGGAGTTTGTATGGAGTATTTCCCTGCGTTCTGAGTATGCTACAGATCCTCTCATACTTCAAAAACAGTTACAAAAAAGTGGTGCAAATATCATAGATATAGAAAAAGAGAATGATCTAGAGTGGAGTTATACGATAGATATCACTCACGCAGCACTGAATGTAGAAAAGATAGAACCAAATGAGAAGTTGAAACTAAGACACTCTCTTTATGCGCAATGGTTGAATGTATCAAAAATTCGCAGACTCAAGATAAAGAGTTCATCTCGTAATCGTTGGTACCCATATGTTGCATTTTATGATCCATCTTTGCATCTCATAAAGTTGGTAAAAGAGAATAAAATCACAAAAGAGATTCTTTTAAATGTACCAAAAAATGCAAAATATATGAAAATCGCAGATTTATATACCTTAAAAAATGTACGTGATTCCCTCACGCTTTACCCTCAAGGAGAGCGTTAAAAGCCAGATGTTATCTTAATCTAAATATTTTTCGCTAAAATAGCAGTAATATTTTTAAAGATAATAGGGCTAAATATGTTTGATGAGTTTGTATTTAATAGAGTTGAGAGACTACCGAAGTATGTTTTCGCAGAGGTAAATGACATTAAGATGGCTGAGCGTCGTGCCGGCAAAGATGTTATAGATTTTTCTATGGGGAACCCTGACGGGCCAACTCCAGAGCACATAAGAAACAAACTTGTCGAATCCGCCCAAAAAACCAAAACACACGGTTACTCCACTTCTAAGGGTATTCCTAAGCTGCTTCAGGCTATTGCTGACTGGTATGAGCGTCGCTATGACTGTAAGCTAGATCCTGAGACAGAGTGTGTAGCTACAATGGGTTCAAAAGAGGGGTATGCACACCTTACTTATGCTATTACAAATCCGGGTGATGTTGCTGTTGTGCCTGACCCGACTTACCCTATTCACGAGTATGCATTTATCTTAGCCGGTGGAAATGTTATCAAGTTCGGTATTGAGTTTGATGAGCATTATAGACTCGATGAAGACAAGTTTTTTGAAAATCTGGACAAAGTTTTTAAAGAGAGCTCTCCAAAACCAAAGTATGTTCTTGTAAACTTTCCACATAACCCTACAACTGCAACGGTAACACCGGAGTTTTATGAGCGCCTTGTTGCTATGGCAAAAGAGAAGCGTTTTTATGTCATCTCTGACATCGCTTATGGTGACATCACTTTTGATGGCTACAAAACACCATCTATCATGCAGGTAGAGGGTGCAAAAGATGTGGCCGTTGAGTCGTTTACACTCTCAAAAAGTTACAACATGGCAGGTTGGCGTGTAGGTTTCTTCGTAGGAAACAAAAAGCTCATCGGTGCACTGCAAAAGATCAAGTCGTGGCTTGATTATGGTATGTTTACTCCTATTCAAGTGGCAGCTACTGTCGCACTCAATGGCGATCAGCAGTGTGTGCGTGAGATTACAGAGAAGTACAACCACCGTCAAGAGGTACTTATCGAGGCATTTGGTCGTGCCGGTTGGCATATTAAAAAGAATGAAGCAACTATGTTTGTTTGGGCGAAGATCCCAGACTGTGTTGCACACCTTGGTTCACTCGAGTTTTCAAAACGCCTCTTAAAAGAAGCAGGTGTTGCTGTTGCTCCGGGGATTGGTTTTGGTGAGTATGGTGAAGGGTATGTACGTATTGCACTTATTGAAAATGACAACCGTATTCGCCAGGCTGCAAGAAACATCAAAGAGTTTTTAAAACAGTTTGACTGTGATAAGGAACAAAAATAATGGTAAAAGTCGGAATCATCGGTGTTGGAACTGTAGGTGTTAGTGTTGTAAACATTTTAAAAGAGAATGCTGATGTTATCAGTGCACGTGCAGGTCGTGATATCGTTGTAAAAAGCGGTGTTGTTCGTAACCTAAACAAAGACAGAGGTTTAGACATCATCCTTACAGACAATGTCGATGATGTGCTAAATGATGAAGAGATTGATATCGTTGTAGAGCTTATGGGTGGCGTTGAAGAGCCGTTTTTAGTTGTAAAAAAAGCACTCCAAAACGGTAAAGCAGTCGTTACTGCCAACAAAGCACTCCTTGCGTATCACAGATATGAACTTCAAGAGATAGCTAAAGATAAAGCGTTTGAGTTTGAAGCATCGGTTGCGGGTGGTATTCCTATTATCACTGCTTTGCGTGACGGGCTCTCAGCGAATCACATCGAGTCAATCATGGGTATCATGAACGGTACATGTAACTATATGATGACAAAGATGACAAACGAGGGTGTAGCGTATGATGCCATCTTAAAAGAGGCGCAAGAGCTAGGATACGCTGAGGCAGACCCTACTTTTGATGTAGGTGGTTATGATGCAGCTCACAAACTGCTTATCTTGGCAAGTATCGCCTATGGTATTGATGCAAAACCAGAAGATATTCTTATTGAGGGTATTGAGAATGTAACGCAAGAGGATATCTCTTTTGCAAAAGAGTTTGGCTATGCTATCAAACTTCTTGGAATTGCAAAAAAAGATGGCAATGAAGTAGAACTTCGTGTACATGCATGCCTTATCAAGCAAGATGAGATGATTGCCAAGATTGATGGTGTTATGAACGGCATTAGCGTAGTAGGTGACAAAGTAGGTGAGACACTCTACTATGGTCCGGGTGCAGGTGGTGATGCAACGGCTTCAGCAGTCGTTGCAAATATCATCGACATCGCAAGAAGCGGAAAGTCAACACCAATGCTTGGCTTTAACCGTCCGATGGAGGGTGATGCACTTACACTCAAATCAACAGAGAAGATCGAGTCAAAATACTACCTGCGTGTCAATGTGTCTGACAGAGCAGGGGTACTTGCACGTATAACAAAGATCTTTGAAGAGCATAACATCTCTGTAGAGACTATGCTGCAGCGTCAAGCAGACAACGGCTCTGCAAACCTGCTTATCTCTACACATATGGCAGTTGAGCGTGATATTCAAGCGATGATGCAAGAGCTAGAGGCGCTTGATTTTGTCCATGCAAAACCTGTAATGATCAGGATAGTGTAACTCCCACAAATGAAAATCTTAATAACTGGAGCAAGCAGCGGCATAGGTGCCGAGTTTGCCTGCCAGTATGCCTCTTTAGAGAATGAACTCTATCTTTTAGCCCGCCGAGAAGAAAAACTTCAAAAACTTAAAAATGAACTTCAAAACAGATGTAAAAACATCACTCTTATCGTTGTCGATGTCCGTGACTTTGAAGCACTGCAACAGAAGCTGCGTGAGCAGGAGAGTTTTGATATGGTCATACTCAATGCCGGCATCTCACTCGGACACTCACACACAGACATTCCAACCATAGCAGAGTTTAAAAATCTCTATGATGTCAATGTCCTCTCACAGCATGCTGTTTTAGAAGTTCTGTTGCCAAAGATGCAAGAGAAAAAGAGTGGCAAAGTTGTCTTTATATCATCGCTCTCATCTCTTTTTACCATGCCCACAGCCAAGGTCTATGCCTCATCAAAAAGAGCACTCAATGCCTATGCTGAGGGAATACGCTACAAGTATGCAAAAGAGGGTATTGAAGTATTTGTAATGCTTCCGGGATTTATAAAAAGTGAACTTACCGACAAGAATGATTTTGATATGCCTTTTTTACTCGATACTGATGAAGGTGTGCGGCTAATGAAAAGGGCAATTGAAAGAGGTAAGAAGTTCTATGCTTTTCCGCTTAGATTTTATTTAACCATTCGTATTTTACGTTGGCTTCCATCTGCCTTAAGGCAAAGAATTGTAAACTATCTCCATTAGAACTACAGATTTTTTACAAAGCAAATCTTAGAAGGCAAATCCTCGCTTCGCTCTGAGCTTCACGATCTGCTTTGTAAAAAATCTTATCGAATAGATGATAGTGTTGGGAGAGCGGGAAAATGGAAAATATAGAGACGATAGACAGTGTATGTACCTACTGTGGTGTCGGGTGTGATATTGCAGCGCATGTAGATGTAAAAGAGAACAAAATCAAAAAGGTTTTTGCACATCCTGATGGTGTGGTTTCACAAGGGAAGCTCTGTATCAAGGGGAAGTACGGTTTTGACTTTGTTGATGCAGAGGATAGACTCCGAACGCCTCGTATTCGCAAGAGTTTCTTAGAAAAAAATCCGGCTATCAAAGAGGCTGTTGCTTCTGTGCTGCTTGATTTTGATGATACATGGTATGAGTGTGACTTGGATGCCGCAACGACTGCCTGTGCGATGAAGCTAAAAGAGATTCAGGCAAACTATGGACGAAAATCTGTGGCTTCCATCGGAGGAGCACGTACTTCGTGTGAGTCTTCATACTTTTTTCAAAAATTTACACGTCATACCCTAAACTCTCCTCACGTAGATAACTGTGCTCGTGTTTGTCACTCTCCATCACTCAAAGGTATGCGTGCAACCATTGGTGAAGGTGCTGCAACAAACCCTTACAATGATATCTATAATGCTGAGTTTATGATAGTTATCGGCTCAAATACAACAGAAGCACATCCAATCATCGCAAACCGCATTCTCGATGTGGCGCGTGAGCATGATAATCTGGCTGTTTTTGATGTGCGTGAGATAAAACTGCACCGCTTTGCAAAGTACAAAGCGATTATGCCGCACGAAGCAAATCTTTTAATTTTGAATATGCTTGCATATGTCATCATCGATGAAGAGCTCTATGATGAGAGTTTTATAGAGGACAGAACAAAAGGTTTTGCAGAGTTTAAAGAGAAGATCTTAAACGATCCGTATGCCAGACCTGAGTACTTTAATGAGATAGAGGGGTATGAGTACCTCTCTAAGATGGTAAGAAAAGTTGCGCGTGAGTATGCACTTAAAAAGTCGATGATATTTTGGGGGCTGGGCATTACTGAACACCTTGATGGCTCATATGCTGTTATGGCTATCACACACCTGGCACTTATGACGGGTAATATCGGTAAAGCGGGAGCTGGACTGATGCCGCTTCGTGGGCAGAACAATGTACAAGGGACATGTGATATGGGAATGCTTCCATACTACGACCCAGATTACCAAGAGCCAAAAGAGGTGGGTCTCATGACTCCACAGCTAGTAGATGAGATGCTTGAGGGCAGACTCAAAGCAGTGCTTAACATCGGTGAAGACCTCACACATATCCATCCAAACCTTAATAAGATAGATCGTGCATTTAAAGAGCTTGAGCTTCTTTTTGTCCAAGAGCTCTTCATGACAGATGTGGCAAGTCGTGCTGACATTGTAGTGGGTGTGAAGTCTGCGTATGAGAAAACTGGTGTCTATGTCAATGCGATGCGTCGTCTGCACTTAAGCCAACCGCTTGTCAAATCAGACCTGCCGGATGACTGGGAAGTGCTGCAGATCTTAGATAACAAGATGGGTGGTGATGCCAACTACAAGACAAGTAAAGATGTCTGGCAGGAGGTACAGCGTGTGGCATACAGACGCTTTAGCGGAGCAGACTATCACAGACTTGAAAAACACCGCAAGCGTGGCTTGCAGTGGCCGGTTCATACAGAAGATACACCGATTTTGCATCAGCTCGATTTTAGAACAGATGACGGCTATGGTCGTTTTGTCTATCATCAGTACAAATTGCGTGGTATGATAGAGGAGATTGTAAACAAAAATCTCAAAGGCTATCATCTCACAACCGGACGTACACTAGCACACTACAATAATGCGGCACAAACAAAACGCAGTGCAAAACTCAACGATAGATATGATGAAGATATCTTACTTGTGTGTGAAGAGGATGCTGCTGACTTTACGAGTGAGAGAGTTATTTTAAAAAGTGAGTTTGGCCAAACTACGCCACTGACGGTAAAGATTACGGATAAAGTACAACCAAAAACACTCTTTGCAACATTTCATCATGCAAAGAGCCGTATAAACGAGCTCTTTGGAGATGCGCGTGATGAGCTCATCCTCACGGCGGCATTTAAAACCATCAAAGTAGAAGTAATCAACTGCTAGATGAGTAGAGCTAAAGGGAACATTGCTGAAGAGAAGGCGTGTGCCTTTTTGCTTGAAAAGGGCTATGAAATAGTCGATAGAAATGTTTACTCTCGCTTTGGAGAGATAGATATTATCGTTTTAAAAGAAGATGTTTTGCATTTCGTTGAGGTAAAAAGCGCCGAAGATTATGAAAAGGCGATTCAAAACATCACCCCCTCAAAACTCTCTAAGTTGATAAAGACAGCCGATGTCTATATGAAAAAAAAGGCTTACGAGGGAGACTATACCTTTGATGCTCTCATTGTAACACCACAAGAGCTCACTTTGGTAGAAGATATCACCCTCTAACTTTACTTCATAATCTCCACATCATCCAAGATATCTAAAAAAGCATCCGGGTTTACAAAGCCGGCAGTCTGATGCAGAACCTTCCCCTGTTCATTTAAAAAGTAGTGTACCGGTGCACCGAACTTTACAAAGCCATCAGGTACAGTATGTCTGTCGCGTGAGAGGTAGATGAGTACATACTCTTTTTTAAGAGTCTGCATTATGTGCTTTTGTGAGAGCGTTTGCTCTTTAAACATTTTACAGTATTTGCATTTATCCGCACCAATGAAGAGATAGATGTGTTTATGCTCTTTTTGTGCCTCTTTAAGCGCTGCGCTGTAGTCATGTAGCCATGAGTCTGTCTCATAGGCAAAGAGTGATGATACCAATAGTAAAAATAGAAGTAGCTTTTTCATACCAAAATTATAGTAGATTAGATTTAAAATGATATAATTTTTCAACAAAGAAAATTGACTTTAGGAAACCTTATGCAAGATGCAAAAATATTTTTTGGCTCAAGTGAAGCTGTCAAAGATGAGTGGAGTGAGCGAAGATCTCCTTACAACGGTGAAGTAGTATCGCGTGCACCGATATGTGACGAAGAAGATGCAAAAAAAGCACTTGAGATTGCTAAAGATGCTGCTAAATTTGCAAAAAAAGCAACACTTGCACAGCGTTGTGCATGGCTTTTGGATGTGGCTGCAAAGTTGCGTGAGCAAAAAGAGGATATAGCAAAGACCATTACCGATGAGGTAGGTAAGCCTATCACTTTTGCACGTATCGAAGTTGAGCGCTGTATTGAGACCATTACACTCTCAGCTGAGACGATGCGTACTATGGGTGGTGAGACTATCAACACAGACGCTTTTGCCTCTGGTAAAAAGACAATGGCTTTTTTCCGTAGAGAGCCTGTAGGTGTGGTAGTAGCGATTACTCCGTTTAACTTTCCGCTCAACCTTGTAGCGCATAAGCTCGGTCCTGCACTTGTAGCCGGTAATGCAGTTGTACTAAAACCTACTCCTGAGGCACCACTGACTGCGTACAAGTTTGCAAAGCTCTTTGTTGAGAGTGAGTATGCCATCCCTGATGCACTGAGTGTTGTCTATGGTGATGCTGAGGTTGGAAGTGCGCTTATTACTTCTGATATTCCTCGTGTTATCAGCTTTACAGGAAGTGTGCCGGTTGGTAATATCATTACAAAAAATGCAGGTATCAAAAAGGTAGGTCTTGAGCTTGGCGGTAATGCAGCGACATTTATCGAACAGTCAGCTGACCTTGCCGAAGCTGCCACAAAATGTGCTCTTGGTGCTTTTGTAAACTCTGGGCAAGTATGTATCAGCCTGCAGCGTATCTATGTTGAGGAGGCTATTTATGATGAGTTTGCAGAGCTGATGGCTCACGCTACTAAGAAGCTAAAAGTAGGCAGCCCCTATGATGATGAAACATTTATGGGACCACTTATCGATGATGAGGCGTGCGTGCGTGCTATGAGTTGGGTAGAGTCTGCCATAGATGAGGGTGCTATTCCTCTGCTTGTTCCGCGTGTTGAGGGGAGAATCTTCTACCCGTGTGTTATGGCAAATGTGCGTGATGATATGGCTATTGTGTGTGAAGAGGTCTTTGCACCTATCGTCTCTCTTGTAAAAGTAGATAGTTTTGATGATGCAGTAGATAGAATGAACGACTCTCCGTATGGACTGCAGTTCTCTGTCTTTACAAATGACTTGAGTCTTATGAATCGCGCTGTAGATGAACTGGAAGCGGGTGGCATTGTCATCAATGATATGCCGACACTGCGTTTTGACATTCAGCCTTATGGTGGTGTGAAGCTCTCTGGTGTCGGGCGCGAGGGTCCACGCTTTGCTATTGAAGAGATGACGGAGATAAAATCAGTTGTCATCTGCTAAGAAAAAGGTCATCATCTCTGCGTGTATCTTGGGTGAGTATTGTCGTTATGATGGTAAAACCAAAGAGATACCGACAGTAATGAAGGCTTTTGAGGGGTGGGAGGTCATCCCTTTTTGTCCTGAAGCACCACTCTTTGGAACACCGCGTGAGCGCATAGATGTTGTCTTGGTCGATGGCCAAAAGCACATTCTTACCCATGAGGGCAAAAAAGATGTCACAGAGCTTTTGCGCAAAGAGATAGAGAGCTTTTGCAAAGCGCATCCAAAAGCAGATGCCATCGTGCTCAAATCAAAGTCTCCCTCTTGTGGTTATGGTACAACACCACTGCTTGATGAAAAGGGTAAAGAGATAGCAAAAGATAACGGCATCGCAGCAGATATCTTTTTGAAAAATTACCCAGATACTCCTATAAAAAGTGAGAATGACTACCTTTAAGTCATTGCTTACTTTAACATATCCTCTTTTAGCCTGAAAAAAGCTTTTTGAATATCCTCTTTTGTAGCTTTATGCGTGAGATCTTTATAGTAACTGTAAACGGGTTTTTTGTTTTTGTAGATATCGAGTCGGATGTAGCCTGATGGAAAGTTTGAGAGTGCTTTCTTTGGTGCGTTTTGGTTAGAGTTACAAGTGATGCCGCTCTTTTGACTTGCCTGGAGTTCATAAGTACAGTTTTCATCAAATGTGTAGAGCTCTTTAAGGCTCTGCTCTATGAGCGTATTGGGCGGAAAAACTACTAGACGCAGGCATGGCAGCTCTTTTAGATCTGTATCAAACGTAACTATGGTAGCATTATCACTACAAGCTCCAAAGAATAATAAGATGAACGCCAAAAGAGTGCTTTTCATTTGTTCTCTTTATAATTAAAATTTTCTCTAATTATAGTTAAAACGACTTGAAAGTGCTTTAATATTTTAAATTATATAGAAAGAAAAGCTTTTGTTTTGAACATATGTGCTATAGTTTCATCCAATTTTCATAAAGGAAACTCTACTAGAATGTCCACAAAACAAAAAGATAATGTCACAACTATTGCGTTGGCACACCTTGCACATGATACATACTCCTCATTTTTGGCACCTCTGTTACCTCTTTTGATTGAAAAGTTGGGTATGAGCCTTGTAATGAGTGCTTTTTTAGATATTGCCAGAAAACTGCCATCACTTTTAAACCCTTTTTTCGGACTTTTGGCAGAACGAACAGATGCCAGATACTTTGTTATACTCTCTCCTGCTTTGACAGCTTTTAGTATGTCTTTACTCGGTGTAGCAGACTCTTATGCTCTTTTGATTGTGCTTTTAATTCTCTCAGGTATCAGCTCAACACTCTTTCATATACCTTCACCAGGAATTATCAAAGCATCGTCCGGTGACAAGCTAGGCCGTGGCATGAGTTACTATATGGTAGGGGGTGAGTTGGCCAGAACCATAGGTCCCTTACTCATAACTGCAGGAATTTCTCTTTGGGGTTTAGAAGGGACATGGAGATTGATGCCTTTTGGTTTTGTTGCTTCATTCATTTTATATTTGCGACTGAAAGATTTTCGTTTTCAAGAGCAAAAATTTACAAAAAAAAGAGAAAAAGGCGATGCTCTTCGTGAGTTGAAGCGTTTTTTGCCTCTTTTTGGAGTAATGGGCGGGTTTATGTTCTTCCAGTCAGCTATGAAGATGGCTACGACACTCTATTTGGCAGTCTATCTCACCCAGCATGGATTTTCTTTGTGGTATGCAAGTATCGCACTCTCTGTATTGCAGTTTTTTGGGGTCATTGGAACATTTATAAGCGGAACGCTCTCAGATAAAATAGGCAGACAAAAAACATTGCTTATTATGTCAAGTGGAGCAGCTCTTACCATGACACTTTTTCTTTTTAGCAATACTCTTTATGTAACATTTCCCCTTCTGGGACTTTTGGGTATTTTTATGTTTGCAAACGGGCCTGTAATGCTCTCTGTGATACATGAACTAAAGAGTGATATGCCTATTTTTGTCAACAGTCTTTATATGACTATCAATTTCAGTATCAGCTCTGTAGTTGTTTTACTTATGGGATTTTTTGGGGATAGACTGGGTTTAGATCTCACTTACATGATAGCAGCAGCTTTGGCGTATGTTGCAATTATATTTGCTTTATTGCTTGATCCTGTTTTAAAAAGAACTTGACTTATTGACATATGTTCATTATAATTTGGTCATATGTTCAAAATATGAATAATTTTAAGGAGAAAATATGAAAATAGTTTTAGCAGTAGATGAAGATAAGAAGACAATAGTTACACGAACAGGGCAGAGTGCATACTTTGCCATTTATGAAGATGATAAGTTCGTAGATCTCATACCAAACAAGCATCATGACGGAGGACACCATGCACATCGTCACAATCATGAGCACGACCATGGCGGTATGAGTCATGAAGCACATACAAATTCCCATAGAAAAGATGTAGAAGCTTTACAAGGGTGTGATATAATTTTAGTACGAGCCGTTGGTGAGAATATGCGTGAGGCTTTGGAGTCAATTGGCCTCAAGATCAAAAAGATACGCAAAAAAGATGGCGAAAGTGCCGATGAGGTTGTAAAAAACTTTTTAGCCGGAAATATTTAAGGATCAGATTATGAAAGCAGTTGTGACACTTTTTACACTTTTACTTCTTTTTAGTGCCTGTGAGCAAAAGCAACACGCAAATCTTGACGGGAAAAAACTCTTGGAGCAGAAGTGTTCTGCGTGTCATAATCTTGATCTGCCTCCAAAAACTTTTGAAGATGAAAAAGCACCGCCAATGATGGCTGTCGCTTTTCATATAAAAGATTTTATTCATGCTGCAAATGAGAGTGAAAAGATTCCCAAGGCTATTGATTTTGTTAAAGATTATGTTATTAATCCGAGTGCTTCTAAATCTTTTTGCGATAAAGAGAGCTTAAAAACTTACGGTGTAATGCCTTCACAAAAGGGTAATGTAACACAAGAAGAACTCCAAGCCATTGCTGAGTATATGTTTTCACACTATACAGTCAAAAATCTCACAGAGGCACAAGCCGCTATTAACAGACTCAAAAAGATGCCAGCAGGAAAACGTCTGGCCATTCAAAAAAACTGTCTTAGCTGCCACAGAGAAAAGAAAGATCTTGTTGGTCCTTCTTTTGCTAAAATTGCAAAACGCTATAAGGGGGATGTGCTTTATATTGCCAAGCGTATCAAAAATGGTTCAAAAGGAGAGTGGAAAGCATTCCATGGTGCGCTTATGCCTGCGTTTAAAGATAAAACAACTTTAAAAGAGCGAGAAACCTTGGCTAAATGGATAGTAGAACAGGAGTATAAACAGTAATGAGTGGTAGAAAAAAGATAGAGAGAAATATAGAAGCAGATCACAGTGGTGTCTGCTTTAAGCCCTGTGGCATACGCCGTAAGGAACTAAAAAAGGTCTATCTCTTAGAAGATGAGATGGAAGCTTTGCGCTTAGCAGACTTTGAAGGACTCTATCAGCAGGAGTGTGCAGATAAAATGGGTATCTCTCGCACCACATTTTCTAGGCTGATAGAGAGTGCAAGAAAAAAAACGGCAGATGCACTTCTGCATACAAAAGCACTCAATATTAAGATCAAAGAGTAGATCCTAAATTTTACACCCTTGACCTGCGATTTTCTCTAAAGTAGATTCGCGAAACATTTTCTGCATCAATATCTTTGGTTCCATCCACTGATCATGAAGTGCACATTTGCACATTCCATTACAAAATCCTATGCCAAGTACACACTGTTCATCTTTTATGGAGTCATGAAAGATGGCAAGGATCTCATCGATGATAATCTCTGATGGAGGTTTTGCAAAACTATATCCTCCCTCCCTTCCTCTTATAGAGACTATCAGGTCCGCTTTTACAAGTTCATTCATAATTTTAGTTAAAAATTTATAGGGAATCAAAAGTTCTTCGGAGAGTTTATTTGCATTCATAGGTTGCATCTCTTGGTGGTTCGCCATGAAGGCTAAAATTCTAATGGCATATTGAGAACTTTTACTAAGTTGCATAATCCTCTCCTTATTTAATTTATTTAAAATGATATCATAACCTAAAAAACTTAATTACCACCTTTAGGTAGAATTAATTTTATTTGTGTAAAATTCCAATTACTACTTAGAGGTAGAATTAAAAAGAAGGATGATTGATGACAGAGCGAATAACGAAAAGTATGGCAAAAAACATCTATTATGGTGGTGGTACTTTTGCTTTATTGATATTTATTGCTTTATCGTTTGATACAGTACATCAAATCCCCAAACGTTCTAACCAGCAAAATATGACGCAGAGTGTTGTAGCAGGAAAGAAAATCTGGGAAAAAAATGATTGTGTGGGGTGTCACACTATTGTAGGAGAGGGTGCATATTATGCTCCTGAGCTTATGAATGTATTTCAAAGAAGAGGCGGCGGTGATGAAGCTGCATTTAAATCTTATATGCAGGGATGGATGGCAGCACAGCCATTAAATACTCCTAACAGAAGAAAAATGCCACAGTTTCATTTAAGTGAAGAAGAGGTTAACAATCTGGCTGATTTCCTTATATGGACGTCAAAAGTAGATGCCAATGACTGGCCTCCAACAATAGAAGGATAGGAAAAAATATGAAATATAGTTCACAGGCGGTCGCAAAACCGTATTTTATTTTTGCACTGATACTTCTTGCAGGGGAGATTCTCTTTGGTATTTTAATGGGTGTTCAGTATATCTGGGGAGATTTCTTATTTCCGCTCATTCCATTTAATGTTTTGAGAATGGTACATACAAATCTATTGATTGTTATGTTGCTTTTTGGTTTTATGGGAGCAACATATTACCTTATTCCTGAAGAGACAGAGAGAGAACTTTGGAGTCCAAAACTGGCAATTATAACCTTTTGGATCTTTGTTGTAGCAGGTGTTGCAACAATTTTAGGTTACCTTTTTGTTCCATATGCAGAGCTAACACAGCTTACATTTAATGAGCTTCTACCAACTATGGGTCGTGAGTTTTTAGAACAGCCGCTTCCAACAAAAGTCGGTATCGTTTTAGTTGTTGTTTCATATATTTTCAATGTAGCTATGACAGTACTTACAGGAAGAAAGACAGTTATTACAACGGTTTTACTTACTGGTCTTTTAGGTCTTGCAGTGTTCTTCCTTTTTGCATTCTATGTACCAGATAACCTCATTGCAGATAAATTTTTCTGGTGGTTTACGGTTCACCTTTGGGTTGAAGCAACATGGGAACTTATCTTAGGTGCAATTCTTGCATTTGTTCTTATTAAAGTAACAGGTGTGGATAGAGAGCATATCGATAAATGGTTATACCTTATCATTGCAATGACTATGGTATCTGGTATTTTAGGAACTGGTCACCACTTCTTCTATATGGGAGCACCTGAGTACTGGTTATGGATCGGGTCTATCTCATCAGCAGTTGAGCCTCTACCATTTTTCTTGATGATTCTTTTTGCTTTTACAATGGCAAGAGAGAGAAAAATCGAGCATAAAAACAAGATGGCACTTACATGGGCTAAAGGTACAGCGGTTGTAGCATTTTTAGGCGCTGGTGTTTGGGGATTTTTCCATACTTTGGCACCTGTTAATATGTTTACTCACGGTACGCAGCTTACAGCAGCGCATGGTCACCTTTCATTTTATGGGGCGTATGTGATGATTGTCTTTACTGTTATTTCATATGCAATGCCGATTTTACGAGGTCGTCCTTATGGAAACAGCGAAAAAGCACAAAAAGTAGAACTCAAAGCATTTTGGATGATGAATATCGGAATGGTTGGTCTTACTTTGGCTCTTAGTGCTGCCGGACTTGTTCAGATCTTTGATCAAAGAGTAGGAACTGATCTTATCAGCTTTATGGATTCACAAGAGTCTATTAACGGTATCTATATGGTTCGTCTTGGATTTGGTCTGCTTGTATTTACCGGACTTTTGACATATGTTTACAGCTTTTTTGTAAAAGAACCACAGCCAGAATTAGCATAAAGAGATGAGTATGCTTCACTATTGGCTCGAGTTTGAAGAGAGCATGGGAAAAGTTTGGGATAGATATCTCAACAAAAAAGTCCATAAATTTCATGAAGATGCCCGAGTTGATTTTGAAGATCTCTCAAAAAATTTGCATATTTTTCACCGCCTTATGGGTGGTGAAAAAGCAAAAGAGTTACGCATAACAGATAAACGTTATGTGGAGACAACACGAACCCTGTTAGAAAAGATATCTTTTTTAGGCAAAGAGTTTTTTCTGACATGGCAAGATGAAGAGTCTCTCTATCTGCCTGCATCTTTTGCATATTTTGCGACAAAAGAGCAAAATGAGATGCTCTACTATTGGCTTGTAGCACTCGGTGCTCAGGTAAAAGATGTGACAAATGATAATGTTGTAGCAAAAAATTTAGAAGCAGTAGCGTATCTTGTAAAAAGATACCATGGTTTTGAGATTTTTTATAAAGAAGCAACGCTTTACTTGATGCAGAAATATCCTCAATTGGAGTTTTTGAAATCTTTGGAAGATTCTTCTAATGAAGAGCTTATAGAGAACTATCCTAACCCTCTGTGGATATATCCACCTGCCATCACTCCAAAAGCAGCCAACAATACAGATGATGCACAAGAACCATTGCGTGAGGAAGGTAAAGAGAAGTCTGAAGAGCTGCATATGAAAAAGCAAGCTGAACAGATAGATGACAAACATGAGACAGATGGCTTTTTGGCATTTTTACCAGAGTCGCTGATGAGCATCTTTGAACAGGTAAATGTTGACAGATGTGAAGATGACAGTTTTGATGAAGATGCACTCTATCACGCAGAAGATCTTGATGAGATAACCATAGGGCAAAAGCAGGCAAACCTCTCGTCTCGAATTAAAATGGATCTTGAACTTTTACCAGACAATACAATTATTTATCCGCTTGGTAAAGGGCATTATGTTGATGAGTGGGATTATCAAAAAAATGATTATCTTGTCAATTATGCAAGAATTTTGCCACAGGTGACACTCAATGTTGTCCCAATTGAGTTGCCACAACGTCTGAGAAAAACAGTCAAGAAGATTCAGGGCGAGCTTGATATGCTTAAACTCGATCGCATTAAAAATGATAGACTTCCCTATGGTGATGAGCTTAATATGGACAGCTGGATAGAGTATCTCTCCCATCAAAACAAGTCAATGCACCATCAAAATTTTTATGTTACCTATGAGAAAAAGACGCGTGATATGGCGACACTGCTGCTTGCAGATATTTCTCTCTCAACAGAGGGTGGTATAACACAGGAGATGCGCATTATTGATGTTATCAAAGACTCTTTAATGGTCTTTAGTGAAGCTCTTGAGAAGCTGGAAGATAAGTTTGCCATCTATACCTTTTCATCACTGCAAAACAAAAAAGTCTATTTTAATATCATCAAAAACTTTAAAGACAAATATGACGCACTTATCCGCGGTCGCATTGACAGCATTAAACCACAATACTATACCCGCATGGGAGCAGCTATTCGTGAGGCTACAAAGATTTTAGATAAACAACAAAGTACAAACAAGCTTTTACTTATTATCAGTGATGGTAAACCAAATGATGAAGACAGATATGATGGGCGCTATGGAATAGAAGATACAAAAAAAGCACTTCAGGAGATCAAGAAAAAAGGGATAACACCTTTTTGTATCACAATTGATCTCGATGCTAAAGAGTACTTGAGTTATCTTTTTGGGCGCAATGGTTATGCGATAGTGCGTGATGGTGAAAAATTGCCAAAAGTGCTTACAGAAGTCTATATAAATTTAACAAAATAAAGGAACAATTATGTCACAAACTTATTATCTACCTCAATCAAACGAAGTTGAACTTTTCCAAGCAGCTGCACAGATGAATCTGCCTGTTTTAATTAAAGGTCCAACAGGGTGTGGAAAGACAAGGTTTATTGAATCTATGGGTGAGAAGCTTGGGCGTGATGTCTATACGGTAGTGTGTCATGATGATTTAAGTGCGGCTGATCTTGTCGGGCGGCATCTTATCAGTGAAGAGGGTACTTACTGGCAGGATGGCCCGCTTACAAAAGCGGTACGAAATGGTGGTATATGCTATATAGATGAGATTATTGAAGCGCGTAAAGATACAACGGTTGTGCTGCACTCTTTAGCAGATTACAGACGTGTTTTACCAATAGACAGAACAGGCGAAGTGATAGAAGCACATCCCGATTTTATGTTGGTAGTCTCTTACAATCCAGGGTATCAAAATGTTCTCAAAGGGATGAAGCCAAGTACAAAACAGCGTTTTATCTCACTGAGTTTTACCTATCCAAAACCAGATATTGAAAAAGAGGTCATTATTCAAGAGAGTGGTGTTGATGAAGAAATTGCACAAAAACTGGTTGATATCGCAAGTGAGATACGCCAACTCAGCGATATAGATATTCAAGAAGCAGTTTCAACCCGCCTGCTTATCTATGCGGCAAAACTGATGGTGAGAGGTTTTGATCCGTATCAAGCTTGTATGCACTCTATTGTAGAGTCTTTAAGTGATGAAGAGGATGTTTTAGCTGTTTTAGAAAAGCTTATTACACTTCATTTTGCAAAGAGCTCTCATGTCTAAGATAGCAGCACTCAAAGAGAAGTATCCTCCCGGAGATTTTGGAGTATGGATCATTATCTATATCGAGCTTCTTACTTTTGGGCTTTTCTTTGTCGGCTATGCCTTCTCACGCAGAGCAGATGTAGAGCTTTTCAATCAATCGCAACTGATGCTTAATCAAACATCAGGATTTATCAATACTTTTATCTTGATAACGAGTAGTTACTTTGTAGCTAAAGGTGTTGCCCTGATGCAAACAATGACTCAAGAGAATTTTGAAGCGGCAAATAAAGAAGCAAGTAAATGGCTGAAATTTGCTATGGCGTGTGGTGTGGCATTTTTATTTATCAAAGGTGCAGAGTTTTATCATATTTTTGGGCAGGGAGTTACATTAAGTACAAATAAATTCTTTATGTTTTATCTTCTGCTTACAATGTTTCATTTTATGCATGTATTGCTTGGAACTGTGATACTTTTTAATGTGCATCAAAGAACAAAAATTTCTGCCTATACGCCAGAAAATCATCGTGGATTTGAGTCGGGTGCTTCGTATTGGCATATGGTTGATTTGTTGTGGATTGTACTTTTTCCACTTGTATATATTATACGATAGGAAAAACAGATGAAAAGAATTTTAGAGATTGTATGGATTGTTTTAGTGATATTGACTGTTTTTG
>JAMORG010000067.1 GCA_027063745.1 Sulfurimonas sp.
AGAGTTTTTAAAAATTTATTTTTCATTCTCAAGCTCTATAAGAGGTATTTTTATTGTAAAACATGTAGTTCCTTTCTTAGAACTTACATCGAGTGAGCCGCCAAAACCCTGTTCACATATCATTTTAGACATAAAAAGCCCAAGTCCCGTACCCTGTGAGTTATGCTTGGTAGTAAAATATGGTTCAAAAATCTTATAACGCTCTTTTTCCTTAATACCTCCGGCATTATCTTCTACTACAATAAGTGCATAATCATTTTCTTTTATAACATCAATCTTTATCTCACGAATAAGTACCCCGTTTTCAACAAATGCATCACGAGAGTTTTTTAAAAGATTGATTATCACCTGTGTAAATTCATTTGTAATGCCCAAAACACTTACATCTTCATAGGATGTTTTTACCTGAATCATATCGCGATTAAGCACCCGCTTTAAAATATGCAGAGCCTCTTCTATGCTCTCACGCAACCTAAAATGCTGTTTTTCTTTGCCCGGTTTAAAGAAATTGGAAAAATCTTCAATTGTATTGGACATATTTTGAATAAGTGCTTTACTCTCTTTATAGAGTTCTTCTACGCTCTCCTTATCTTCATTAAGAGCTGCTTTTTTTAAAGAAAAGAGTGTAAGATTAAGTTCGGTGAGCGGCTGTCTCCACTGGTGTGCAATGTTAGCCAGCATCTCACCCAAAGAGGCAAAACGTGACTGCCAAAACATCACCTTTTGCTTGGCCTCATTCTTTTTTATCTCCTCTTTTACACGCATCTCAAGTGTCTCATTGAGCTCTTTTAACTCTTTTGTTTTTGCTTCTACTCTCTTCTCAAGCTCACTGTTGAGCAGTTCAAGCTCTTTTTCTTTTTTCTCTAAAGACTCTTTATAAAAGACCTCCTGAGTTACATCATAACGAATGGCTATAAACTCCTCTATTTTACCTTGCTTATTTAAAATAGGAGTGACTGTTGTATTTACATAAAAAGTTGAGCCGTCTTTTGCTCGATTTTTAACAGTGCTTTTGTAGATCTTTTTTGCTTTTATGGTCTGCCAGAGGAGTTTGAACTTTGAAGCAGGAACGTCGGGATGTCTTACAATGTTGTGATTTTTACCAAGAAGCTCTTCTCTACTGTATCCTGAAATTTTGCAAAACTCATCATTTACAAAAGTAATGATGCCGTTGACATCGGTTTTTGATACAATATTACTGTTTTCAATCGCCTCTTGATATTGTTGTAACATAGATAGATTTTACCCAAATTAATCCCAAATTATGCTTACCCCATACTCTTGGTTTAAAATGGCCGTTTTTGTATAGTTGATTTTCTTTCCGTATTTTTTACTTAGCAGCTCCACCTCTATCTCACCCTCGCTGAGCAGCTCACGCACCTCTTTGTAAGAGAGCCATTTGCCATAACGTGCCAGTGTGTTTTGCCAGATGCGAAAGTCACATGTGGACTCCTGCGTGAGCTCATACATTTCACCATCTTCACTCATCCAGTGTGCGTTTGAGCAGGCATAGAGCTTTACTTTTTTACCACGAACTTCTTTCTCACGCACTTCGATTTCTCCATTGTCACAATAGGGACACTTACCTAGTATCATACGCTGCCTTTTTGTAGAGGAATTACTTTTTTAAAACTATACACAATGTAAGACTCATAAAGAAAAAAATATTGCATTTTGCAAAGTTTCACTTCCTATCTTTTTATGTTACAATTCATATATGAAAAATGAAACCAATAATTCCAAGCAGCTTGAACTATTAAATAACACCACCCAAACTTTTGCAGATGAGTTCCATAAGTATGCAAAACCTCTTGAGTTTGAAAAGGGTTCTTCTCCTTTTTTCCCTGATGACTTTTTAAAACACTTTTATGTTGTTGTTGATGGTCGCATCAAGACCTATCAGATCAACTTTGAGAACAACAAAGAGCAGACTCTCTTTATCTACAAAAGAGGAGATATGTTTGATGTCATTACACTCCTTGACAACAAGCCACATGATGTTGCCTATGAAGTCTTAGAAGATTGCAAAGTTTTAGAGCTGCCTGTTGAGCGTGTACGCCACTGGCTACAGACTGATGTAAACTTCAACCGTAAGTTTTTCCCTTATCTTGCTGCTCATATGCGCCATACCGAAGAACTCGCAACAGACTTGGCACTCTATGACACAAAAGACAGACTCATCAACCTGCTGCTTGACAACCTCAACCCAGAAAAGCACTTCAAGTATGGTCTGCTGCACAACCTCTCAAACACTGAGATAGCAAAACTCTTAGGCACGGTTCGTCATGTTGTAGAGCGAACACTCAAACAGCTAAAATCAGACAATCTCATCGAGACAAGTAGACGTAACATCAAAATACTTGACTTTCAAAGACTTCAGGAAAAAACCTCTCAACTGCTACTAAAGTAGCATTTCTCAGACACAAAACTCTTTATAATTACAGCAGAAAAAACAATTATAAGGAGTATATTATGATGGTAACAAGATATAGAAATCCAAAATTTGATTTAATGAATGAATTTTTTAAACAGTTCGAGTTAGAAACTGAACCAAAAGAGATAGTAGATTTTACACCGGCGGTAAATACACGTGAGGATGAAGATGCATACTACATTGATGTAGATCTTCCAGGTGTAAAAAAAGAGGATGTTGAGATCAGTATCGATAAAAACATCCTGACTATCAAAGGGGAGCGTAAAATTCAAAATGAAGTCAAAGAAGATGACTACTACCGCATCGAGAGTGCTTATGGTAGTTTTGCAAGAAGCTTTACACTTCCAGAAAAGGTAGATACTGAAAATATCGAGGCTAAAACAGAAAACGGTGTTTTAGAGATTGTTATACCAAAACTCAAAGTAGAAAAAGATACTACGAAAAAAATCGAAATCAAATAAGTAGGAGGTGCAAAATGGATATCACTAAAACTACACAAGAAGTTGTTGAAAAAGTAGAAGATACTGTTGAAAAAGGTCTTGAAGTCGTTAAAGATACATTTCGTAATGTAGCTTCACATCTGCCTCTTGCAAATCTGGCAAAACATGACAACGATACATTTACTATCGAAGTTGACCTGCCAGGTGTTCGTAAAGAGGACATCGACATCAAAGTTGAAGATGATTACTTAACAGTAACAGCACTTCGACGATATAAAAACGAAGTCAAAGAGGACGACTACTACCTGTGTGAATCAAACTTCGGTGTGATCTCACGCAGCTTCGTTCTTGGAGACAACATAGACAGAGACAAGATTCAAGCAAAATTTGAAGATGGTCGTCTCTACATTACCTTAGAAAAAGTGGAGTCTAAAAAGACTAAAAACATCAGCATCAAGTAATCTTTACTTGGTGCTCATCCAAGGAGATAGATATGAAAAAAACACTACTTGCATTGATGGCAACATCACTTCTTACATTAAATGCAGCAAATATATCTGCACCGTTTGCCAATGACCCTGACTTTGAAAGAATCAACCAATATTTTAATACGCTCATCGAATCACATCTTGCTACACCTGCAATTAGCAACATTAACTATCCACGTACAGATATAGAAAATTTAGCTGATAAAATCATCATTAAATTTGATCTCGCCGGTGTTGAGAAAAACAATATTAAACTTACGATAGATGATAAAAAAGTTCTGACAATTCGTGGTGAGAAAAAAGAGCAAAAAGAGGAAAAGGGAAAAACATTTGTACGTAAAGAGATTTTTTACGGAACATTTGAAAAGTCTATCCAACTCCCTCAAAACATTGATGAAAACAAGTTTGATACAAAATTTGAAAATGGTATATTAACAGTTACAATAGCTAAAAAACCTGTTAAAAAACCTAATACGAAAATTATTCCTATCAAATAAAGAGTTTTTTTTGATAGAATTCGCTTATGGATTCTTATACAGAAAAATTTAACAAGAGTATTACCAATACCTTTTTTAACAAACTCCCGCTCAAAGAGCAGGAGTTTATAACACAAAAAGCACAAGAGTACCGCTTTTCACATCAAGAACTACTACAGATTATCAACATTGCAAGAGATCTTGAGATGTGGGATGAACCACGAGTGAGTGAAATATTTCAAGAGCACCCCTCACGCAAAGTAGCCTTTGCAAAACTCAAAAAAAAGTATGAAGAGTTACGTAACAAACCCAACTCCTATGAGAACTTTCAACTTAAAAACATTCCAAAAGAACAAAAGTTTACTTTCAAAACAGAAGCAAAAGATGGCTTTGGACTTGGACTGTGTCCCGTGGCAAGTGAGAAGACACGCTGCTGTAATCTCTTGACACTTGATGCTGTTGAGAGTTGCGGCTTTGACTGTTCATACTGTTCGATTCAGAGCTTTTACAATCAAAACACCATCACTTTTGATGCAAACTTTAAAGACAAACTGCTTAATCTCCAACTAGATCCAAATAAGACCTACCATATAGGAACAGGCCAGGCAAGCGACTCGCTTATGTTTGGTAACCGTGAAGGTATCTTAGACGCTCTTTTTGAGTTTGCAAGAAAAAACCCAAATGTCATACTGGAGTTTAAAACAAAGTCGGACAATATCTCCTACCTTTTAGAGAATGACGTACCAAAAAATATCCTTTGTACCTGGAGTCTAAACACTCCGACCATCATCCAAAACGAAGAGCATTTAACTGCCTCTTTGGACAAACGTATCGCAGCAGCACGTAAAGTAGCAGACAAAGGTGTAAAGGTCGGCTTTCATTTCCACCCTATTGTTGAGTATGTAGGCTATCTTGACGAATATCAAGAAGTATATAATCAACTTATATTACAATTCAAACCTTCAGAGGTCGCGTTAGTTAGCTTTGGGACATTGACATTTATAAAACCGGTTATAAAACAGCTGCGTGAGCGAGAGTTTAGAAGTAAAATCACTCAAATTCCTCACGAAGACGCAAGTGGAAAGACATCCTATCCCCAAGCTACAAAGATAGAGATGTTCTCTCACGCATACAACAGTTTTCAAGAGTGGCAAAAGGGAGAAGATAGAGTCTTTTTCTATCTCTGTATGGAGCCACACGAACTATGGGCTAAAACATTTGGGTATCAATATGCTACAAACAATGACTTTGAGCATGCAATGCTGAGTGCATATTGTAAAAAAACAGGTCAAGAGTACCTCATATAAAACAAGGAGTGCTTTTATGAAAAGCCAATTACAAGAGAGTTATTTTTTATCCCAACCACATCAGCCCTTTTTTATTTTAGGTGTTGTTAATGCCATTATTATGATGCTGCTTTTTGGACTTGCATACAAAGGGCTTATAACTATTAACATCAATACAACTCTTTTTCATGTCTATTCAATTGCATTTTTACTTTTTCATAATGTTTTTACAGGTTTTTTGTTTACTACTTTCCCGCGCTTCAATCAAGCAGCAACAATCTCAAAAGCCAACTATATCAATATCTTTTATGCCAATGTAATAGGGACTCTACTCTTTCTTATTGGTCTGTTTAGCTTTGAGTATTTCATAACTGCTGCAATACTCATACTTTTTTCTTCACAGATTTTTACTGTAGTAAAACTCTATACAACCTACAAAGAGGGTCATGCTCCTGATAAAAGTGACTCTTTTTGGATATTAACAGCACAATATTTTGGCCTCATAGGACACGCTCTGTTTATACTCGCTTATGAACTACAACTCTATACACTCATGCCTACAGCCGTAAGCATCACTTTTTATCTCTACCTCATCTTTTTGGCTTTTAGTGTCG
>JAMORG010000068.1 GCA_027063745.1 Sulfurimonas sp.
AAAGAGACAATATGCAACAAGAAAAAATCAGTATTATTATTCTAGCAGCCGGTAAAGGCTCACGTATGAAGTCAAACAAGGCTAAGGTGCTCCACCCTATCAGCGGTAAAGAGATGCTCTATCACATCATCAAAGAGTCAAAAAAACTCTCAGATGACATAACAGTTGTAGTAGCCCATCAAAAAGATGCAGTGATTGCTGCAATGCAGAAATATTTTGATGACATTAACTTTGTTGAACAAGATGCGAATAATTTTCCGGGAACCGGTGGTGCTGTAATGGGTATAAAACCTCAACACGAAAAAGTTTTAGTGCTTAATGGAGATATGCCACTCATAACAGCAAAAGCACTTGAAGGCTTTTTAGAACTCAATGCTGACATTATTATGAGTATCTTTGATCTTGAAGATCCAAACGGATATGGAAGAGTCATCATTCGTGATGGTCATGTTGAGTATATTGTTGAACAAAAAGATGCCAATGAAGCAGAACTTAATACTACAACAGTCAACGCAGGTATCTATGCTTTTTCTCGCAATATTTTAGAGAAGTATATTCCAAAACTCTCTAATGACAATGCACAAAAGGAGTACTACCTTACAGATGTTATCGCTATGGCAAAGGCAGATGATGCGACTATTATTCCGCTTTTGGTTGATGAAGAGCACTTCAAAGGGGTAAACTCTAAAAAAGATCTCTCCGATGCTGAGGTGATTATGCAAAAACGCATAAAAGAGAAGTGGATGGCAGCAGGTGTCAGTATGCAGCTTCCTGATACTATCTATATTGAAGAGGGAGTTGTGTTTGAGGGTGAATCTATCGTTGAGAATGGCTGTCGCATTACAGGTGAGAGTAAAATCGTAAGCTCTCACATAAAAGCCCACAGTGTTGTAGAAGATAGCACTATGATAAACTCTGACTGTGGACCCATGGCACATCTGCGTCCACTCTCTTATATTACAGATACACACATCGGTAACTTTGTCGAAACAAAAAAAGCAACACTAAAAGGCGTAAAAGCAGGACACTTAAGCTACATCGGTGATGCCGAAGTAGATGAGGGTACAAACATAGGTGCTGGAACAATTACCTGCAACTATGACGGTAAAAACAAGTACAAAACAACTATCGGCAAAAATGTCTTTATCGGAAGTGATTCTCAACTAGTAGCACCGGTAACGATTGAAGATGATGTGATGATTGCTGCAGGTACAACTGTAACAAGCGGTACCATTGCGAGTGGAAACCTTGTATTAAGCCGTGCAAAAATGCGCCTGATAAAAGATTTTTATTATAAGTTCTTTGGAAAAAAATAGTAGTTGTAAATGAAGGTGATACCCTTAAAGGTATCATCTTATGATGACTATGCCTCCGTATTTTCTACTTTCTCGACTGCTTTGTCATAACTTGGCATATCTAGCCCAAATTCTTCAATAGTATCCTTGGCTGTTGCAATAGACTCATCTGTAATATCACCGTTTGGAAGCACTGTCTCACGCACAGCTTTTAGTTCAGCTGTCATTCTTTTTTCATCCGGGTTCGCACCTTCAGGATCATCACTGTAACGAATAATATGAACCATTTCTGAATCAAATCCCCACTTATGAAACAGTGTAGCTGTTACATCTGTTGCTTGTGCTCCACATGCAGTTTTTTCTGCACTTGCTATATCTTCACCTGCTAGAAGTGCTTGTTGAATAATATCTACCTTATCATCTTCAACCAACGTCTTAGCAATGATAACACGTCCTATATCCACTAAAAATGATGCAGGACCCAACAGAGCAAGATTTTTTGGTTCTGTACGTCCTATCCAGTTTAGTGTCAGTGCCAATTGCTTATCACAAGCATTGGCAAAATCTTCTTTTGTCATATTGTAAGGTGATAAATCTATTTCAAAAGTAGAATCAACAACACTGGCAATTGCAAAAGTTCTAACAGCTTCTTTTCCCAATAAAGAGATAGCCTGTTTTACACTTGAAACAGTACTTTTCATACCATACATCGGTGAATTGACAATACGCAAAATATTAGCAGTAAGAAGTGGATCTTTTTCTATTGCTTTTTGCATATCCTCAAAAGTAGATTCAGGATCCTGATAAACTCTTTCTACCTCACGCACTGATTCTGGCATAGGAGGAATTGCTTCGATATTGTCCAATAATGTTTTTGTCATTTATAACCTCTGTTTTATAAGTTTCTTTATCTATTGTATTGCAGAGTACAATAATTCACTATCATTTAATTAGAATCTACAAAATCTTTTAATAGATTGTAGATTCTCGTAACAATTAAAGTATAAAAATATATTTTCTAAGCTTTTTAGGGTAAAATACAAAGAAAACAAGAAATAAAGATTATCTATGAATATTCCAAAAAATTTACTACAAAACAAAAAAATTCTTTTAGCTGTTACTGGTTCTATTGCTATTTACAAGTCACTTGAACTTGTGCGTCACTTTGTAAAAGCAGGTGCAGAAGTTCGTGTTGTTATGAGTGATAGTGCAAAGAAATTTGTCACTCCTCTTACTTTTGAGACACTCACATCAAACAGAGTGCTTGATGATACGAATGAAGACTGGTCTAATGATTTTAACCATATAAAAATCACTGAGTGGGCAGATGTAATGGTTATAGCCCCTGCCACTGCAAACACAATCGCAAAACTTGCAAATGCAATAGCTGATAATATCTTACTCCAATGTGCTCTAGCCTATCCTGGTGTAAAAATAATAGCACCATCAGCAAATACAAATATGATAAAGCACCCTATTACACAGGCAAATTTTAAGATGCTTGGTATTGCAAACTATACATTTGTAGATACACAGACAAAAGAGCTTGCCTGTAAAACAGTAGGTGACGGTGCTATGGCCGAACCACTGGATATCTTTTATGAAACAGCACGTGAGCTCTTAAAAGAGGAGTTTTGGCTTGATAGAAAAGTGATAGTTACCGGTGGTGGAACTATTGAAAAGATAGATGATGTACGCTACCTCTCAAACTTCTCTAGCGGCAAGATGGCTTCAGCACTTGCTACGGCGCTCTATCTTCGTGGTGCAGATGTAAACCTTATTGCTACTCGCTTTGACACAGAGTTACCGACAAACATTCATAAAATCGATGTTACAAGTTCAGATGAGATGTATGAGTATCTTGTTGACTCTGTGCGTATTGCTAAAAAGCCAAAACTTTCAAAACCTACACTGATGCGAGATGAACATATTCATCTTATTGAGAAAAAACCATATCTTTTTATGGCAGCAGCAGTCAGTGATTTTATTCCTGCTTATGAACAAAGTGGTAAACTCAAAAAAGAGATGCTTGGAGATGAGTGGGAGCTTAAACTTAAAAAGAACAGAGATATTCTTGCAAGTCTTGATAAAGAGGGCATTAACGTAATAGGCTTTAAGGCTGAGATGAACAAAGATGAGGCACAAAAAAATGCTCTTAAAATGCTTGAAGAAAAAAATCTTGATGCAGTTTGCTTAAATGTTTTAGAAAATTCAAAAAGCTTTGGAACAGACAGTAATGAAGTAGATTTTATTACAAAAAAAGAGCTTGTCAAACTCCCTCAAGCAGATAAAGTGTCACTCTCTTTTGGTATTATTAAAGAAGCTAGAAAACTACAAGAGGCATAGTTATGAATAGAGCAAAACATATCGCTGTAATTATGGATGGTAACGGCCGTTGGGCAGAAAACCAAGGTAAAAAACGAGTCAAAGGTCACGAAGCTGGTGCAAAAGTTGTTAAAGAGATAACAACATACTGTGCCAACAATGATGAGATAGAACGCCTTACACTCTATGCATTTTCAACAGAAAACTGGAAACGTCCCCGCCTTGAAGTTGAGTTTTTAATGAAACTGCTTGAAAATTATCTCAAAAAAGAGCTGGATGATTATCTCGCAAGTAATGTTCGTTTTGAGCCTATCGGAGATATTCGAGCTTTTTCAAAATCACTGCAAAAGACAATTTCTATGGTTGAGAAAAAAACAGCACACTGTGATGGTTTAGTACAATCACTTGCTCTTAACTACGGCTCTCATGATGAGATTCTCAGGGCTGTCAACTCACTCAACAAGACAGAAGAGACAATTACACAGGAGATGCTCTCCAATGCACTTGACTGCAAACATGATGTCGATATATTGATTCGTACAGGCGGAGACAAAAGATTGTCAAACTTTTTACTCTGGCAGGCAGCATATGCAGAGCTCTTTTTTGTCGATACACTCTGGCCGGACTTTACATCTAAAGAGTTTGAAAAGATCATAAAAAGGTTCAAAAAAGTTGAACGCCGTTTTGGAGGCTTAAAGTAGTGGAAGCATACAATCTTTTTACAGCGGGCCTCTTTGGTCTTTTATTTGGCTCGTTTTTAAATGTCGTTATAATCCGTATTCCAAAAGGTGATAGTGTCGTCTTTGGTGGTTCACACTGTGTACACTGCAACACTCCTTTAAAACCTTGGCACAATATACCGCTCTTTTCATGGATATTTTTGGGTGGAAAATGTGCATTTTGCAAAACAAAAATTGACTGGCAATATCCCCTCGTAGAGCTTTTAACAGCACTTATTGCAATTATTGTCGTTTATAAATATGGACTTACACTTAATGCACTTTTTATTACGCTTAGTTTTTCTATGCTTTTAGCACTCTCTTTTATAGATCTTAAATATAAAATGGTACCTGATTCGCTTAACCTTCTGGCGATTGTTTTTGCTGTTTTAGGCGCAGGAAATCTTGAGGGAATATTCATGAACCTAAACCATGCCCTCATCTTTGCCGGTGGTTTTACTCTTTTGCGTTTTAGCCTCTCTTATTATCTTAGCTCTTCTGTTTATCGTGCAGGACTACAAACAAAAACATCATGGAACAGACATTATGACAGAGCACCGATGATAGAAGCCATGGGAGAAGGCGACATTATGGTGGCTGCTACCATGGGAGCCCTTCTTGGTGTGCAGCTCGGCTTGTTTGCCATCTTTTTATCTGCACTTCTTGCACTTCCTGTCATGCTCTTTACACTTAAAAAATCAAAAGAGGAGCAACGAGTTCCTTATGTACCTTTTTTAGCTTTGGCAACACTTCTTGTCTTCTTTTTTGACACTGAAGTTATTCACTTTTTAGGAACACTGTAGATGAAAAGACTTCGTAAATATATCCTGGCAAATTTTGCATCTCTCTTTTTATCAATATTTATGCCTCTCTTTGCCATTGCTTCGGTAATTTTTCTTATAAAACTTGCTGCATATACAGCTGTTATTCAGATCTCTATTTTAGAGATGGCAAAGCTCTTTTTGTTTGTACTGCCGCAAATCCTCTTTTTTACGCTTCCTATCGCCTTTTTTGTAGCAGCAGCGCTCTCTTTGTTTAAGCTTTCCAATGACAATGAGATTATCGTGCTTTTCGCACTCGGTATCAAACCTATCTTCTTGGTACGTACACTCTTTTTACCTGCACTGTTACTTAGTTTTGTAATGTTTTTTAACTTCTTTGTTGTTATGCCTCACGCAAAGACACTCTCAAAGAACTTCATTGCTTACAAAAAAGGTGAAGCCAAGTTTAACCTTGCAGCCAGTGAATTTGGAAACAGCTTTGGAGACTGGCTTTTATATTTGGGTAAAAAAAATGATGATGGAACTTTCTCAAAAGTATTTTTGTTCAATAAAAAACAGCAAGAGGAGATCCTCATCGCGGCCAAAGATGCAAAAGTCATTAATGATGGAGGAAT
>JAMORG010000069.1 GCA_027063745.1 Sulfurimonas sp.
GTAAAAAGTAACAGCTAGAGATTTCGACGTTTGAGTTCCTTCTCTAGCAGCTTGCGTTGATAACCATGATAGTTGTTTTTTAACCATAATAGATAAGAATCTGGAAGTTCTGTAAACAAAAGCCCCTTATACTGTCCAAAACTAACCCTGTCCACTCTTTTTGTCTCTATAAATTTCTCTTGGATATCAGCCTCGATACCTAAACTCTTAAGTAATTTTATAAAACCTCCAAAGTCAAGGCGCTTTTGAATAACAAAAGAGTATGTTTCAAAATCAAAGAGACCTTTACGCTGCTCAACAAACTTCTGCAGCTCCTGAATCTGTTCAACACTAAGAGACTCCAGGTTTGGAATCTCTACCTTATAAGAGTTTTGAAATTGAGTAAAAAGAAACTGCGGACGAGGCACTATAATATCTCTCGAATGCCTTTGGCATTTGGAGCAGAGAGAATCCCCTCTTGTTCAAGCTGTTCAATAACACGAGCTGAACGATTATAACCGATTTGAAGCTTTCTTTGAAGGTATGAGATAGATGTCTTTCTATCTTGCAGTACAACCTGTTTTGCCTCTTCAAAAAGAGGGTCAAGCTCTTCATAGCTCTCACCTGAAGATGCACTGCCTCCCTCGCTGCTCTCTTCAACAAGGAAGCTTTTATCATAGTTTGGCTCACGCTGCGCTTTGATAAAATCTACAATCTTCTCTATCTCCTCTTCTGTTGCCCACGGAGCATGCAGACGAACAAGTGCCGGAGCACCAGGAGGAGTAAAAAGCATATCTCCTCGACCAAGAAGTGACTCTGCCCCCATTTGATCGAGAATGATTTTACTGTCAACTTTCTGTCCTACTCTATATGAGATACGAGAAGGCAGGTTGGCTTTGATGAGTCCAGTTACAACATCAACCGATGGACGCTGCGTTGCAATAATAAGGTGGATTCCACAAGCACGAGACTTTTGTGCAAGTCTGGCGATAGAGAGTTCCACATCTTTACCACTTGTCATCATCAAGTCTGCAAGCTCATCAATGATAACAACAATATATGGAAAGTGCTCACCACCCTCACGCTTGACCTTTTCATTATAGTTTTCAATATTTTTCGTACGGCTCTCAGCCATCAGCTCATATCTGCGTTCCATCTCATTTACCATGTTGTTCAGCGATATAATAGCCTGCTTTGGTTTTGTAATAACCGGTGTGAGCAGATGCGGAATATCATTATAGATAGAAAACTCTAACATTTTAGGATCAATCATTAAAAGACGCAACTGGTCTGGTGAGTTTTTATAAAGCAGTGAGAGTATCATCGCATTGATTCC
This sequence comes from Sulfurimonas sp., assembly GCA_027063745.1. Lineage (GTDB taxonomy): Bacteria > Campylobacterota > Campylobacteria > Campylobacterales > Sulfurimonadaceae > Sulfurimonas. Next base: position 1,316 of record JAMORG010000069.1, read on the forward strand.
GACACTCTTACCACTTCCCGTTGTTCCGGCAATAAGCAGGTGTGGAAGCTTTTTCAAATCTGTTACAAAAGGCTTACCGACAATGTCTTTTCCAAGGGCAATTGTCAGTGGAGACGATGAGTTTTTAAAGAGTTTGTCTTCAAGCAGCTCACGCAAGTAAATTGTCTCTACTGTGTCATTTGGTATCTCAATACCAACTACATCTTTACCAGGGATAGGTGCTTGAATACGAATCGTCTCAGCTGAGAGTGCCATTGCAAGATCATCTTGTAGGTTCAAAATTTTGCTAACTTTTACATTTGCAGCCGGCTTGAACTCAAAAGTAGAGACTACAGGCCCTGCATAGGTACGAACAACATCGCCATCTATTTTAAAGTGTGCCAGTTTTTCAATAAGATACTTTATTTTATCGTCAAGTTCATTCTCATCAATATTTTTTGAAGTTTTTGGCGGCTTTTGTAAGAAGTCGGTAGGTGGAAGTTTAAAGTTTTTCGGTTTGGCAACTTTACCTGTTTCTATAGTCTCAAGCAGTTTTTTGTTCTCTTCAAGCTCTTCTACTATAACAGTATTTTTATGCTCTTTTAGCTCTTTTGCAACTTCAACAATAGTAGTTGGTTTTTCTCTCTTCTCTTTTTTCTCTTGCTTCTCTTTCTTTGCCAACTCTTCAGGAGTGATTTTTTTAATCTCAAAATCATCTTTTTTCTCTTCTTGGCGTAAAAAAGCAGGTTTGTCTATCTCCTCTTCAAGCTCCTCTATCTCTTCAAGCTCTGGATCTTCCTCTACTCTTTCATAATTCTCTTTTACTTCTTCAGAGAACTCTTCATTGAGCTCTTCATTTTCTTTTTCTGGTGTAGAACCTATTAGCATAGACTTAATATCCATCAAGATTTCTGAAACACTTTTATCTAAAAGAATGACAATAGCTACCATTGTAATAATCAACCAAAAAACCCATAGTCCAAAGACACCTATGTAAGGAGCTAAAAAGTCTACAAAATCAGCACCAAACTTTCCACGTAAACTGTCTGTTACCAAGAGAGCCTGTGCTAATAAAACAGATGAGAAAAGAAGAAAGACAGATACAAAAAGCTCCATCTCACGCATACTGAATTGTGTTTTCTTTTTATATAAAAAATAGAGTGGAATGAGCAATAAAAAAAGGTAAACATACGATACATACCCAAAATACTCATGATTTACAGCAGCAAAACTAGCACCATAACTTCCCATCAATGCACTTTGACCAAAAAGTGTTGCAAAACCTAAATAAATAACAATACCAAAAATAATTATAAAAAGAGTCTCTTTCAAACTGTTATATCCTTACTAAAAATAGAGCTGAAAATAAAAAGAAGTATAGCCAAAAAATATTTGCATTCCTATTTTTTGGCATTTTGAAAAGAAATCAGAGGTAGTTTACCAAACTGAGTTTTGAAACTCTACCAACTGTTGAGAGCATCGCCTGATAGTTTGTTGTCAACTGTTGCAGTCGTAGTGATGACTCTGCCAAGTCTGTATCAACAACACTTGAGCGAAGTGACATAGTACTGATGCGTAGAATCTCTGTACGCTCCTGAGCCGTACTCAAAGTATTTGACTGCGCACCTATTTTTGAATGCATTCTAAAAACATGATCTTGAAGATCATCCATCTTTGCAAGAGCATTTTCAATACCTACATTTCGTAAGTGACCACTTGATGCATCAGGGTAGAGTTTATGATCTTCTACTGCAGCTATCATCTCATCTATCGTTTTGAAAAAGTCTGTTTTTGGGTCCCTTACAGTAAGTGCATTGTTAGTATTGAAAGTCATCACAGAAGCTTCTTTAGTAAAATCATCGCTGTTGGAATCATAAAGAGCAATCTCCGCTTTGGTACCATTTGTACCACTTGACTGTAGGTCATGGAACTGAATTTTTCCATCATAACTTAGATATGTACTACCTTTTAGCTCTGCTTCTTTAATAGCTTTATCATAGTCATTTTCATTATCTTCTGTTACCGGATATGTTCCCGTCACTACCATATTCATAACATCCATAAGTTGTTGGTATGTCATTTCATCAGCATCTACTGCATCTCTACCATCTGGATCCATATTGAAAATTTTATAATTTGTCGCACCATTGTCTGGAGAAAATGTCGATCCTCCATTAGCACTGTTTTTTAGATTGATAGTAACATTAAAAGCATTTCCGGCTGTATCTGTTCCAGATAATGTCAACTCACTTCCATCAAGTGTATATGTTTTAGGATTTGTGGGAGGATTGATTTCTTTTTTAGGGTCTGCTACCTCTGACAACAATGTTGAAGGGTCTGCAAATGCATTCTCTTTTTCAGGTGAAATAGTATCAATAATCATACCATTTTCTGTAACCAAGTGTGTTTTTTTGAGAATCTGTGAAACATTTGATGAAAGGTGTGTACCACTCTTTTCAAACTTTGTTCTATCATACACAAGTCCTTCAATATTTGCAGCAGCACCAGATGCAGGTTCAAGTCCTGACTTTACAAACTCTTTAACATAAAGATCCCCTGTAGGCGGGTAAGTAGTCTCTCCGCTATCCAAATCATCAATATCTGTTTTATTTGCTGCTCCACTATTACTATAATCTATGGCACCAACCATATGAAAATCCAGCTTAGATGAACCTCTTAGCTTGTCTTCGACTATAATCTCTCCAGATTCATTCAAGCGAACAGTTACAACATCCAAACTACCTGTGTTTCCATAAGCTTTTCCAATTTCATCAAGTAAATCCTGTACTGTATTGTTTGAATTTAAAGTATCTATTTTCTTTTTAAAAGTCGTACCATCACTCTGTGTTCCACGCAGATAAAAATAGGGAGTATTAACAGTATTCTCGTCTTCATCTTTATCCCCCATCAATTCTCGCAAAGTACTTGAAGGTGTCAAAGCAGTATTATCTAAAAGATTGGAATTAGAGACATTGGAGGTCAGCTCACGTGAGCGCAGTTTCTCTTCACCCAGGAAAAGATCAGCTCCTGTAAGATTATATTGTTGCTGATTGCGTGAGCCTACAAAAGCATTCATGGCTTTGTCATCTCCGTGATAGATTCCATCATCGGAGATTGGTCGTGTACCCACCTTAGAACCTGAAAATAAAAACTGTCCGTTTATAGAAGTATTTGCAAGACCTTTGAGATTTTTTTCTATTCCACGCAACTCATCTGCGATTGCATCAAGAGATGTCTCATCATTTGTACCATTTGCAGCCTGTACTAGCAGTGTTCTCATTCTGTTCATACTGTCTGTAAACTCATTGAGAACCTGATCGGTCTGGTTTGCTACTTTATAACCACTCTCTGTACTTGTTTTTATCTGCTCGAGTACTGTTATCTCGTTATCAAGACGCATCGTCTCTGTAAAAGTTCGCACGTCATCTTTTGCATACTGTATTTTCAATCCGGAGGCTATTTGCTTGTTAACATCAAAAAGTTCACGATTAAGTTTTGAATTATTGTTACCATAGATACTATCATAATACATACTTTGTGTAACGCGCATGGTAAAGCCTCCAGTCTAAATTTATCACTTTTAAAGCATAGAGTAGCAATAAAAGTTCCATATATAATTAAAATATCGACACATTCTTCAAAATTTTTAATTTATTTTTGATTTAAGCACGCTCTTACTATTTTTTCTATAAAATCACATCTCAAAACATAAATGCCACCGTGGTGAAATGGTAGACACGACGGATTCAAAATCCGTTGCCTTCGGGCGTGGCGGTTCAAGTCCGCCCGGTGGTACCACCTCTTATATAAAATCCATAATTTACTTTTTTTGATGATGTTTTTGTAAAAAAGCATTGAGTGCGTTTGCAAAACTCTGTGCATCTTTTTGTGTGTATGGCTTTGGACCTTTTGTCATCTCACCCATCTCCCGTATGCTCTCCATAAGATCTCTCATAGCAAGGTGCTGTTTAATGTTCTCTTTTGTATAGAGCTCGCCTCTGTGGTCTATCGCGTGAGCATTTTTTGTAATGATGCGATCAGCCAAGGGGATGTCTGCTGTTATGATTAAGTCACCCTCTTTTGCAAGTTCTACTATCTTGTGGTCTGCCTCATCTGCTCCGGCATCGACGATGATGTACTCAATGTGTGCAGAGTTACCGATATTTATCTTTTTGTTTGCTACTACAACTGTTTTTATGGCAAGTTTTTCTATCTGCTTGAGTAGTATGGGTTTTAGGAGATTTACAAAAGCATCTCCATCTACAAAAATCGTCAATTGTGCCACTCTATCAGCCTTTTGTCTTTTATGAGAGTAGTATAGCGAATTTGTAACACAAATCTTTTGTATAATACTTCTATGAAACGACTTATAGTACTTTTTTGTTTTTTTTTCTTCTTAAATAGTCTGCT
>JAMORG010000070.1 GCA_027063745.1 Sulfurimonas sp.
CCAGTCCCGTTTAACTCTAATGAAATTGTAATATCTGTCTCTTTTGTTGTTCGTGTTTTTGTTATCATCTTTTAATCCTCTCTTACGATAAATGCACCCTTAAATGGTCCATTTGCTTTATAATCTCGTGCCTCTTTTTCACTTTTAAAGCCTGTGAGCCAGACTTTAAACATGCGTGAGCCACCACTGCCCTCTACATCTTTGATTATGGTTGTGTAACCATCTGTTTTGTCATATTTCTCTTGAGTGATAAGTGCTCCGTTTATGCGTGAAAATGAGCCGATTTGTAGTGCATAGTTAGCAGTAGTTTGTACATTTTTCTTCGCAAGTTTTGCTATATCTTTTTTCGTTTTTGGAACACTTTTTTTACCTTTGCCTTCAAAACCAAGTACAACAAGCTTAACAGGTGCAGTTCCTGTGCCTATCATTCCTATTTTCGATGCTGCTGCTTTTGAGAGATCTATTATACGGTTAGAGACAAAAGGTCCTCTGTCATTGATGCGCACTACAGTACTTTTTCCATTTCTACGATTAATGACCTTTACAATTGTATTCATTGGCAGTGTTTTATGTGCTGCGGTCATTGCCCACATATTGTAGCGCTCACCGTTTGATGTAAGCTTGCCATGAAAGTTTGGTCCGTACCAGCTTGCCGTTCCTCTAAAGGTATCTCCTGCATTGACAACTGTCGGATAGTACTTTACACCACGCACAACATAGGGACGCATTGTTGCGTGAGAGTACTTTTTCTTTGGTGGTGTAGATCGGTAGAGATTGCGGTCATCACTGTATGTTTTTGAAGGTGAATAGTTATGGCTTCTGTATGTACCAGGCCCCCGTGTACTACATGCAGTCATAAAAAGTGCTGCAGTTACAATAATTGCTAAAAAAAGTTTATTCATAGATTTTTAACCTCTCACCTACACGAATTAAAGAGCCATGTATATGGTTTTGACGACGAATGTTCTCTACGCTCACGCGGCAACGTTTTGCAATAGACTCCAAAGAGTCACCTCGTTTTACCATATAGTAGTTTTTAGAAGCCACTTTGTGCAAAGAGCTCTTTTTCGGAATAGGAATTACAAGTTTTTGTTTTATTTTCAGTCTGCTGCTGTGGAGATTGTTAAAATCTTTGATGACTCTATATGAAACTCCATACTTTTTTCCTATCTTTGAGAGGTTATCACCTTTTCTTACTATATGGATTTTATATATGTTTTTAATCGGCTCTGATTTATAGCGCTGTTTAAACTCAGCCAGTTTTACATAAGGGATGTATATCTCATACCCACCTTTATATGGAGGAACAAAGTCATACTTGAGGTGACGGTTAAGCTTTTTTAGGTCTGCTAGTGGGATGTGCAAAAGCTCTGAGATTCTGCGCAGTGACTCTCCGCTGGAGATTTTTACTGTTGCTATAGAGTAAGCATTTGCGCGATTAAGAAGATACTCATACTCGCTGTGTAAAAGGTACTGTTCATCATTTCCAATGAGAGCCAAAGCGATAATTTTACGAATGTAGTTGCGACTCTCAAGAGGAATGTAGTGTTTTTCTTCATCTAAAAGGACAGAGAGCTCATCACTGCCTGCTTTTTTAATGGCACGTGCAAGTCTTCCTTCTCCACAGTTATATGCTATGGCTGCAAGGTACCATTTTCCAAAAAATTTATGTAAACGTGAGAGATATTTTGCTGCCGCTTTTGTAGATTTGATAAGATCGCGTCGCTCATCTACATACTCATCGATTTTAAGACCATATTTTTTTGCAGTATATGGCATAAACTGCCACAGACCTGCTGCGCGTTTGCTCGAGTAGGCTTTAGTGCGGAAGTTTGACTCAGCCATTGCAAGGTATAAAAACTCCTGCGGAACATCGTACATTGAGAGCGTGTCTTTAATGGCAGGAATAAAAAGATATGCTTCTTCCATTGCACGGAAAAAGTGTTTGTCTTTCTCAAGTGTACGGCGCTTCATTTTGTTCATAACAGGGTCATACAAAAATGCAGGCTCTATATCAAAAGAGTCAAGCAGTGCCAGCTCTTTTTTATAGTTGGACTCATAAGTGAGGTTTGCGTGAAGTAAAAATGGTAATATCAGTAGAAAAATATATCGAATCATAAACAACTTTTTAAAAATAATTTTTTAGATTTTATCCAAAAAATCATTAAAAAAAGTTGTTTGGCTGTTAATATTAATCTATATGAAAGAGTTTTTGGGCATTTTTCGTAGTAAGTGCTTCAATCTCACTGCGAGACATTTCTAAGATCTCTGCCATTTTATCAGCTACAAGTGTCGTATAGAGTGGTTCATTTCGCTCTCCACGGTGTGGTGTCGGTGTAAGATACGGCCCATCTGTCTCGATGATAAGCTTCTCTTTTGGTATGCGAGGCAGAATGTTTACAAGCTTTTTGGCATTTTTAAATGTTACTACACCACCTATGCCAAAGTAGAAGTTCTCATCTGCAAGACTTAGCAGTTCATCATCAGCGTTAAAGCAGTGCAGCACACCGCCAACTTTGCCTGCGTCATTCTCTAAAAGTATCATCTTTGCATCATGCGAAGCGTTGCGGATGTGCACGATGAGCGGTTTGTTGTGCTTTTTGGCAAACTCTATCTGCCATGCAAATATCTCAGCCTGTTTTGCCTTCTGGGCTGCTTTTTGCTCATCACTACCTTCAAGTCGAAAGTAGTCCATACCGCACTCCCCTATTGCAACACACTTCTCATGTCCTACATACTTCTCAAACATACTCGCATCAAAACCATCCAGGTCATACGGATGCACACCTATGGCGAAGTAAACATCATCATACTTCTCTGCGATGCTTATGGCTTTTTCCAAGGTGCTCAGGTCTGCTCCGGGAATGATGAAACGCTCTACTCCACCCTCACGCGCGCGACTCAGCACTTCATCTAAGTCTTCGTCATAACGAGCATCATCTAAGTGTATGTGTGTATCTATTATCATCTCTTTTTTGCCTCCAGTAACTCACGAGCGAACTTCTTAGCCTCTTTGGAGATCTTGTCTCCGCTGATGATTCTTGCTATCTCATCAACACGCTCATCGAAGTTTAACTCTTTTGTTTTTGAAATATTACCATCTTTATAGACCAAAAAGTGCTGATCGCCCATAGAAGTTAGTTGTGGTTGGTGTGAAATAACAAAGATCTGGAAATGTTTTGCCAGCTGTTTAAGCACGCGTGCCACACTCATAGACTCCTCACCACTGAGGTTTGCATCTATCTCATCAAGCATCAAAACACCACCGTTTTTACTCATGTGCTCTGACTTGAGCGCTAAAACTGCAAGGCGAAGACGGTTAAACTCCCCTGTAGAGATCTTCTCAAGCTGTGTACCACTTAGCTCTATGGAGAGCCTGTCTTGTCCATCTTTTGTGTACTCTGTCTGCATGAGCGATACTTTTGCCTCACGCAAGTAGAGGTTTTTGAGGTATCTGTTTAGGTCTGCTTCAAAACTCTCAAGTGCCACCTCACGCAGAGTTGTCAGCTCCTCGGCCAGTTCCTTGAGCTTGCGTGAGAGCTCAGCGTACTTTTGCTCTAGATCATGCTTCTCTATCTCGATGTTTTCATACTTCTGCAACTCTTTTTCTTTTTGTGCTTTGTACTCAAGTGCTTCTTCGATGCTGCCGTAACGACGCTTGAGCCCGCCAAGCTCCTCTATGCGGTTTAAAACCTCTTCTACATCAACATCTTCAAGGGCATTAAAACGCTCCTCTGCTCCATCAAATATGGCTCGAAGCTCATTCATAGCATCATCAAAGAAGCTGCTCTCTACATCTAGGCTCTCTAAAGCTGAAGAGACAAGATGCTCGTAGTTGAAAATCTCATTTGCAGTTTGGATCTTTTCTACTACTTTTTCTTTGCGTGAGAGCTCCTTTTTTATCTCTAAAAGCTCTTCATCTTCTTGCGGCTGTGGATTGATGTCGGCTATCTTTTTTATCTCAAAGGCTGCAAACTCTTTAAGCTCGACAATCTTGCGCTCTTCTTCTTCGATGGTAGCTAGAGCTTGCTGTGTTGTTTTGTATTCGGCAAAGCTTTGCGTGAGCTCTTTTTTGAGTGAGCGGACTCTTTTGTTCTTCTTTGCGATGCGCTCATCTAAGATGCTAAGCAGGTTTTCGTTCTCAAAGTCGCTGAAGTCTTTAAGGCTTAAGTGACGCAGATAAGAAGATGCCACACTGCTCATAGCCTTGCGTGAGAGACTCTGGTTGTTTATGAAGTAGCGAGACTTCTCTTTTTTGATGTGTTTAAAAACATTTGGCTCATCATTCTCGATGCCACAAGCCTCTTCGTCTATCTCCCATGTAACACTGCTCTCACACAAAGCAGCATCACAACTACTCCCACCAACAGAGGTCAAGATAGACTCCATAAGTATAGATTTCCCGCTACCACTAGGCCCTGTAAAGACCACAAGTCCATTGTCAAGATTTAGCTCTACTTCTTTAAAACTGAGGTAATCTTTTAAGTAAAATCTCTCTATCATCATCACGCCTTTGTAGTGAATTTTCACTTTTGTAAGTGTATAGTAGTAAAAAAGAGACAGCACTTCTGAAAATATGGCAGATTGTCATATTTTTTAAAAATCTAAAGGGCTAATAAGTTTAGACTTATTCATCTCTGCTACTACATGGGTATATATCATTGTTGTTTCAACAGATTTATGTCCTAAAAGCTCCTGAATAGAACGCAAATCTATGCCGGCTTGAAGCAAATGCGTAGCATAAGAATGTCGAAATATATGGGAAGTTACTCGTTTATGTAGATTTGCTTTTTGTACTGCTATTTTAATATTGCGGCCTAATAATATCACTTAGAGGATCTTTCGAGCATTTACTCATAGGGAAAAGATATTGCCATTTTGTTTCAAATTTTGCCTTTGGATACTTTTTTTCATACATAAAAGGCAAATATACACTTCCATATCCATCTTCTAAATCTTTTTGATGTATCTCTTCAACTTTTTTTACTTGTACTTGTAGCTCATCTTTTAGTTTTAATGGGAGCGGAACAGTTCTATCTTTTAAAGATTTTGAATCCCAAATATAAAGCTTGTCAAATCCAAAATCCAAATCTTTGATGCGAATATTTAAAACCTCATTCATACGAAGCCCACATCCATACATAAGAGTCACTATGAGTTTATAAATGCCATTGAGATTTTGTAAAACTTTTTGCACTTCTTCTTTTGTAAGGACAACAGGTATATGCTTTCTCTCTTGTGCCCGTAAAGCCTGAATGTTCCATTCACTCATATCAATACCAAGTACTTCTTTATATAAAAATAATATGGCTGCAAAAGCTTGATTTTGAGTTGTAGGACTTACTCTTTTTCTAGTCGCTAAAAATGTTAAAAAAGCTTCTATCTCCTCTTTTCCCATTTCAATAGGATGCTTTTTATTATGGAAGAAAATATATTGCTTTATCCAATGTATATATGTTCTTTCTGTTGAATAACTATAATGTTTAAAGCGAATTTTCTCTCTAACTAAATCCAATAATTTTTTCTTTTTCTCCATAATCAATTCCTCTTACTTTTAAGCAACATTTTGTATGTTATGTAAGCTTTTGAATAATTAACATACATAATGTTCTGTTATTGACTTTTACAGCATTAAACAAACACTTTATTATTAAGTATTCTATACTTTTTTTCTCACTTTAATTAAAATCATTGCATTTTGT
>JAMORG010000071.1 GCA_027063745.1 Sulfurimonas sp.
TATATGCAAAAAGACTCAAGAAACACTTCAAAAGAAGTGCTCTAGAGGAGTTGTTCTAGTGTTGTATTTGCCAGCTTCTTTTTGATAATGTTTTCAATGATTTTTTGAAGCATACTCTCATCTTCACTGTGCATTGTCTTAGCAGAAGCTGCTATGGCGCGTATGTCATACTGACTCGGATAGACTTCTGGTACTTGCTTGTCGAGATTTAAGAGTGTATAGACTGCCATAATAGCAGAACGCACAGAGTATTCAACCGTAAAGACACAGTCATCTTTTATTTCTGCAAACTGTCCTAAAAATGCAAGGTTGACACTTCCCTCAGGTACAACTTGGGGACGGTCTCCTTCTTTTCTTGGCATAAACTGGCTGGTGATATAGGGCATCATAACAGGGATGACTTTTACTTCATCGATGTAGCTTTGCATATTTTCCTCTTTAACACCAAGGTGATAGAGTAACTCTTTAAAAAGCTCCTCTCCACTACATTCGCTCATTGCTTTTTGAATAAAGTCTCCTTTTTTATCAGGAAAGAGTGCATACGCCCAAGCTACAGTGACATCTGCTGGCTGATTTTTAAACTGTGGTTGACGATTGAGCGTTACACTCATAAGCCAGTTGGAATCTTTGATGGTGATGATGCCTCCCGTGGCAGTGCGGTGTGGTAAGAATTGACGCTCTGCAAAATGCTCCATTAGCTTTTTGAACTTCTCTCCTTTGGCAGTAATGGTAAAAGATTCCCATTTTGTTTTATCGATGTCACTGCAAAAGACTTCCGGTCGTCCAAATGATGGGTCTTTTTGTGCTATTTTTTTCCAAAGATTCCAGACAGGTGCTTCTCCACGGTTTAAAACAGGCGGCATCTGCATATCTCCCAAAGATGAGTTTTCTGTCATAGAACCGTTTGTAAAGAAGATGAGATCATTTGCATCTGTTTTGATGATTTCATCTTTATTCTCTTTTTTAAGGTGTATTGCCTGAACAAGCTTTTTATCTCCTGTTATGTCGATATCCAAGTCTGTAACTGTTGTATTAAAGACAAAGTTTACTCCTTGGCTCTCAAGATGTTTTTTAAGAGGTAAAACAAGTGAGTCGTATTGGTTATACTTGGTAAATACCAGGCCTCTCATGGTACTCATACCCGGCATAAGGTGGATAAAACGGTGCATATAGCGTTTCATCTCTACAACTGAGTGCCATGTCTCAAATGCAAACATACTGCGCCAATAGAGCCACATATCTGTCTGGAAAAAAGATGCATCGAAGTACTCTTCAACACTCATCGTACCAAGATCTTTCTCTTTTGTTAAAAAAAGCTTGAGAATCTCTTTGATGTTGTTGTCATGCAGACCAAGGGTTGTTTTTCGATGTTTTTCACCTTTGTTATAGATAACACGAACATTTGAGTAGTTAGGGTCAATATCATTGAGCTCTTTAAACTCATCAAGTACACTTCTTCCCTCTTCTTCAAGGGAAGGAACATCGCCATAGAGATCCCAAAGACACTCATAATGCTCCTCCATCTCTCTGCCTCCTCTTGCAACAAAGCCATCTTCAGGATTGCCCGCGCCATCTAAGGCACCACCACTGAGGCTATCTTTTTCAAATATGGTGATCTGATTGCCTTGCATATGACCATCTTTGATAAGGTAGTGAGCAGCTGCAAGTGACGCGATGCCTGAGCCGATAAGGTAGGCTTTCTTTTGTTCGATGTTTTCAGGTTTTTTTGTGTGAATTCTTTGATACGTTCCCATGATCTGTTTCCTTTTGTTAATCTCTCTTAGAGCTATTATAACGCATAGATACTGTTTTTGTATAAATTAAACTATAATGTCAAAGATATTTGAGGAGTGGTCATTGGTCAGATTTATTTCAGCAGGTCCGGGTGATCCCGAACTTATAACAGTAAAAGGTATGAGAGCCTTGCAAGAGGCAGAAGTGGTGCTTTATACGGGGAGTTTAATTCCTAAAGAGGTACTTTCATGGTGCAAAGAGGAGTGCTTGATAGCAAACTCGGCGGATATGAGCTATGAGGATATTTTTGCATTTATAAAAGAGCATCATCATAAAAAGTTTGTACGTCTGCACACTGGAGATGCTTCACTTTACTCTACAGTAGCCAAACAGGTGGAGTTTTTAGAATCAGAGAGCATAGAGTATGAGGTAGTGCCCGGTGTAACAGCTGCTTTTGCAGCGGCGGCTTCACTTGGGGTGGAGTACACCATTCCCGGAGTCTCACAAACACTTATCATCTCACGTGTTGAGGGGCGAACGCCTAACCCTGAGAAGTTAGAGCAATTGCTCTCTAACAAACACTCCTCGTTTGCTTTTTATCTCTCCATACGCCTGATAAAGAAGCTGCGTGAGACAGCTTATGAGCTGGGCTATGTAAAGGGTACTCCATGTTGGGTGGTTGAACGTGCCTCATGGAGTGATGAGAAGATATATAAAGGGAGTATTGAAAATATTGAGGATAAGGTGGCACATATCAAAGGGGTGGCACTTATTTTATTTGGAGATTTTTTAAATCAAAAGGCAACGCAAGAGTCTCATTTGTATGCGAAAAAATATAAAGAAGAGGGCGAGCGAAAGTCTAAGGCTCTTTGAGAAAAAAGCCTCTCCAAGCTTTACTAAACCTAACAGAGAGGCCTAACCACCCTCTCTTTAGGCGACTCTTACAAACTTCAAGTTATAATCCTCTCAAAAAAGAAACATTATTATGAAAATAGCAATAGCCACAATCAACAACCCATCACTAGAAGCCGCAAAAAGGCTCCTTCCCTACTTGCGTGAGCATGAATGTCATGTTTTTAACAAAGCTCAAGAAGGCAAAGAGGATGGAGCATCATTTCACATCTTTGCAAAAGTCGATGATATTATGCCAACAGCGTGGGCTGAGTTTGATGCTATCATCTTTTTAATGGCTACAGGTGCTGTTATTCGCAAGATTGCGCCCCATTTAAAAGATAAGGCAACCGATCCTGCTGTACTTATTATGACGCTTGATTTGAAGCGTGTTATTCCTCTGCTTTCTGGGCACTTAGGCGGAGCAAATGAGTTGGCTAACGAACTAACTAACAAGATAGATGGGTGTGTGAACTTTGTTACAACGGCAAGTGACCAGATAAAGGTACTTGCTTTTGATATGTTTGCAAAAAAGTATGGCTATGCTATCTCAAACCTCAAATCACTTGCAGAAGTTTCTAATGCCATTATCAACAAAAAACAGGTGCAGGTTATCACTTACCCACCGATAGTTGAGCAGTTAAAGGCATTTGAGGGCTATAAAGAGGAGAACTTTGTTTTTGTTCTGCCAGATGAACTTGAGAAGTTTCGCACAGATATTCCATCTGTCTATATCACACCACAAAAGATTCCAAACAACGCCTTACAGATTCACCCGCAAGAGGTAGTGCTTGGGCTTGGCATGAACCGTAACACTCCCAAAGAAGATATTGCCAATGCTGTGAAGCGTTTTTGTTTTGAGCATGGTTTAAAGGAGAGTCAAATCACAAAACTTGCCTCATTTGAAGCAAAAAGTGATGAAGTGGGACTGCTGGAGTATGCAAAAGAGAAAAATCTTCCTTTGGAGTTTTTTAATGAAGATGATATCAATGCGCTCACGCAGGATTTTAGCCCAAGCCAGGCGACGAAATTCTTTAATATAAAAGGGGTGGCAGAACCGGCAAGTCTGTTAGCAAGCAAGAACAAAACTCTCTTTTTATCAAAGAGAATCTATACTGCTGTAACCGTAGCAGCCTCTTTTTAGAGACTCCTCAAGGAGTCTTTGATACTCTTTTTGCTCATCATAGGAGAGCTTCTCTGCTTTGCGGAACTTTTTATGGTACTTCTCAAGTGATTTTTTGAGCTTCTCATCGAGTAGCTGCTCTTTTAGTGCCCCGTCATGCAGCGAGAGTATGTCTCGTTTTGCATGAGAACGTTGCATCAGTTTTGTAGTGTAGAGAAGCGCTCTGCTTAGCAGTATGTAGGGGAAGTTTCTGTTTTTCATCGGTCCCATCTGTAAGTAACGTTGTCCGAGCTTTTGACCGAGAATCTTTACCTCTGAGAGCTCATCAAAACCAAAGTATGCTCCCGTAGCACCTACTACTCCGCCAATGAGTGCTCCTAAAAAAGCAGTATGCCCCGCAAAGATCATATCAACCCCTGCACCGGTTATCGCTCCGCTTGTGGTTGCACTAAAGAGGAGCTCTTTTTTTGTCAGACCAAAGATAGATGCCGCCTCCTCAGAAAAGAGATCAATTTCTTCAAAAGGCAGAAGAAAACTCTCTTTTTGGAGATGCTGGTAGTTCCAGACCGCCTCTATCTTTTTGTAGCTTGCTGTCTCCATATCTCGAAGTCTTTGTTTATACTTTTGCTCCAGAGCACTTTTGTCTGCTTCTGTGACATCTTCTTTGTGAAGTGTTGTTTTTTCAATATGTGTGACACTCTCTTGAATAAGCTCGCTTATGAGCAGGGCACTCTTTTGTATCATCTGCTCATGGTATTGTTTAAAAAGAACAATGGACTCTTTTACAGACTCTGTCCACTCTTCGTTGAGATGTGCCATACTCTCCAAGATATGAAGTTGCTCTTTAAAGCTGGACTGCATAGGGTTGTAGGTGCGTATGAGTTTGAAGTAGTATCCAAGGGCACGCTTCCACTCATCTGAGTAGTCATCATTTTCTATGTGGTTGATAAGTGCCATTGAGGGTTGGTTACACCAGCGAAGTATCTCCATCTCTGCTTCATACTCACTTGAGTAGGGCTTGGATGCATCTACAACATAGATAATGCCGGCACCATCTAAAATAGGCTCAAGCAGCTCTATTTCATCATGAAATTTTGGATCATCTCTGTGCTCATTGACAAAAGCACGGACAACCTCGTGTTTTTTGTCGGCACTTACTTCATGCTGCTCTAACCATGCCAAGACCCTGCGTGCGCGCTGAAAACCGGGTGTATCAAAGAGCTCATAGACGACTTTGCCATCGACTTGCAGTGGATAGCTTCTTTTGTAGTGGGTAGTTCCGGGAATATTTGAGATGGCTACGGTATCATCAAGTGCCAAAGAGGCGACAATAGAGCTTTTGCCTTTGTTTGGGTGTCCTACGACACAAAAGCTTGGATGTTTCATATAAGCACCTCTACATTGCTATAGTTTTGTTGCTTGAGCTTCTCTTGCCAGATAGAGATATCTTTCTGTTTTACCTGGAAGTTCTCTTTTGCGTAGCCAAGCGGGTAGAGCGTTACACTGCTTGCGTGAGTGCTGAGCTCTTCAAGAAAGTCTATAAAATCCATCGTCGGTACTTCCCAAGCCTTGAAGACCATCGCCACATTTCCAGCAGATTTGGCAATGATTTTTGTATCTTCTTCAAGGCTGTTTTTCCCTGCTACACCTAAGTACTCTTTGGCCTTTATCTCCAAAACTTCGGCAATGAGAGGTAGTTCATCTGCTGCAAAGGTATAACCAAGCAGTGCACTGTAAGTGATATGCTTCTCTTTTTTCCTGCTCTTTGTGATGCCATCTTCAACTTGCAGTGGTATCTCTAGCTCTTTTGCTCTTGTGGAGATGATAGGCTGGTTCATATCTTCTAAAAGTGCTTTTGCCTGTGGCATCTG
>JAMORG010000072.1 GCA_027063745.1 Sulfurimonas sp.
TTTATCGCTTTTTTGAGATCTTCATCACTGCCCATTCGTGTGTAGGCATTCCCTTCATTGGCAAACTTTTGTGCTCTTTTTATTGCATTGGAAAAAATGGCTTTTTCATAGGCCTTAAGTGCTTTTTTATACTCTTTAGCCTTATAATAGGCATTTCCCGCATCATAATAGGCTTCAGAACTATCTTTTTGTTTTGCAAACTTTTCATAATTGGTGGCTGCTGTTTTATAGTCACCTTGTTCATAAGACTTCTGTGCATTTTTTAGCTCCAAAAAGTCAAATATGCCCGCTTTTGCATCAGGCACACTAAAAAGTAAAAAGCCAAGCAAGAAGAGCGATGGTACTTCTACTTTTTCACGCTTGCTCATAGAAGATGTAGCAATAAGCAACAAAAGAAGAGCCAGCCCTACCGGATAGTAAAAGAGCGGTATATACTTCTCTATCTCCTGGGATTTAAGCTCCTTTTTGATGGCAATATTTTCTATCTCACGCAGCATTGCTTTGACATCTGCATTTGAGTTGACACCTTGAATGTAAACACCCCCTGTATCAGTAGCTAGTTTTGCAATGTTTTCATTTAACTTGGTTAAAATTATTTTACCGTTTTGTTTGATAAACTCTCCGTTTTTTGCTTTTATCGGAGCGCCTTTTTTTGTACCTATACCTATGATAAAGACAACGATATTGTGCTCTTTTGCATAGGCAATCTCAGATGAGAACTCCTCTTTGTCTCCACCGTCACTCAAGAGTAAAATATATTTTTTCTTCTCTTTTTTAATACTTTTTGCCGCAACTTCAAGCATAGATAAAAAGTCCGTACCCTGCTCTGTTATAGATGTTGTATCGAGTTTTGAGAGCAAAAAGGCCACAGCTTCATGATCAAAACTAAGAGGTGAGACCAAATAAGAGTTCTTTGCAAAGGCGATAACACCTATGCGCTCATTGGGAGCAAGCTTTAAAAACTCCAGCGCTTTTTGTTTTGCAAGTGCCAAACGGTTTGGATAGACATCTGTTGCAAGCATTGAGTCTGAGATATCCAGTGCTATCATGATGTCTGCACTTTTTGCTTTTATATTGACTTTTCCCTCTTTTATAACAGGATCTGCAAGGGCTATGATGATAAGAAAACCTATGAACATAAAGAGTGCATTTCTTGCTTTCATTGTAAGTGTATTTGCGCTCACGCGAAGCCTATCCATAACCTCTGGTTCAAAAAAAGTCTCTTGAGCCTCTTTTTGTGTCAAAAGCAGGCCAAAGAGTATGAAAAGCGGTGGCAACATAAAGTATAAAAATTCCGGATGCAGAAATGTCATTATGCTTTCCCTCGTTTATTTCGTAAATATATATAGAGCATTAAAGCAATAAGCCCGATAAAGAGCGGATAAAAATAGTAGTATTGTAAGTATGTAAAACTCTCATTTTTTATCTCTGACTTTTCAAGTTCATCTATCTTCTCATAAACTGCTTTTAGTTCAGCTGCACTCGAAGCTCCAAATGCAACTCCACCTGTCTCTTTTGCTATTTTTAACAGTACAGCTCTGTTGTACTCGCCATCACCGCCGATACCAATCGGGTAAACTTTGACACCCTCTTTTTTTGCCAGATCAATGGCAACATCAAGCGGAATCTTGTCAACCTGCGGTGTAGAGTAACCATCTGTGAGCAAGATGGCTACTTTTGACTTGGAGTGGCTCATCTTTAAAAGGTTTACCCCCTGTGCAAGTGCTTCATAAAGTGCTGTATAGCGCCCAGCCATACCGACTTGCAACTGAGAGACAATGCGTGAGAGTATATGTTCATCATAGGTAAGCGGCGAAGCGATAAAAGAGTATGAACCAAAAACGACAAGACCGATATTGTCACTCTTTCGCTTTTGTATAAAGTCACGCACTATTTTTTTAACAATATCAAAACGACTCGCACCCGGGTCTTGTCTGTCAAAACCTCGTGTCTCCATTGACTGTGAGGCATCGAGTATCAAAGCTATCTCATGCCCTTCTTTTGGCTCTATCTCATATGGTTCATCTTTTACCGGTGACATCAGCGCTAATATAAGCATCACTATCCCTATCCACTTGAGCAAAAAAAGCAGCTTGGAAGAGTCCACAGAGTTTTTCATAAACTGCGCTGCGTGAGGGAAGTAGATAGATGGCAGACGCATTTTACAGAGTGTCTCACAGGCAATAAAAAAGAAGATTACAAAAGCTATCTTTGGAAATTCAAAATAGATTCCATCAAACATCTATCATCCCTCTGTAAAGTTCTATAAGTCGCAGTGTATTGGCATCAAATTTTTCATGAACCTCTTTTTTGTACTTATATTTTGCGAGGGCATCTAAAAGTTCCTGATAGATTTTTTGATGCCGCTCACTGTCATTTTTAAAAGTAGCGCCATACTTTGTTAGTGCATAGGCTGCTGTTTTAGCATCATTCAGTTTAATATTTTGCAGTGCCTTTGCATGCTCTTTTCGTATATCAAACTTCTTGCGTGAGCGTAACCATTTAATAAGTAAAAACAGTACACCCACAGTGATAATACTCCCAACAACAAGCAGGGCTAAAAAATAGTAAAAAGAGTAATCCGGTATCTCCACCAAAGGTTTTATATCATGAAGAGGAATTTCTGGCATCTTGTTTTGCATCACTATCTCCCTTCAAAAAGACGTCTGAGTGCAACAGAGACATTTTCATGTGTATAGAGCTTGGTAAAGCGCACCTGCTGTTTTCGAAATGCAGCATAAAGTTTTCTGTCGTGAATCTGCACTTTTTTTGCATAGGCTTTTACTGTTGCATCATTAAAGTCTCCCTCTAAAACTGCACCACTCTCAGGGTCTATGAGTGAAGCAAAGCCCATCTTTGGTGGTTTTTCTTCTAAAATGTCACGCACCACAATGGCGATGACTTCATGTTTTTTAGCTAAAACTTTAAAGTCAGGTATCTCAAAAAAATCACCAATGATAATGACTAAAGATTTACGCTTAAGCCTTGTAAAGAGTGTATCTGCCATCTTTTTATAGTCTGCTCTTTTATGCAGTGCCTCAAAGTTTAAGATAGACTCCACACTCTTGTGTACACTAAAGAGCTTTTTACTTGGCTTGAGGTGTGACTCTAGTTTATCTGTAAAGATATAAGAGCTTAAAAGGTCTCCGTTTTTAATGACTGAGAAGCTCAGCATTGCAGAGAGTTCAGCTATAACATCTTGCTTAAAACGCTTAGAGCCAAAATGCACACTTCCGTTAAGCATTGATGCCACAACAACATTGAGCTCACGCTCTTCACGAAAGATCTTGATATATGGCTTTTGCAGTTTTGCGGTAATGTTCCAGTCAATATGACGAATGTCATCACCTGGCATATACTCACGCAGCTCTATAAAGTCATAGCCCTCACCTTGAAAAATGGAAGGATTGTTTCCAACCATCTCACTAAAGACCTGACGACGAGCCCGAACAAGTATCTTTTGTAGTTTACTCACCAAAAAACCTTAGGGAATATCTACAGCTTCGAGCACTTTTTGAATGATCTCATCTGTTGTAATGCCCTCTGCTTCTGCTTCATAAGTAAGAACGATACGGTGACGCATCAATTCTTTGACAATATAAGCCACATCGACAGGTGTAACGAAGTCCTTGCCACGCATAAATGCCATTGCTTTTACCGCTTTAAACATATCGATACTCACACGAGGACTTGCTCCAAACTGAATGTACTCTTTTATCTCATCAAGTCCATACTGATCAGGAAAACGCGTTGCATTAACAAGCTCGATCATATACGCCTCTACCTCAGCATCGACATGTACCTCACGCACAGCTTGTTTGAGTGCATTTAATCCATCTTTATCAAGAACCGGCTCTATTGTCTCAAAGTTACCACTTGAGATTCTACGAGCGATCTCGAGCTCTTCTTCTTTTGTGTTATATCCTACTACGAGTTTAAGCATAAAACGGTCAAGCTGTGCTTCTGGCAGCTGATAGACACCCTCTTGTTCTACCGGATTTTGTGTTGCCATTACAAAAAACGGAGGCTCTATCTTAAAGCTTGTATCACCAATTGTTACCTGTTTCTCCTGCATCACTTCAAGCAGTGCTGACTGTACTTTCGCCGGAGCACGGTTGATCTCATCAGCTAAAAGCAGGTTTGTAAAGATAGGCCCTTTTTTGATTTTAAACTGATTGTTTTGCGGGTCATATATCTCAGCACCCAAGATATCTGATGGTAGTAAGTCAGGAGTGAACTGGGCACGCTTAAAATCAAGTCCAAGTGCACGTGAAAGTGCATTTACCGTTGTTGTCTTTGCAAGACCGGGAACACCCTCAATGAGAATGTGCCCCTCACACAAAAGTGCTATCAAAAGAGAGTCTATCATCTTTTGCTGACCAACAACAACCTTTGCTACTTCTTTTTTTACATCTTCTATTTTAGAAATCATACCTTCACTACCTTTTATCTTTTCAATATAGTGTAAGTATATTCCTTTGTGGTAAATGATTCCTAAATGTCTAGACCAAGGATTTTCAAGACTCCCTCTTCTTTGATTTTTTCATTGAAGGATTTTACAAGATCCTGCTTTGCAACAGCAAAACTTTGACTCGATCGACCAACAAGCAAAAGAGAGTTTGTAGCAATAATCTTTTTACTGCTCCCTTTTGTTGTTAATGTTACATTGGCACGTGCTATGATAAAACCATATGAAGAAGACTTTGTAATATCTGTCTTTACATAGATATCGAAATGTTTACTGTCATGCTTTTTCTGTATAACAAACTGCTCTTTTGTCAAACCCTTTTTAAGAGGCTCGGCCAAAGGGGCAAAGTCTGCTATAACCCAAAATGTGATGGAGTGACGCAGTTTTGCATAACTCTTTTGCAACACTGCATACTTTTGGAGATAGTATTGCTCATCTACACTTCTGTCAAGTTCACTTAATATGGCAAGTTTATTCTCTAAGCCTTCTAATTCTTTTAGTCTCTTTTTATAGGCTTGCAGTGTGTGCAGTGCATTGACACCCTTGAGTGCATCAAAATCAGTCGTAATTTGCAAACTTCTTTGAATCTCTTTTTTTAAAGAGCGTGCAAACTCCTTTTTATCGATCTTTACAAGTGCAGCATACTTTTTAAAACCCAATTTTTTATAAGAGACAATATCATAGTTGTTAATACTAATAGTCTGAACAATACTGCTGACCTTATCAATATACATAGTGTCTATACTTTCAGCTCTTCCCTCACGCACGACTTTTTTCGAAGAAAAAGAAGAGGATATTGAGACATTTAAACGAGCAAGAATATCTGAGAGTGCGTGAGCGACAGCATCATCTTTGTTTACTCCCTCACCTACCCCATAAAGAACCCCCCTCTCAGAAGCAGGAGGATTTATATACCATGACGGCAGATCACTTTTAGGCTCAAGTAGTTGTTCTTTTACTTGAGGGTTCGTTCCGCCACA
>JAMORG010000073.1 GCA_027063745.1 Sulfurimonas sp.
TTACATCAAAACTCCCGCGTGAGTAGTAGTAAACTCCAATGGTATAGACAACAAAGACATTGACAAGATTGACGACCGTAGTGTAAGGGATGGAAGCTTCTCCAAAGATGGCAATGTTTAAGGGAATCCCTAAGTTGCCGGTATTTCCGATGATGGCTGCTACCATAGCTATGGAGTACTCTTTTTTATGGCTAAAGAGACGATGTGCAAAGAGTGCCGAGAAAATCAGTGCAATAATAACGATAACGAGATAGAGTGAAGGTGCATAAAGCAGAGTAATATCTACGGGGTGAATCAAAAGTCCCCAAAAGGTTAAAAAGACCTGCAGGAAGTAGACATTAAGCAGTGTGATTGTCTTGTCATCAATCTTCTCTTTAAAGCTGCGTTTTGCAACATAGCCCATCACGATAAATACATAGATACTTAAAATTGATAATATTATAGAACTCATAAGCGAAGTCTAGTATAATAATACTTATGAATACAATAGAAAATATAGAAAATACGATAAAACAAAAGCCTGCTGTGATGCTCTACTTCTCAGCTCCCACTTGTAACGTCTGTCATGCCCTCAAACCCAAACTCTTTGAGGCGATAGAGAAAAACTTTGATGCGATGGAGATTATCTCGGTAGATACATCGATAGATCAGGCAGTAGCGGCACACTACAGTGTTTTTACTATACCGACAGTTCTTGTCTTTTTAGATGGAAGAGAATTTTTACGAAAAAGTCGTCATATGAGTGTAGATGAGGTAGTGCGTGAGATACAAAGACCCTATGAAATTATGATGTCATAAGGGCTACTATAAGCAAACTGTAATTAAATTAGCATATAATAGTAAGAATAGAAAAAGGAGCATTAGATGAGTAGACCAACTCCACGAAATAATGAGAAAGTATTGTCTGCTGAAGAATTTATTGTATCAAAAACAGATACAAAGGGAAAAATTCTTTACGGCAATAAGATTTTTATTAAAATTTCCGGTTATGAAGAGAGTGAGCTCTTAGGTAAACCTCACTCTATTTTACGCCATCCCGATATGCCAAAGGCAGTTTTTAAGCTGCTTTGGGACAGAATTCAAAACAAACAAGAGATTTTTGCCTATGTTAAAAATCTGTCTAAAGACGGTTCGTTTTACTGGGTACATGCAAATGTTACAGTAACAGAAGATGCAAATGGTAATGTTATTGATTATCACTCTGTCAGAAGAAAACCCTCCGCTAAGGCTATGGAGGTTATTCCAGGGCTTTATGCACAGCTTCTAGCAGAAGAGAAAAGTGGAGGTATGGAAGCATCAATACGTATGTTAAACAATATTTTAGAAGAAAAAGGAATGAGTTATGACGATTTTATCTTCGATTTACAACACTAAGCAGTCTTTGCTATTGCACCTGCTGCTTGTAGGTGTTTTGATTTATGCTGTAGTTACCGGAGGATATATCGTAGCTGCTGTAATGGGGATTGGTCTTGTTGCAAGCCTTGTTTTAGGTGCAACTGAGTCATCAGGCTGTGAGAAGATTTTTAGTGATGATCTTATTCGTCAGGTGCGTGATGTTCTCATCAAAGCCGGGCGTGGAGAGCTCTCTTCTCGTATTACACATATTCCAGAGACTCATGTAATGCAAGGGGTTGCATGGGGGATCAATGACCTGCTAGACCAAACAGAGCAGTTTATGAGAGATGTTCAGGCTTCTGTTGAGAGTGCAAACAACGGATATAATAACCGTGAAATTTTTCCTGATGGTTATAAAGGTGACTTTAGAAAAGCTATACCACCGCTCAATCATGCGATCCGTTCTATTTCAGAAGCCTATAAGTCAGCACAGAAATCAAAACTTGGCGCAATGTTTGATAAAAACTCAAATGGCGGTGTATCACGTGGATTGAGTCTTATTCAAGAAGATATCACAGGAAACTTGGCGATTTTAGAAAGTATTACAAAAAGTACTCGTGAGACTGCTGTTGAAGCTACCGATTCACAAGAGGTGGTTCGTCGTATTACAGATAGACTAGAAGAGCTCATTACACTTATTAACAACTCTGATGAAGCTATCCGTTCGCTGAATGAACAGACCACAGAGATTAATGTGGTTGTAGATCTTATCAAAGATATCGCAGATCAGACAAATCTTCTTGCCCTTAATGCTGCTATTGAAGCTGCTCGTGCAGGTGAGCATGGTCGTGGCTTTGCCGTTGTTGCCGATGAGGTAAGAAAACTTGCAGAACGTACACAAAAAGCAACACAAGAGATAGCAATCACTACAAACTCACTTAAACAAGAAGCAAGTGATATACAAAACAACTCAGAGAAAATCACTGAGATTGCATCAAGCTCACAAGAAGATGTTGAGAACTTTTATGATACACTCAATACTTTTGCAACCAAAGCAACAGAAGCGGCGAATGAGTCTAAATTTATGTATGACTCACTTTATACAAGTCTTATTAAAGTGGATCATATCATCTTCAAACACAAAGCATACAAAACACTGCTTGAAGAGAGTGAGCAAAAAGTTGCTGAGTTTGGTGATCATCATTCATGTCGTTTGGGACATTGGTATGATAAAGAAGGAAAAGAGCATTTCGGAAAAACAAAAGCATTTAAAACACTTGAACCAATTCATGCAAAAGTACATGAAAATGTTCTTAAGGCACTTAGTTGTATTCCTAAACACAATTGTTTACAAGCTAAATCTCAAGAGAATGTCGTTGGTAAAATGAAAGAGGCTGAAGAGGCAAGTTTTGAGATGTTTGACATATTTAAAGAGATGGTTCGTGAAGGAAATCCTGACGTACACCTATAGCATAAATGCTATAAGTGCTGCTGTTATGGCAACATTTAAAGACTCAACACCTCTGTTCATTGGAATAGAGAGTGTTGTATTACAGATCTTTTCTACCTCCGGGCTGACGCCTTCACTCTCATTTCCTAAAACATAGATACTCTTCTTTTTTTCTTTTACAGTATAAATAGTCTCTTTTGCGTGTGATGAGAGTGCATAAATATCTGCATCACTCTGCTCACGCAATACATCTTCAAGTCTCTCACAAAAGTAGATAGGGATCTTAAAGAGCGTACCTGCACTCGCTTTGACGACAAGTGGAGAGATCTTGGCAGAGTTTTTCTTTGGCAGGATGATACCATCAACATTTCCCGCTGCACAGCTTCGTATTATCATTCCAAGATTTTGTGGGTTGTGTATGCCATCAAGCGCTATAAGTCTGTACTCTTTGAGATTTGCTATCTCTTTGGCATCTTGATATGTCTTTGAAATGATATCAACAGCAACTCCCTGGTCCTGTTTTGCATTTTTAGAGATGCGTGAGAGGGCAGCTTTGTCATGCTTTGTGATCTCTATACCTCTTTTTTGTGCAAGCAACAGTATCTTTTTGATGGAGCCGTCTGTTTTGTTCGAGTTGGCCATATGAAGTTTGTGAATTGTGATACTCTCATCCTGAAGCACTTCAAGGACTACGTTGCGCCCATACAGTGTGATTACCTTTTCAAAAAATGCTTTTTTTGCTTTATACTCTTGTGAATCTTTCATTGCCTACTCCATTATATTGTAAACTATTTCAGTTTTGTTTTTTGTCTTTTTTATCTCATGAATACAAAGACCCTTAATCTCAAGTGCTCCAAATGCTTCTAAAGAGTCGATCTTTGCACGTGCTACTTCACGCAGTACTATTCCCCTGTAGGCTTTTGCCCAGTGCGATACTGTTTTTCCGTTTTTTAGGAATTTTAAAGTTGTGTAGGGCTTGTTGGCTTTGTAAAACTTATCATAATAACCTGCGCGAAGATCCAAAATATCATGCTCGCCAAGATAGAGATCAAGTTGATAGCTAAACCGTTCTTTATAAAATTTATCAGGTGCAATCTCTCCTATTGAGTTGCCCTGTTTGACTTTATAGTTGGCAATGCTATCGCCTCCAAGAAGAGGTCCATAGAGGTTAGAAAAGATAAGTGTGTGCTCACGCAGATAGCTTTTTGTATCATCATCTTGCTTTGCATACTCCAAATAGTCATAAGCCACCCCCTGATAACGCTCTATGGCATGCATCAAAGGTGAGTTGAAAATATCTACAATATACGGCTCACACTCAGAAAACTTTTTAAAACCAAAAAGTTGTTTTATCGCCTCTTCATCACCGCTGAGTACAATCTCTCTATAAGCATTTAAAATAGGGTCGCGGCTATGTTCAGCTCCAAAAAGTCTTTGCTCAGTAAGCGTACCACCACTTTTTTTCCCTTCTGAAGGTGAGAAAAGTATTTTTAGCATTTTATTATCCATAATATTTTTTTCAAATTATATCGACATAATGGTATAATCGTTCTAAACTAATAAGAAGTAAGTATGCAAAAGCTAAAAAAAGAGCGTATTAAAATATTGGGAGCATATGGAACTCGTGGTATAAACAAAGGTACGAGTTCTATTTTACTAAACTCAAAAAGAGTAATTGATGCAGGCAATCTTTTGGAAGCTTTGCGTGAAGAGTCAGTTATGATAGAAGAGATATGGCTCACGCACTCACATCTTGATCATATAGTTGATATCGCTTACATTATAGACAACTATTTTACTAAGAGAATCAAAAGCCTAAAGATTATGGGATTGCCCCAAACACTCAAAGCTCTCAAAGAACACTTTTTAAATGATGCAATCTGGCCGGATTTTTCCATAATAAAGATGGCAATAGGTGATGAAAATGTTATAGAGTACATTCCTATAGAAACAGGAAAAAAGTACAAAGTCTCAGAGAATGAATCAATAGAAGCTTTTACATCAGATCATACAGTTGCAAGCTGTGGATATATCTATGAGCGTAACAATAGTAGAATTTTAATAGGTACAGATACATATTCACTAGATAACTATATAGATATTTTAGAGAATAATCATGATATTAAAAGCTGTATTCTTGAATGTTCGTTTAGTAATGAGATGGAAATTTTGGCAAAAGCAAGTAAACATTTGACTCCAAAGTTACTTTTTCAACAGCTGCAAAAGTTACAAAGAGATGATTTGCTCATCTATATCAATCATATTAAACCAATATATGAAGAAAAAATTATTGCTCAAATAGAGCAATATAAGGGTAAATGGCAGGTAAAAATCATAAAAGATGGATTTTTTTTAACTTTTTAGCAAAAACCCTTGACATTGATTTTATTTTGCACTATAATTCTGGCTCAAATTCGATGCCGACATAGCTCAGTTGGCTAGAGCAGCTGATTTGTAATCAGCAGGCCCGGGGTTCAAATCCTCGTGTCGGCACCATTGAATTTTGAATATTAGAAACAGTGTTAGACCAGA